>JBIISL010000057.1:0-11550 GCA_044341035.1 Ilumatobacteraceae bacterium | reverse complement strand
ACGTTCGCAAGGATGACGTCGATTGTTCCTTCAACCATTTTGGCCGCTGTCTTATTATCGACATCGGTGTGAATGGCTACTGCTTGGATGAGTTCACGTTTCTTCATAAGCGAAAACTTATTCCATCCGGGCACTCAAATCGTGGATATCCATTGACTTTTTTGTCACTCGGGTAAATGCCGCTTTTTCTGTTCCGCAGGTGCTGATCAGTTTGGTGAAAGGAGCCTGTGGGGGATAGAAGGCTCGGCGGCACAGTGAGTTTTAGGTGCTTGACGGATGCCATTTATTCAAAAACCCCTGTTTCATTAGGTTTTAAGGCACTATTTAACTAAGTAAATGAAATGTCAGTTCACGCCAAAGCGTTTGGAACAATCCTCAATGAAGTGGAGATGGGCATCGAGAAATTCGTTATCTGTGATTTCGCCGTCGTACCACTGGTTGTTGATGGCATTTCGTCCACCCACTAGTGCACCGACAAAAGCTGAGGTATGTGGGTTTGTTGATGGCAGATCTAGGTCTCCGGCTATCGCGTAGCTCAATTCCACAATGATTCGCCATTTCTGGGCTCCGTCTAAGCCTTCGAGGACGGGGTCGGGTTCGAGGCCCTGTCGGTCTTGGCGCACTCCGGCGACGTAGTTGGCCATTGTGATATCTGGCGGATCTATCAAACTTTGCGTTTGGAGGGTTACTACTTCCTTCCAAACCTCTAATGCGCTGGACTTGCGGTGAATTAGTGCATCGGCAATCATTTCGGTCCGATCGGCAACTATTGCTATACGGAGATGGGCCTTGCTCTCGAAATATCGCAGAAGAGTTTGAGTCGAAACCCCGACTTCATCGGCAATATCTTGGAGGGTCGTACCGTTGTAACCCTTGGTTGCAAAGAACTTTTGGGATGCACTGATAAGCGCCAGGCGAGTTGCTTCCTTCTTCCGTAACCGGAGCGTGGGTGCTGGGGTGGATGTTTCGTCAACGTTTTGATTCTTAGGCTTCATATTGTGTTACTCACTCTAATTTGACAATTATTAACATTAGTCGTACTGTGACAAATGTCGCATATTGATGCCACTCATATTTTGTTCGGGGGGACATTATGTACTCGCAATTAAAGAAATCAACGGACCACAAAACGAGATCACGATTGGCGCCGGTGGCAGTGCTGGCTCTACTTTTTTCCCTAGTCGCTTGTTCTGGCAGTTCAGAGAGTTCTGACACATCTGCTGCGGCGGCTGGACCAGCACGAGACCTCATTATTGCTCGTGCAGTGGATATCACGACCCTTGATCCGGAGCGCATGTGGTGCGATACCTGCATGATCATTCTTAAAGCGACTTACGAGCAAATGATAAATGTCGATCCTAATGACGTATCAAATTTACTCCCAGGTTTGGCCGAGAGGTGGGAAGTGAACGACACCAGCACCGAATTCACTTTCCATCTCAATCCGAAAGCAACTTTCGCTGACGGAACTCCCGTGACATCAGCTGATGTGAAATGGAGTTGGGAACGAATCTTGAACATTAAGGCTGGTGCTTCATTTATGCCCACGGGTCTTTTGGTAGTTGACACTCCAGACCCGCTAACAGCAATTGCAAAATTTAAAGCTCCCAACGCACCTTTCCTAAGCATCGCTGCTGCTGCGATGGGAATGAGCATTATCAACTCAAAAATGGCAACCGAACTAGGGCTTGCTAAGTCCGGCCCTGGTGCAGATTTAGACAAGGCCGCAGCATGGTTCGATAAAGGCAACTCTGCTGGAAGTGGTATTTATACGATTACGGATTACAAAGCACGCGAAAGCATCACTCTTACTCGTAATGAAAATTACTGGGGTACAAAAGCAAAATATCCGTCTATCACGATCAAAAATGTGGCAGAGGCGTCCACGCAATTGCAGATGCTTCAGCAAGGTGACATCGATATTGCGATGAATATAGCTTTCGATTCGCTCACCCAACTACAGGGTGATTCGAACATTGTCGCTGAACCGATTGAGTCCTTTAACTTTATTTACTTGAATCTTGCGCCATGGGCTGCCGGAGGAAAGGATCTCACGGATGTAAAAGTTCGGCAAGCAATTCGCTTGGCAATTGACTACAACGGGCTGTTGCAGAACACTCTTGCGGGTTATGGACGTTTACAAGCCACAAGCATTCCTAACGGTTTGCCGGGCACAGAGGGGTTGGAACTTCCCGCTCAAGATATTGAAAAAGCTAAAGAATTGATGACCGCGGCTGGCAAGGCAGATGGTTTTACAATCGATGCACAATTTGCTGACGCCAATATTTACGGTGTTCAAATGACAACGATGTATCAACAGATTCAGCAAGATTTGAAGAAAATCAATATCACACTCAATTTGGTCCCTATTGCATCTGCTAAGTATGCCGATGTGTATTTGGCTAAAAAGATCGCATTTGGAAATGTGTACTTTGCTCCGGACTATATGGATGCTTCTGAATACATCACTTACTTTGCTCGCGTGCCAGGCAGCAACAGAGGCGGTTGGGCCCCAACCGGAGTTACTGCAGCTGATGACGATGCGGCACAAACAGCAACTTTGGCGAAGGCGCTTGCCATTACGGACATAACAGAACGAGGAAAACTGTATAAGGAAATCGGTCAAGCGATGATCGATGATGCTTATTCAATTCCGCTTCTAAACCCGCATGTTCTCTTTGCCCATCAGAAAGATATTGCAGGCATTGGCCTCAGCCCATGCTGTGTACTTGATGTCACTTTGTTGAAGTAAAAATAATTTAACGAAGTTCATGTCAAGGTACATATTTCGTCGTTTAGTGACGATGCCGCTAGTTCTTCTCGGCATCGTCACTTTGACTTTCTTTGCGTCACGTTTGGCAGGCGATCCAATTGTGTCAATTGTTGGTCTACGTGGAGCCGGAAATCCAGACACAGTTGCTGCTGCTCGCGTGAAGTGGGGACTTGACGGGAGCATTTTCCATCAATATTTCGTCTATCTGGGTCATCTCGTCGGAGGTGATTTAGGAATTTCAATCACCACTAGACAACCCGTGGTCTCTGACATAACCCGTCGTCTACCCGCAACCGCAGAATTAGCAATCGGTGCAATGCTTTTTGGAGGATTGGGTGGAGTTCTGCTTGGTGTTCTCGCTGCCGCACGAAAGGGACGCTGGGTTGATTCCGTCATACGCGGTTTTGCGGTGGCTGGAGCTTCACTACCTGTGTTCTGGACAGCACTTGTTCTTCTCTTCTTTTTATATGCCAAAACTGGCTGGCTACCAGGGCCTGGACGACTGCCGGCACGAATCGACGCACCAGCTCATGTAACAGGTATGTATACGGTTGATTCGCTCCTAGCGGGAAACTTCACATTGTTTAGACAAACGATAATGCGACTTCTCCTTCCTTCATTTGTTCTTGGATGGGCACTTATGGGTGGCGTTGCGCGTACGGTTCGAGCAACCGTCCTAGACGAACTTCATTCTGATTATGTAAGAACAGCTCGGTCAAAAGGGATTAGTGAAAGCGCGGTGTTCCTTGGCCACGTTTTACGCAACGCGATGTTGCCGATTCTGACTCTGTTGGGGCTGTCATTTGCTGCACTTCTCACTGGAGCCGTGCTAGTTGAAAACATATTTTCATGGAATGGTTTAGGTCAATACACCGTGTACGCAGCACAGACATTGGACTATCCGGCGTTATACGGAACGTGTATGACGGGAGCTTTGATATTTCTCACCGCAAATCTGGTCACAGATGTTTTGTATGGAATTGTCGATCCTAAAGTGCGCCTCACGTGAACTCGCGTTTAGCAGCACTGCGTCACGCGCTTCGCCGCCCACAGATTGCTTTTGGTGTATTCATTTCAGTTTTTTGGTTTCTCGTGGTGGCAACTGTGCATCTGTGGGCTCCGTATAAGGCGTATGAACAGACTGGAGCGCGCCTGTCGCCACCTAGCTTTCAGCACCTCTTTGGAACCGATGTCTTGGGACGGGATGTGTTCTCACGAGTTATGTATGGGTCAAGGCAATCGATACCAATTGCTGTGGTCGTCATTATCTTTGCCGTTTTAGTTGGTTCGATTGTTGGTGGGATAGCGGGGTATATCGGAGGTCGTTTGGATTCCTTCATCATGCGCATAACTGACGTATTCATATCTTTTCCAGCGTTGCTATTCGCAATGGTTATAGCGGCTTCGTTGGGCCGCGGTTCATCAAGCACGATGATCGCAGTATCAGTTACATGGTGGCCGTTCTATGCACGATTAGTTCGAGGGCAAGTGATGTCGATACGTAACCGTGAGCACATAGAGGCTGCGGTGAGTATTGGCGCGGGTACGTCACGAATTCTGCGAAAACATGTTCTGCCTCTGACTATGACCCCGGTAATGGTTAACGCGACATCCGATTTCGGGTTTGTTGTGCTGGTGGTCTCGTCATTGAGTTTCTTAGGCTTAGGAGCCAAACCACCGATGCCCGAGTGGGGAACGATGGTTGCAGAGGGGTCGCAGAATTTCTATCAGTGGTGGTTGGCTTTGACTCCCGGGTTAGCAATCGTCACGATAATTCTCGGATTCAATTTCCTCGGCGACGGTGTCAGAGATGAATTAGATAAACGATCGGCAACAAAGTGAACGCTCTGCAACCGATTCTCTCGGTACGCAATTTGTCAGTGAAGTTTGCGACACCAACTGGGACCGTGCATGCAGTGCGTGATGTCAATTTGGAAATTAGACCCGGAGAAGTCGTAGGAATTGTTGGAGAATCCGGATCTGGGAAAAGCACAGTGATGCTCGCCGCAATGGGGCTACTCGCTGCAAATGCTCGATGTGAAGGGTCAGTTACTTTTCATGAGACTGAACTATTAGGTGCTCCATCCCGAGTGATGCGAAAGATTCGAGGCAAAGGAATTGGCATGATTTTTCAAGATCCGATGACATCTCTCAATCCTGTTCTTTCCGTAGGAAGACAAATTTCAGAAGCGGTTATAGAACATCAAGACTGCACAGAAAAACAGGCCTCTTTACGATCAAAGGAACTTCTTGAGCTTGTTTCAATCCCGCATGCAGAGGAACGATTAAAAAGTTTTCCACATGAATTGTCCGGAGGTATGAGACAACGAATCATGATTGCGATGGCGGTGGCAAATAGTCCGGCATTGTTAATCGCAGATGAGCCCACAACAGCTCTTGATGTGACTATTCAGGCTCAGGTTCTCGATGTCTTAGAGAATTTAAGAAAAGAATTAAATCTCGCAATTGTTTTGGTAACTCATGATTTAGGAGTTGTTGCAGGTATCGCTGACTCAGTGCGTGTGATGTATGCCGGAAGATTGGTTGAATCTGGTGACGTCCGAGACGTGTTCTATGAAAGCGAGCATCCGTATACACGGGCATTACTGGCGTGCTCTCCCAGACTCGATCAACCATTTAATGATTTAGTGCCGATAGCTGGTTCGCCTCCAGTTCTTACTGAGATATCGAGTGCCTGTTCCTTTGCTCCTCGATGTGAATACGTTCAGGATGAATGCGTTATCTCTCAGCCTGAACTGCGGCCAGTAAACAAGAGTTCCGTTGCCTGTCACGTTTCGCCGATTTCACGAACTATGCGAGGTTGAGTATGGGAGGCAGGGAAGCGCCCATTGTGTTAAAAGTTCGTGATCTCGTGAAGAACTTTGAGTCAAGGTCTACGTTGGGTCGCCGATCAACTGCTGTTGTGCAGGCCGTTTCAGGCGTCTCATTCGACATTCGTCAGGGTGAAACGTTCAGCATTGTTGGTGAATCTGGCTGTGGGAAAAGCACAACTGCTCGTTGTGTCACTCGACTTTTGGAACCCACTTCAGGTTCCATTGAGATGAACGGAACAGAGATTTCCACATTGAGTTTGAAAGAACTTGTCCCTCTTCGCGGCCAGTTCCAAATGGTGTTTCAAGATCCGCAGGCCTCTCTTAATCCGCGGCAACGTGTTCGAGACATTATTGGTGAACCTTTACTCATCCGAGGCGATGACCGAAGCGCCATCGAGCAGCGCGTAAACGAGTTAGCACTTCAGGTTCGGCTTCGTACGGAAGATCTTGACCGCTATCCATTTCAATTCTCTGGAGGTCAACGACAAAGAATTGGAATAGCCAGATCGCTCGCCCTCAATCCGAATTTGATTGCGCTAGATGAACCGGTATCGGCTCTTGACGTCAGTATTCAAGCAGAAATCATTCGCTTGTTGAAACAATTGAAAGACGAGATGGGTCTTGCGTATCTCCTGATTGCTCACGACTTAGCAGTTGTCAGACATGTCAGCGATTACGTAGGCGTGATGTATTTGGGCAAGATCGTGGAGTCGGGTTCCAACGCTGAAGTGTATGAGTCGCCACTTCATCCATATTCTCAGGCTTTGTTGTCAGCAGCTCCTATTCCCGACCCAGATCTTGAGCGCGCGCGCCGTCGAATCATTCTCAGCGGCGACGTACCAAGTCCACTAGACCCACCGTCAGGTTGCAGGTTTCGAACTCGATGCTGGAAAGCAGACGAACAGTGCAGTTCGGTTGAACCCGCACTGGTTGATGTTGGTGGCGGCCACAAAGTGGCGTGCCATTACCCAGAAGAGCGTTCGGTTTTCGTTCGCACTTCGCAATAAATAGAAAGAAATTACATTGAATACAAATGAACTCGTCGCTCGTCGCGACTCACTTTTTGGTGCGGGCGCACCACTGTTCTATAACTCTCCAGTACATCTGGTTCGTGGTGATGGGGTTTGGCTGTACGACGCAGATGGTCGCCAGTATTTGGACATGTATAACAACATCCCAGTGGTAGGGCACTGTAACCCGCGGGTAGTGGAAGCACTTGCTAAGCAAGCATCAACTCTCAATATTCACTCCCGATATATCGCCACCAGCGTTCTTGACTATGCAGAGAAAATTCTCAGTGTGCATGCAACGCATCTCGACAATGTTGTTTTTGCATGTACTGGTACCGAAGCAAATGAGATTGCAATGCAAATGGCAAAGATAGTTACCGGTGGAGAAGGTTTCATTTGTACTGATGCGACGTATCACGGACACAGTGAACTTGTCGGATCCTTAACATTTTCACCACGACGCGGACGCAAGAATGTGCATTCCTTTGCCTTTCCAAATATGTATCGACCGCTGGTCGACGGAGTAACTGAAGAAGACTTGTGCAACTTGTATTTGGCCGAGGTGCAATCTGCCATAGACGACTTTGCAGCAGAAGGAATAAAGATGGCGGGAATCATTATGTGTTCCTTGTTTGCCAACGAGGGACTTCCTACGGTTCCAAAAGGGTTTATGAAGCGCGCAGCCGACATGGTTCGAGCTGCTGGTGGAGTAGTCATTCTTGACGAAGTGCAAGCCGGATTCTGTCGTTCTGGAAAATGGTGGGGTTACGAAGTAATGGAAGCCGAGCCAGACATAGTGACTATGGGCAAACCAATGGGTAATGGAATCCCGCTTGCCGGATGTGTAGCTCGATCTAAATATGTCGAAATGTTTAGGACTCAGAAGCGATACTTCAACACGTTTGCATCCAGCCCAATTCAGGCTGCTTGTGGCATGGCAGTTATTGAAGAGATCGAATCACGCGGTTTACCAGCACAGATAACAAGTGTCGGTGCGTATCTAAAGGATGAGATTCTCAAACTCGCTCCGTTGAGTCCCCATATTGGAGATGTTCGGGGGGTCGGATTGTTTATCAGTATTGAATGGGTGAAAGACAGAGACTCCAAGTTGGCAGACACGGAGGGGGCTGCAGCCATGGCAAATATTTTGCGTGACCGAGGAATTCTTCTTTCGAATGCCGGAGCAATGGGGAATGTTCTCAAAATTCGGCCGCCTCTAGTGTTTGAGAAACAGCACGCAGACTATTTCTTGAATATCTTTAAAGAAGTTCTGTTGGCGGAGCATGACTGAAACAGATAGGGATTTGCTCAATTCATTCGTTGAAGACGCAATCACTAATTTTGATGTTCAAGTCAAATCATTTGAATTTGTATCTGCAAGTGAAAATATTGTCTATCGAATCAATACGGTTGAAGGCGAGTCATTTGCGTTACGTATTCACAGGCCTGGTTACCACAACATACATGAATTAGAAAGCGAGCATCTTTGGACTGCGGTATTGAGTGATGCTGGTTTTCGAGTTCCAGACCCCCTCGTTACGCGAGATGGAAACGCGTACTCATTTCTGCCATTTGATACTGATGGAAGCCGTTATGTGGGAATGTCTACTTGGTTGGAAGGTGCGCCACTACAAGAATTAATGTCGGAAAAAGGATTTGATCAGATCAAAATCTTTGGTCTCGCTGGCGCATTGATTGCTCAGCTACACAATCATTCTGAACAGTGGGAAATGCCAGAAGGGTTTACTCGACACTCGCTAGATCTCGAGGGATTACTCGGTGATTCACCTTGGTGGACTCAATATTGGAAGATGCCAGAAATGAGTCAAGAGCAATCAAAAACAATTCTTGCGGCACGTGATCGACTACGAACAATTCTGATGGATCAAGGTATCTCGTCTCAGACTTACGGCATCATTCACGGCGATTTGCTTCCTCAGAATATTCTCGTCCATGATTCTGTTCTTTCACCAATAGATTTTGATGACTGCGCATTTGGGTACCATTTGTACGACATCTCAGTTGCATTGATCAATGTTTCGGCTGAAATAAATTTCCCTGAAATTCTCGATTCATTTATTTGTGAATACAGAAAACACCGTGATTTTTCTGACCAGATGCTGCAGACGCTGCCCCTGTTTATATTGATAAGGCAATTCATGAGTATTGGTTGGTTTAACAGCAGAGTGCCAACTGCATTAGTTTTCGGTTCGGGAAAAGTAATAGAACGTGGTGAATACTTAGTTCCAGCAATTGACCGCGCAGTGCATGAATGCAATCGACTGTTAACAGATCTCCAATAAATTCAGCGAGCTAGTTCAATCATTGAAGTTGCCAAAAACTCTGCTTCTGATTGGTCGTGGGTGACCAATAGAACAGTTGTGGCAGTCTGTTTCAAGACTCGCGCGAGGTCAGTCATCAGTGAGTCATGAGTCTCTTTATCTAGTCCGGCGAGGGGTTCGTCTAGCAAAAGGACCGGTGGTCGGGGAGCAAGCGCCCGAGCAAGTGCAATGCGACGGGCCTCTCCTCCAGACAAATCAGCCACGTTTCGGTGGGCCAGATGGGCGAGATTCACTAGCTGAAGAAGTTCACTTACACGTGCGGTTCGGTCTGCTTTCGGCATCCGCAAGATGCGCAATCCGAACTCGATGTTCTGACTCACTGTCATGGTGGGAAACAGGTCGCCCGTTTGCGAGACAAGTCCGATGCCACGTTTGTGGGTGGGAAGCGAGGTGACATCAGTGTCGTCAATATGAACAGTGCCATGGGAGACGCGGGTGATTCCAGAGATGGCATGAAGCAAGGTGGTTTTGCCAATGCCGGAGGGGCCGATGATTGCCAGCGTTTCGCCGGTGGGAACAGTGAACGAGACGTTGTCAACAATGACGGTGTTGTCGAATGCAACGGAAAGATTTGAAACCTTAAGCACGGCTCATGACCCCCACTGTGACGAGCACCATCAGAGCAGCAAGTGCAAAGCCAGCTTGTTGTGTGGCGGCACCTGGTCTGCCCAGCAATTGGGCAATAGCAATAGGCAAAGTGGTGGAATCTGATCGCGACAAGAATGACGTTGCACCGAATTCCCCGAGTGAGACCGCCATAGAGAGACCAGTGGCACGTAGTAGAGCCGGTTTGAGCATCGGTAGGTCGACTCGACGCCACGTTGTGAACGGCGATGCGCCAAGAGTGGCTGATGCATTGTGAAGCGAATTCGGAATTGCTCTAACGGCTGGTTCTACAGCGCGGATAACAAGTGGAAGAGCGATGACTGCATGGATGACTGGGATGAACCAACGTTCAGAGCGCCATGCAAATGGTGATGTGTTGAATGTGATGATGAGGCCGATGCCAAGAGTTGCTGCAGAGACAATGAGAGGCAGCGAGAACAGCGCACGTGGTGCAGATGTAGTTGCCACCAAGAGTGCAAGAGGAATGCAGATGCAAGCAGCAGCGATGGCAAACATGAGTGAGGTAGTGATAACTGATTGTGGTGAGACAGAGAGAGCAGGCAAGGTGCCTGAGAGAATTGTGCGCCATGCTGATAGCGAGAGTTGGCCGTTGACAACAAGTGATCTGTAGATGGTTGCTAGAAGTGGTGATGCAACAATGAAGATTGCGACAGCCGTGATGATTGGCGGGGTAGCGCGATGATGTGGTTTTGTTCGTAATGGTTGCAGAGAACTGACATGTAGAGATAGCGGCAGTGAGCGAGCGCTTCGACGCGTGATGAAAAATACGAGACCTACGATGATTGCTTGCAGAACGGCAAGCGCGGTTGCAGTAGATGTATTGCCAAGCCGCACTGCTTGGGTGAATATCTCACTCTCTATGGTTCGTCGGGATACGCCGCCGAGAATTGCAATGACTCCGAAAGATGTGAAGCAATACACAAACACCAGAGTGGCGGCGCTAATGACTGCATCAGAGATTTGAGGCCACGTAACCAATGTAAACGCGTGTGATGGTCGAGCGCCAAGGGTGGCCGCAGCATGTTCAAGGTGGTGATTGACCATGGTCCACCGTGGGCCAACAATTCGCAATACAACTGACACGTTGAACACAACGTGTGCCCACAGAATTGGGAAAACTCCCTGTGAGTTACTTATGGCTAAAACGCCAGCAGCCACAACTACGGCTGGCAATACAAAGGGGGCAGTGAGAATGCCTCGAGCAAAGCGTGACCCACGGAATGTAAAACGTGACAACGCCCACGTGACAGGAAGGCCAATGGCGAGTGTTGCGATAGTGCTGACTACGGCTTGCCACAGAGAGAACCACGCAACACCTTGCAGTGATTGATTGCTAAGAACACTGCTGAATTCCGAGAAGCGAAAGTGGCGAAGGAGGGTATTGGTTACCGGCAGGACAAAAAAGACACTCAGAAACACAGCCGGGGCGATGAGAAGCGTCTTTGTCTTCTTCACAAGATGATGTCTCGCCATGTGTTCAGCCACGAGTCACGATTCGCTTCGATGTCGGCATGGTCAAGTGTTAGCGGGTTTGTTGGCGCTACAGCAAACTTGGTGAATAGTTCTGGAAGTGTTGCCTTTTTGTTGATGGGGAAAACAAAAAGTGATAGCGGCATTGATTCTTGAAATGGAATATCCAGAAGATAGGAAATCAGTTGTGCAGCCAACGCGGGATTGCGCGTTCCTCGTAGTGCCCCCACATATTCGGTTTGCCGAAAGCATGTGGATTCAATGACTGCAGTGGGTGGTGTATCAATCGGCTCTTCCGCGTACAACATTTCAGCTGGAGGGCTAGAGCCATAGCTAACTACAAGTGGGTACTTGCCTTTGCCGGATGAACCAGAGAAATCAATGGTGTACGCGGTTGTCCAGTCGGCTGCAATATGTACTCCGTTTGTTTTCAGCGATGTCCAGTAGTCCTGCCAGTTTTCGGTGCCGAATTGGGCAATGGTGCCAAGAAGAAA
>JBIISL010000011.1:0-36080 GCA_044341035.1 Ilumatobacteraceae bacterium | reverse complement strand
CTTCGCACCCGGCGATAAGCGTGGCGCACGTAAAGCTCTTGAACTTGGCAGTGGTCCTGTGTTGTTGTTCGTTGGTCGTATCCAGCCATTAAAGGGTGCTGACGTTGCAGTGCGCTCACTTGCAGAGCTTGGACGTAAAGATGCAGTGCTTCTTATTGTCGGTGGTGCAAGTGGCACTGAAGGCGAAACCGAATTAGCCCATGTTCATTCACTCATTGAAGAACTTGGGGTTGAAGGTCAAGTACGTTTCGTTGCACCACAACCCCACCATATTTTGTCTACGTATTACCGCGCTGCAGATGTTGTCTTGGTGCCGAGCCGCAGTGAAAGTTTCGGTCTTGTTGCTTTAGAAGCAGCAGCGTGTGGAATTCCAGTCGTTGCTACTGCAGTCGGTGGACTTCTGAACATCATTGAAGATGGTCGCACTGGTTTCTTAGTGCCAGATCGTCAACCAGATATTTTCGCTCGCCACATTGCAACAATTCTTGATGATCCGTCAGTTGCTGCAAACATGTCTGTTCAAGCAGCAGAGCGCGCAAAGGCATACACCTGGAGCTTTGCTGCAGCCCGTTTGCGCCGTGCATACACAGATCTCACATCGCGCGACCGAGTTGTGTGTAAGTAGTAACACTTATGAGCGAGCTATTCGGCAACACACATCTTGAATTACTTGATCGTCAAATCACATCGTGGTTAATGACCATGATGGAACGCAATGAGACAATCGTTGCAGTTGATCGCGGTGAGCCAGACGAATATCGCTGGTACGTGCGCATGCATGGCGAAGAAAAAGAATTCACAACTGTGTGGTTCACACTTGGTCAGCGCACGCTTCAGTTCGAAACGTATGTCATGCCGGCACCTGAAGAAAATGCAGAACAGTTGTATGAACATGTTCTACGCCGCAATGAATCGCTAGTGGGTGTTCATTTCTCCATCGGAATTGAAGACGCCATTTTCTTGCGCGGCGAACTGCCTCTACGAATGGTTGATGAAGACGAGCTTGATCGCGTGGTCGGAACCCTGTACGCCACTGTTGAGCGCATTTTCCCCACCATCATTCGCATTGGCTTCGCCAGTCACTTTGCTGACTAGCTAATTGCCAAACAGCATTAGGCCTCGCCCACATCTCAATTGCCGAGGGGCGGGGAGGTCGGGGAAGTCAGCCCCGTCCTCGGCACCATCGCTATTAGTGTTGACGTATGACTTCACACACACCACGGCTCGTCATTATCGGCGGGGGCAATATGGGCACTGCAATAGTCAGTGGCTTGGTGGCTAACGGGTGGGAAGTATCAAGCATCACTGTTGTTGAACTTGATGCAGAAAAACGGTCGTCGCTGGAATCTGCATTTGGCGTTCGTACTAGCGCCACTGTGGTGACAGGCGAGGGTGCACTTATTGCAGTGAAGCCTGGTGATGCTGCGACGGTATGTGCGTCAGCAGCCGCGTTAGGAATTCCGCGCGTTCTTTCCATTGCTGCGGGAATTTCTGTTGCAACATTGCAAGATGCTGCTGGTGCAAAAACTGCTGCAGTGCGTGCAATGCCGAATACGCCTGCGTTAGTTGGTGAAGGTGTGTCAGCAATTTGTGGCAGCACGCAATGCACGGAAGATGATCTTGCATGGGCAGAGTCTTTGTTGAGTGCGGTGGGAATTGTGGTTCGTGTTGATGAAGCACACATGGATGTAGTGACAGCCGTTGCTGGTTCTGGCCCTGGGTATCTGTTTTTGATTGCAGAGTCGTTGCTTGATGCAGCGCGCGCCGAAGGATTACCCGCGGGTATTGCCGATGTTCTTGTGCGCCAGTTGTTTAAAGGTGCTGGCATCTTGCTCGCAGAATCAACGGAAAGTCCGGCCACATTGCGTGAGCGGGTTACGTCGCCGAACGGTACAACCGCTGCTGGGCTTGGAGTTCTCGAGACATCAGGCATTCGTGAAACTATGCACAACGTGGTGAAGGCAGCTGCCGCACGCAGTGTTGAAATGGGCAAATAAATCTCACAATAATTTAGTGAGGGGTAATTAACTATTCGGAGATGACGGGTGTATGGTGTGTGACACAGGTCACCAGCACCGGGAAACCAATGCTGGGAGTCGCGCTCAGCAATGAGCTGCGCCGAGAGGACCGGTGCCGTCGGGGGGTTGGCACCGGTCCTCCCGTATGTCTGAGCTCAAATCGCTTCTCTTCCAATATGGTGAACTCATGCACACACACGTGTCTCTCTTAACTGATTACGGCCTGAACGATGAATTCGTTGGCGTAATGAAATGCGTCATCACTGACATGGCACCGCACGTACGTATTACAGACATCACACATGGTGTTCCTGCATTTGATGTGCGTGCTGGTTCGTTAGCTCTTGCACGCGCAATTCAATATGTTCCAGATGGCATTGTGATTGCTGTTGTTGATCCGGGTGTTGGTTCAACACGACGTGCAATTGCAATTGAAGTTTCGAATGGACGAGGTGTTCTGATTGGCCCAGATAACGGGTTGTTGGCATCTGCTGCAGCAATGGCTGGTGGGGCAGAGCGGGTATTTGAATTAAGCAATGCCATGCTGCATTTTGAAGCACCAGGTACCACGTTCGCTGGTCGCGATATTTTTGCTCCCGTTGCAGGTTTCCTGTGTAACGGTGGCGCCATTGAAGAAGTGGGTTTAGAAGTTGATTCGGCAAGTGTGATGCCGGGTCTTGTGCCGATACCTACCAATGAAAAACATGCAACCTATGGCGACGGTGTGCGATGCGAAGTGACATGGGTTGATGTGTACGGCAATTGCCAGCTGAACATCGGACCAGAAGATTTAGTGCATCTTGGACCTGTTCTTCGTTTAGTCATTGGCGATGATGTTCGAAGCGCGCGAATGACTTCGCATTTCGCAGACATTGATGCTGGCGCGATTGGAGCCGTCACTGATTCCTACGGCATGGTGGCATTGGCTGTCGACAGAGGATCCGCTGCAGAAGTACTCAGCATTGGCGCTGGCGATGGCGTGTATGTCTACGCCGGGCAAGTAGATGGAGCCACGTCTGCTGTGTCGATCCGGCCGGCGAAGTAAGGTACGTGCGTGCGCCCTGCTACAACATTGACCGTCGCCCTCCTCATCGGGGTCATCATGGCGGCAGGCATTCTTAATCTCCTGTTGATGAAATAGGCTTTAGAACAATATGAATCTCGCTCATATTCTTGACCCTCATCCAGATTCATCGATCGCATTAGTAAGTCGCGGTCGCAACACCACATACGGAACATTGCGACAGCAAATTGCCAGCATGCGTGGGGCCCTTGTTCGAGAGAATGTTGGCAAGGGTGATGTCGTTGCGTTGTTGTGTGGCAATAGCCGTTATTTCGTTGTTTCATATTTCGCAGCCATTGGAATTGGTGCAATCATTGCGCCCCTGAATCCCACTAGCCCGGCTCCGGAAATTGAAGGCGAACTACTAGCTATCAAACCAACCGTGGTTGTTGTAGAACCTTCTGCTGCAGCCGCGTGGGAACTTATTCCTTCTGTCACTACATCTGCTGTACGAATTGTCATTGGCACTGAAGGCCACACAATTGCGGGTGCAGTCACCATTGATGACATGTTGTCTGGTGAACCAGCCGATGTAGTCGAAGTTGAATCGTCACATCCTGCTGCGTACATGTTCACCAGCGGAACAGCCGGTTCACCGAAGGCCGCAATTCTTACGCACAACAATCTGCTTACCAATATTCACCAGACAAATGTTGCCGAGCATATTGGGCCAGATGATGTCACGTTTGGTGTGTTGCCGTTGTTTCATATTTTTGGTCTTAATGTTGTGCTCGGCACAACATTTGCTGGCGGCGGTTGTGTGGTGTTGGTGCAACGGTTTGATCCGGTGTCGGCAATGGAGACAATCGCTGAACGTAAGGTCACTGTGATACCTGGTGCTCCCAGTATGTGGATGGCGTTAGCGCAACTTGATCATCCGACACCCAATGGTTTTGCTGGAGTGCGAATTGCATTGTCTGGTGCTGCGAAATTGCCAGAGCAAATCAGTCAATCAATCAGTGCTCGTTTCGGACTTCAAGTACACGAGGGATATGGGCTTACTGAAGCCGCACCAGTAGTAACTACTTCTGTTGGCTTGACATGGATCCCTGGTTCTATTGGCCGAACTGTTCCCGGAATTGAACTTCGGTTAGTTGACGAAAACGGCGACGATGTTCTTGTTGGTGACAGCGGTGAGATTTGGATTCGTGGCGAGAATATTTTCGCGGGTTACCTTGACGACCCGGAAGCAACAGCGCGAGTGTTAACGCGTGATGGTTGGTTGCGTACTGGTGACATTGCTGTGGTTGATGAAGACGGACATCTGTACATGGTTGACCGACTGAAAGATCTCATCATTGTGTCTGGCTTTAACGTTTACCCTGCTGAAGTCGAAGGTGTGCTTGGTGCACATCCCGACATTGCAGAAGTGGTTGTTGTGGGAACACCTCACCCGCATACAGGTGAGGCAGTGCGTGCATATGTTGTGACTCGTAACGGCATCCATCTTGATGAAGATGCAATTATTGATTACTGTCGAACAAAATTGGCTCGGTACAAGTGCCCGTCAAAGGTTTTGTTTGTTGATGCGCTTCCGCGCAACCTCATCGGAAAAGTTCAGCGCTTCGCTTTACGGTAGGTGTTTGAGTGGCAGTACTTGCCACTAAGAAACCGGCAAACAAAATTGCAATACCAAGCATGAGCGTGACAGCAAATGCGGTGTCTTCGCCTAAGCGTCCAGACAATGTTCCACTTGCAGCCAAGGTGGCTGCACCAAGTGCAATGAGTGCGTTACCAAGTGCAAGTTTTGGAGCTGATGTCACTTGTCGTTGAACAGTTGATGACAGCGCGGGGTTTGCGCCGCGTATCAAACGCCATGCCGACCAAATAGCGCCACCAAAAATGACGAGCGCGGGGAGCGACGAACCGACTGCAGCAAGAATGCGGGGAAGTGCAGAAAAGAGGTCACTGCCCTGTGGCATTTCTGCGGGACTGATGGCGTCCTTCATTGGCGCGGTGAGGATAATGCCAGTGGAAAATCCGCTGAAGACCAAAAGACATTGGGAGACAATGCGTCCTGTGCGTTGGCCAGCAAGGAGATACACCGTGCCAAGGGCAAGCCACGGCACATTAATGACAGCGCCAAAGAGAAAAAAGACTCGAAACGAGGCAGAACTCCAGCCCCGAGCTTCCGCCCACCAAAGTGCCAGAGCAGCAAACGCAAAGAGGCCCAATGCGATAGTCCAGGCCAATTCGTGGGGCCTACGCCTGCGAAGCCACCGATCAAAGGTGCTGAGACCAAAGGCCACAGCGATAATGAAGGAGGCAGCAGCTAGCGCCGTATTGAGGGTCACAGTCCCAATGCTAGGCGTGAGGCTACGGACTTCGTGAAATCGTGCACGAAGTAATAGCGTGGGGATGCATGTCGGAATCCCCCCGCCGCCGAATCCCTGAAGCCGCTCTTGGGCGTCTTCCCATATATTTGCGCATTCTCGTTGAACTCGGCCACGAAAATGTTGCGCAAGCGTCGAGTGAGCAACTCGCCGAACTCGCTGGCGTCAATGCTGCAAAGGTGCGAAAGGACTTGTCGTACCTCGGAACCTACGGCACTCGCGGTGTGGGATATGAAGTGCAATTTCTTACAGTTCAGATTCAACGTGAACTGGGTCTAAACCAGGCATGGCCTGTTGTCATCGTTGGTGCCGGAAACCTGGGCCAAGCAATGGCCAATTTCACCGGTATTGCTGAACGTGGATTTCATATTGTGGGCGTGGTTGATAAGGACGAATCAAAAATTGGGACTCTTGTGGGCGGCGTATCCGTGACCCATGTTGACAATCTGATTCAGGTGGTGCAGTTGCACAAGGTCAGCATCGGCATCATTGCTACACCAGCAGCCCATGCACAAGATGCAGCCGATTCGTTGGTGCGTGCCGGCATCGGTTCCATCATGAACTTCGCGCCAACAATTTTGTCAGTCCCTCGCGATGTGCATGTGCGCAAAGTTGATCTTGCTCTTGAATTACAAATACTTAGCTATTACGAAGATTGCCGAAACGGCAATGGGCGTGATGTCTCCACCGATACTCAAATAGATCCGGTGAGCGCGTAGCTCGATATGTCAATCGTTGTTCTTGGGGTTAATTACCACACGAGTCCCGTTACGTTGCTTGAAAAAGTAATGATTCCGGTTCCGGCAATGTCTGGTGCATTGCGGGACTTGTCTGAGCATAGTGATATTCGCGAAGTAGTAATTCTCTCAACATGCAATCGCACAGAGGTGTACGCAGTTGCGGAAAGATTTCATAGTGCACATGCGGACATTCTTGAATTCTTGTGTGCAACCAGTGGTTTAAACGCTGATGAAATTGCTCCCCATTTGTACAGTCAATACGACGCGGAAGCAGTGGTTCACCTCTTTGAAGTGACAGCCGGAATTGATTCTGCGGTATTGGGTGAAACTGAGATTGTCGGGCAAGTGCGCGATGCATGGGATTTCGCCATGAAGCAAGGTACTTCGCGCAGCACGCTTAATCTTTTGTTCCGTTACGCACTTGAGTCTGGAAAACGTGCCCGAACTGAAACGGGAATTAGTCGTTCAACTGCGTCAGTAGCTCATGCTGCTGTAGAGATGTCCGAAGAAATTCTCGGAACATTGCGCGGCAAGAAGGTTCTTGTTGTTGGTGCTGGAGAAATGGGTGAAGGTGTTGCCGGTGCTTTGTCTCGAGCAGGAACCGCAAGCATTACGGTTCTGAATCGAACTGCTGCGCGTGCAGAATTGTTGGCTGCAAAAATCGGAGCACTTGTTGCAGATTTTTCAAATCTTGAATCTGAACTTTGCACAGTTGATGTTGTAGTTACTTGCACTGGTGCAGGTGAAACAATCATTGATCACAACCTTATGAAACGAGTTCGTCAGGGTGTAACAACTCCAGTGCTTCTCGTTGACATTGCGTTACCACGTGACATTGAGTCGAGCGTTTCAGAATTGCCCGGAGTGACATTGCGCGACCTTGACCATCTCAGTGAATGGGCTCAGAGAGGCATCGATAAGCGGTCGTCTGAGGTGGGCCAGGTACGGGTCATCATTGGGGAAGAAGTAGACCGCTTCTTGCTTGACCAAACGCAACGTCAGGCTGCGCCACTTGTCGCACAACTGCGAAAGTATGTCGAGGACATCAGGCAAGCTGAAGTTGATCGCTTTGATGCAAACCTTGCAGCGATGACTCCCGAACAACGTGAACTTGTTGAATCAATCTCGCACGGCATCATTAATAAGATGCTCCACGCTCCTTCTGTGCGCCTTCGGGAAGCAGCGGGGACACCCCAGGGAGAACGGTTGTCGGCGGCGGTCCGAGACTTGTTTAGTCTCGAATAAGAACTTCTATGACCACTTTCAGAATCGCAACACGATCAAGCCCGCAAGCCCGCACCCAAGCAGAGGCGGTGGGAACTCTCTTGCTGAATGCCGATCCTCGAATCTCAATTGAATATGTCTTTGTTGATACCCAAGGTGATCTGAATGCGACGACACCACTGCATCTCATGGGTGGTCAAGGTGTCTTTGTAAAGGAAGTGCAACGTGCAGTTCTTGAGAACCGTGCAGACATTGCAGTGCACTCTGCAAAAGATCTTCCATCGCAGAATGCTGACGGATTGGTGATTGGTGCAATCGGAGAGCGACGTACACCGAATGATGCACTTATTGGTTGTCGACTCGAGGACCTTTCCGTCGGCGCAACTATCGCCACTGGTTCGGTTCGTCGTCGTGCACAACTGATGCGTGTTCGTCCCGATCTGCAATTCATAGATTTGCGCGGAAACATTCAGACGCGCTTGTCAAAGACTCCAGAGGGTGGGGCAATTGTTATGGCAGTCGCGGCATTAGAAATACTTGGCATGACTTCACACATTGCTGAGGTGCTTGACCTTGACGTGGCTGTTCCGATGGTGGGCCAGGGAAGCGTTGCAATTGAAGCACGGGTAGACGATGCAGAAACACTGGCGATTCTTGCGCTAATTGATCACGCACCAAGTCGTCGTGCAGTTGAAACGGAACGTGCATTTCTTGCTGAACTTGGCGCTGGTTGTTCGCTACCAGTCGGGGCTCATTTATCGAATGACGGAATCTTTCGCGCGTTTATGGCGAATGATGACTTTAGTGACTCCGTACAAATTGTTGGTTCCATCGGCGACTCAGACGACAACCGTGTTGTTGGCATCACTGCAGCAATTGAGTGCCGTGCTCGACTTGCAAAGCCACTCACATAACTCTCATGGGTAGTCCACTTGATAATCGTTCAATCGTTATCACTCGCGCTATTTCTCAGAACGAATCGTTGCGTCGTTTATTAGAAGCGCGGGGCGCACGGGTGGTTGAAGTTCCGCTCATTGCAATTGCCGAACCTGAAGATGAAGGCCGTGAGCGAGATGAAGTACTTCAGCGATTCCACGATTTTGATTGGATTGTTGTTACTTCACCCAATGGTGCAGATTGTGTTGCACCTTTTTTGATGGCCGCCCATGCTGCAGGAGATGCAGAACGGTTTCCTTCTTTCGCTGCTGTCGGAGAAGCAACGGCACGTTCGCTTGGTGTTGCAGTCACAATCACTGCACATCCTGCGAGGGCCGAAGTCCTTGCTGATCAGTTTCCACTTGGCACCGGATCGTTATTACTTGTGCAAGGAAACTTGGCAGATGACTCACTGAGTAATTCGCTCACGGCAAAAGGGTGGAACGTGACTCAAGTAGTTGCGTATCGCACTGTGCAGTTGCGACCAACTCGCGAGATGATGATGCCGGCAATGGCTGCTGATGTTTTGCTGTTGGCATCAGGCAGTGCAGTAACTGCGTGGTTTGATGCATTTGGAACGACCACGCCACCCTTTGTGGTGGCGATGGGGCCGTCAACAGCCAAAGTGGCGTCGGCGCTCGGAATTGACATATCTGCCGTTGCCCCAGAACAAACACTTGAATCATTGATTCAGACTGCGGAACGGGTGATTGCAGCGGCGTAACCGGCAGCGGCTGTCGTTGCTGGCGTCATTGCCAATAGCATCACAGTGTGGCTTTTCCCGTTTCACGCCCTCGTCGATTGCGCACTACTCATGCCATGCGTGAGCTGGTGGCAGAGACCCGTTTGCATGTCTCAGACCTAGTGGCCCCCCTTTTCGTACGCGAAGGCATTTCTTCGCCACAGCCGATTCTGTCGTTGCCAGGCGTAGTGCAGCACACTCGCGAATCACTTGTCGCTGAGGTAGTTGCTTTGCGTGACCTTGGCGTTCGTGCTGTGATTCTGTTTGGAATTCCTGTCGCAAAAGACGAAGTGGGCTCTGGGGCATACGACCCGAACGGCATTGTTCAGGTGGCACTTCGAGACATTCGTGCAGCGGTGGGTGAAGACATGGTCATCATGGCCGACCTATGTGTTGATGAATACACATCTCACGGACATTGCGGAATAGTGGGCAGCGATGGAGATGTCGACAACGATGCGACCCTTGCCATTTATTGCAAAGCAGCACTGGCACAAGCCGAGGCTGGGGCACATGTCGTGGCTCCAAGCGGCATGATGGACGGCCAAGTGGGTGCTATTCGTGCGGCACTTGATGGCGCTGGGCACCAGAATGTGGCGATCATGGCCTATTCAGCAAAATATGCCTCTGCTCTTTACGGACCATTTCGTGACGCAGTTGATGTGCGAATTGCCGGCGGAGGCCACCGTAAGGGGTACCAGCAGGACTGGCGCAATACCCGAGAGTCCATGCGCGAGGTCTTTGAAGATCTTGAACAGGGTGCTGACATCGTGATGATCAAACCCGCACTTTCATACCTTGATGTGATTACACGTGTTCGTGACGCAGTCGATGTGCCAGTTGCTGCGTATCACGTCAGCGGCGAGTACTCCATGATTAAGGCTGCAGCTGAACGTGGGTGGATTGATCATGATGCAGTTGCGTTAGAGCAACTGACGGCCATCAAGCGAGCCGGTGCTGACATTATTCTCACGTACCTCACGCGCTGGTTCGCTGAATATTCTTCATAAGGAAATACGCAATGAACTCACCGATCCTTTTTTGTGATGCCAATGCGTGCATTGCTGCCGGCTGCACTGCAACTGTGTGTCGCGGTGTGGGAATTGCATCCAACAAAGTTTTGTTCGATCGTTCTGCACAAGTAATTCCGGGTGGAGTCAACTCATCTATTCGTGCATTCAAAGCAGTTGGAGGCAATCCGTACGTTGTATCTCGCGCTGAAGGTGCATTTGTATACGACGTTGAAGGAAATGAACTTATTGACTTGGTACAGAGTTACGGTGCCATCATTCTTGGACACGCACATCCGAAAGTTACCGAGGCCATTCGTATTGCAGCAGGAGACGGTACGTCGTATGGCGCACCAACCCCACGTGAGATGAAATTGGCAGAAGCAATTTCGGAACGCGTTCCTTCATGTGAACGTGTTCGTTTCATGAACAGTGGAACAGAAGCAACAAGCACAGCAGTGCGGTTAGCGCGCGGCGCAACCGACCGCAAGCGCATTGTTACTTTTCACGGAAACTTTCATGGTGCTACTGATGCATTGTTGGCAGCAGGTGGAAGCGGATTAGCAACGCTTGGTTTACCTGGCACCGCCGGTGTTCCTGAAGAAGCTGTTGCAAATACATGGGTGGTGCCGTACAACGTTGTTCCAAAACTTGATGATGATGTTGCTGCAGTTTTTGTCGAACCTGTCGCAGCAAACATGGGATTAGTTGCGCCGGCGCCCGGATTCCTAGAAGGACTTCGCGCAGAATGTGATCGCGTTGGAGCACTTCTTGTTTTCGATGAAGTGATAACCGGATTCCGTCTTGGTGCTGGTGGTGCACAAGCTAAATACGATGTGAAACCAGATCTCACATGTTTCGGAAAAGTTATTGGTGGCGGATTACCTATTGGTGCAGTTGGCGGCCGACGCGACATCATGGAAAATCTCACACCACTTGGCTCTGTGTTTCATGCCGGAACTCTTGCGGGTAATCCTCTCGCCACTGCAGCTGGTCTTGCTGCACTAAATGAATTGTCTGATGACGTGTACATGGAACTGTCTGCACGTGCGCGATTCACATCAGCAATGTTGCGTGATGCGTGCAGTGATGCGGGAATTCCTGCGCAGTTTCCAGTTGTCGGAACACTGATCGGAATGTATTTCGGAAATGAACTTGGCACCAAGACTCCAACGAATTTTGCAGAGGCACAAACTACAGATGAAGCGTTGTATGCAAAAGTGTTTCACGCATTATTGAGCGGCGGTGTTGCATTAGCTCCAGGCGCATATGAGGCAGTATTCGTTGGGCTTTCTCACACTGATTCAGTGCTTGATCAATTAGCAGTCCGAGTATCAGCAGCGCTGAAAGGTCTCATGAATTGAGAAGGCGAATACTTGTCGGATTACTCGCAGCGCTTGTTATTGCGATTGTTGTCCTAACCACTCGTGATACGTCCCCCAAAATTTCTGTGACTAAAACACTTCATAAAGTTGACTTGGTTGCAAGTGTCAATTCCGTCAACGTTGATTCAGCATGGTCGCAAGACGGTAGCTCTACAACCGGTGGCGCAATACGTCTGTCTCTTGATGATTTACGTACGGTGACAATTCTTGAGGGGACGATGACAGATGACTACAGTTCATTTCCTGCGTGCAGTGATTTCGTAACTCCTAATGCGTGCGTGTTGCTAGCTGACATGTTGGGAGACGCAGTGATTTGGTTTGCACTTGTACCGTCCGATGAAATTGCAAGTCGAGAACTTTTGACATTGCCGGGTTTGGTTGACATGCAAGCAAATGGCGATGAAGGAATTTTACGAAACGGGTGGATAGTAAAATTGGCTACTCCAGTGAAGAGAGAATGTGGTGATACTGCAACGTCGTCATTGCGTGACTTCATTACGCGTTTCCCTGATCAACTCAGCAAGACAATTATGAATCTCACTACAGACAATGTTGTGTCTGTGAAGTGTCAGTAATTACTTAGCGATTGAAGCGCGTGGTTCAGTGCCAACAGCACCGGGCTTTTCAGCAAGCATCGCAAAATCTTTTTCGATGCTGTCGAACGATGATGATCCGGCTTCTAATGCTTTAAAGATTTCCGATTCTGGCGAACACCATGTCTCGTACTCTGACATCCACTCTTCACTTGCAGGGTCTGCGCCAGAAGTTGTGTAGCGAACATGGCAGACAACAGAAAGAATCTCTGCTTCAGTAAGAGCTCCGCCAGCTTTTTCGCCTTGCATCGGCATTGGGTTTCCGTTGTATGAAAGCGGAGCGTGCGCACCGCCTTCACGTTCTGGATTGCCGTAAACCTTGAGGTCAGCAGCAACATACTTCTGGCTTCCGGTGTATACGAAGTTCAACATGTCTTCAATGTGAGGGAATGTCTTCATGACTTCACCCTGATACAGAACGCGACCAGCTCCACCGGCACCAGCGGCACCATGACATCCGGCGCATGAACCGTATGTAACTGCGCCGATTGACATTGGGCCCTCAACTACTTTTTCCGCAGGCTTCAGTGCAATGAGGTACAACATTGCCCACGCGGGAAGTAGGGCCAGACTTGTCATCGCCCAGAACGGAATCTTTTTGCGTGTCTTTGCGGCAACAACATAGGCTGGGTCCTGAGCAACTGGTTTTGGAGCCGGAGCCTCTTTGGGCACTGCTGGTACAGATGCTGCGGGCGTTGCAACAGCAGGTGTGCTGTCACTGGTGCTGTCGCCAGACGCATCTGCACGTCGTGCTTTAGAGCGATTCAGAAGGTGCTCGGGAATCTCGGTCACTGCGCTTACCTCTCGGGGAGACCAGTCAGGCCTCTAAGAAGGCGGGGTGCCCTCAGATGCAATGCCTGACTCCTCCACGATAGACAAATCATGAGCCCAGGGAGTAATCATCTCGGTGAAAGTCGAGAAGTGGGTCGAGGTTGATTAGTCGCCGAGAAATCGACCTTTTTTCGCACAATGGCACAACCTGTCTGAGAATGTTCTCAGTCAAAAGTGATGAATTGGGTCACTTTCGGAAAATGGGTATCGGGGCTCTGCGATGACTAGTCTTGAAAGTGCTTAGGCACCTGCCCCATGACACAACCGTCACCAGGACCGGAGAAGAAGTACATGCTCTCGATTGACATACTTAGATGGCCAGGAGTCAACCAGGCTTTTTTATTTTCCTTTGGTATCACCACTGCGATGGCCCTTGTCGTAATTCCTTTTGGAAAGCGTCGCCCTGTCGGTACTAACACAACCTGGGGCGAAGCCATGGTTGGCTCGGTCTATACGTTCTTTGTTTTGTTTCTTGCATTTGGCGTCGTGCCTCACCAATTTCTTGACCATGCTGACAAAGACCTCGGGTGGCGTAAAGACAAGCTGTTGCTTGGGCCTTTTGACATCTTGAAGCCAAAGGCATTCGGCGGCAATTTCCCAATGACAATTAGTTATGAAGCAATACGCGACATTCTTGCCATTGTTCTTCACGGGTACTTCATAGCCCTCATGGTGTTTTTGTTTGTTTGGTGGCAAAAGCGCGGAGAACGCGGTGCAAAAGAAATCGAAATGTCCTCATACGGTCGTCCATTGGTGAAAAAGAGCTAAATCTCCATGGCACGTACAGACGCAAATCCACCAATGCCGGAATGGTCAACTGAGTATCAACTCGTTGAGGTGGATGCCGACTATCTCGGCAAGGCAGTAAAGCCAAAGCAATTCATTCATATTGATCAAAGCGAATGCATCATGTGTGAAGGTTGCGTTGACATTTGTCCGTGGAAGTGCATCCACATGGTCACGCCAGATGCAATTGCAGAAGCACAAGACACCGAAATGCCTGGGTCAGACCCGTCTGACAACGTTCTTTTCATCATTGACGATGATGTGTGCACCCGTTGCGCACTCTGTGTCGATCGTTGCCCAACAGGAGTAATCATCTTGGGCAAAGTTGGCGCACCAGATCCAGATGGTGACAGTCATATCCGAACTAATAATCATGGCTACGGCTATGGAATGCGACTCTGAGGTAAAAGCCCATGGCAAAAGTTCTTGACAATCCCCGTCCCACTCTGAAAGAGCGGGCGGCCCAATTAGGCAATCAAATGCAGGGCAGTCAGGCATGGAATGCAATTTTCCGTCCTGGTTCAATCTTCCGTAAGGGTTACACAGACAGCCCGCGTAACCGCTCGTACGTCATCATGAACTCGGTGCTGTATCACTTGCACCCAGTCAAGGTAAAACGTCACGCAGTCAAGGTCAGTTACACGTTGTGCCTCGGTGGCCTCAGTTTCTTTTTGTTCATTTTGCTCACGGTTACGGGCATTTTCTTAATGTTCTTCTACCGACCTACTGGTGCTGCGGCATGGCAAGACATTCAAACATTGCAGACCTCTGTCACGTTCGGACTTCTTGTTCGAAACATGCACCGATGGGGAGCACACCTCATGGTGCTTTCAACATTCCTTCACATGTCTCGAGTGTTTTACCACGGTGCGTACAAAGCGCCCCGTGAATTCAACTGGGTCATTGGTGTTGTGTTGTTGACACTTACGTTGCTTCTGTCATTTACTGGTTACTTGTTGCCGTGGGACCAGCTGGCTCTTTGGGCCGTAACAGTTGGTACCAACATGATGGGTTACACGCCAGTGTTCGGATCGCAAGTGCGATTCGTATTGCTAGGCGGAGTTGAAATTGGTTCTGAAACATTGCTTCGTTGGTACGTATTGCACGTGCTCCTTCTTCCATTCGTCATCGTTATCTTTATGGCCATCCACTTCTGGCGTGTTCGTAAAGACGGCGGAATTTCCGGACCTTTGTGATCGAGAGAACATCTAATGACTGAAATCCCTGAACACCTACTGAAGCGAGCACAAGCAGCTCGCGATAAAGCAGCTGATGAATCAGCAACACCAGCCGCTGCAGCAGCCGGTGACTCACGCATACCTGACCACTTACTCGAGCGCAGCAAAGCAGCACGTGGTGATGGCGGCGCTGTAGCAGTTGCAGAAAAAGCTTCGGCAGTTGTTGCCGCAGCTCCTTCAGCTGGCTTGCCAGTTGGCGCTGGTCCTGGCGGACATACACAACGTTTGTTGACTGTTGTTAAGTCTGGTTCTATTCAAGAAACTAAGGCAGCACCAGTTGACAAAGTTCATACGTGGCCTCACTTGTTGGCTGTTGAATTTGTTGCAGGTCTCGCCTGTACAGCTTTCTTATTCCTTTTCTCATGGTTTGTAAACGCACCTTTGATGCATGCAGCGGACTTCAACAAAACTCCGAACCCATCAAAAGCCCCGTGGTACTTCCTCGGGTTGCAGGAACTTCTCACTATGTTCCACCCATTGGTTGCTGGTGTAACACTTCCTGGCATGGGACTTATTGTTCTCATCTTGGCTCCTTTTGTTGACAGAAACGCTTCGAACAAGCCAGAAGATCGTAAGTGGATGACATCGATGTTCACCTTGTTCCTTATGTTCTGGGCAGTGCTCGTAATCATCGGTTCATTCTTCCGCGGTCCTGGTTTCAACTTCACCTTCCCATGGCGTGACGGAATCTTCTTTGAATTGTGATGAAAATAATGAATACCCCCCACAACATTCGACGTAACGACACAGAAGCAAGGAACGCACAGTCATGAGCACCGGAATTGTCATCGCAATCGTTGTTATTGCAGCAATCATCTTTGGCCTGATAGTTGTTCTTACAACATCACGATCCACTGAAGTTCGTGGCGCAGGCGCACTGTCACGTGAGACTCGCTCTCGCAATACAAAGGCAAATATTTCTGATGCCGCTCCGAGCGGACGTGCTGTGGAAGCAGCAGTTCGTTCTACAGCAGTCGTCAAGGCTGCTCCTGTAGAAGTTGCCCCATGGGTTGCGCCCGATGAAGAAGCGCTTGGCGTTTCACGTCGCATGTTCTTCAATCGCGCAACAGTTACCTTGTTGACAGTCAGCGTCGGAGCTTTCGGAGCTTCAGTAGTTGGTTTTCTCTGGAAAGGTGCTGAAGGCGGTTTCGGTTCGAAAATTAATGCCGGGAAAATTGACGACGTTATTCAATTGATTCGTCAAAACAAGGGCTTCTTGTATTTGGCCGAAGCACGAGCTTGGGTGACCGAGTATCCAAAAGATGCGCTCGGAAAGGGGCAGGCTGTTTATTCTGGGCAGGCTCCTGTATTTTCCGGAATGCAAGCGGGCATTGTTGCGTTGTATCAAAAGTGCCCTCACCTTGGTTGTCGAGTTCCTGAATGCAAGAGTTCGCAGTGGTTTGAATGCCCATGTCACGGTTCGCAGTACAACCGTGTTGGTGAAAAAAAGGGTGGCCCGGCGCCACGCGGAATGGATCGTTTCGGAGTGTCCACAGCAGGCGGCGTTCTCACTATTGACACCGGCGCAGTCTTTGCTGGACCAGCTATTGGAATTAACACCACTGGTCAAGAAGCCGAAGGACCACACTGTGTCGGCGGAGGAGAGCACTAATCATGTTTGCATCAACTAGCACCTCTATTGCTTGGGTAATTCTTCTCATCTCGCTTGCCGGGTGGGCGTTCTACGCATTTTCTAACATTCGGTCATCGCGCGCCGAAATTGGTTCGGAACAAAAACTTGCTGCAAACCGCAAGCCCTACTACGACGACGAAATTCTCGAAGGACCACGTCTTGAGCGTGTCCAGATTCTTGGGCTTTTGTTCCTTGTCATCATCACCATTTCATTACCTCTTTATTGGGTTCTTGAGCCTGGCCGCACAGCCGGCGCGGAATTTGGTTTTGAAAAGCGTTTCACCAAATGGGGAGCAGAGCTATTCGCGCCTACTGCTGATGGTGGGTTCAACTGTGCAGGTTGTCACGGCGGCATGAAGGCAACTGGTGGCGTTGCCGCATATGCAATGACTGACCCAAAAACGGGTGAAGTGAAATCGGTGTCATGGAAGGCTCCTGCATTAAACACATTGGCTTATCGCTATACAGATGACGAATTTCGTTTTGTTTTGAACTATGGCCGTCCGTTTTCTCCGATGTCAGCCTGGGGAATTGTTGGTGGCGGTCCTCTGACCGATCAGAACATCACCACGCTCCTTGAATATGTGAAATCAATTCAGATTCCGCAGGACAATTGTGTGGAGACGCGCGCTCCGTATAACCCAACATGTGTGGACGGCAAATTACCTGAAGCGGAAAACAAGGCCATTATGGCGGAAGCACAACGTCAAGTCGATAGTGGTGCTCACGCAACTGTCGGTGAAGCACTTTTCAATCTCAGTCTCAATTCGGGCGCGTATTCATGTGCTCGCTGCCATACAAAGGGTTGGTCATACGACGATCCTCAAACAACTGGTGGTGGTGCTCTCGGGCCAAACCTCACCGGTGGTTCTTCAGTTCGACAGTTCCCGAACCAGTCAGAGATGATCGCGTTTATTAGTGGCGGCTCAGAATTGGGCAAGCGTTACGGAGAACAAGGTCAGGGAAGCGGCCGAATGCCAGCCTTTGGTCAGGTGTACACAGACGAGCAACTGAAGTTGATCGTGGAATACGTTCGGAGTTTGTGATGTTGTCAGCGCTACTTGCAGTCAGTTGGGAACCAGAGATCCGCGGATGGATCATCGTCATCATCAGCGTTGTGGTGCTGATGGGTTCTACGTATCTCATCTTGGGCACCAACCTCGGTGCACGCCTCGGTTTTTTGATTGCCATCACTGGCTTGGCCGGGTGGATGATGTCGATGGCCATTATCTGGGCTGTGTACGGCATCGGACTCAAAGGGCCAGAGCCCTCTTGGCATCCGCACGAACCAATCGCAATTGTGCGAGATGGTGCTTTGTTGAATCGAACAGAAATTGTAGAGAGCTCTATTGATCTCGCAGGTCTTGATTCTGTTGCTGCGGCAAAGAAAGTTTCTGATCAGTTGATAAACGAAGGGTGGAAATCTCTTTCGGAATCTGATCCACAACGTGGTCAAGCATCGGCCTCAGCTGATGAAATCATTCTGATTGAAGCGAAGGAATTTGCGGCTGGAGAATACACAGCAGTTGCCGTGTATGACAAAGGCGGGGATCGGTATCCGAAACTCGGAGATTCGATTGACTTCTTGGCCTTCAAGCACAAACCTCGTTATGCAATTGTTGAAGTTGCACCGTTAGTAGCTCAGCGCGCAGAACCTGGTCGAGCACCTGCACGTCCCCAGATTGATGAAGCACAACCTCGCCGCTACGTAGTGATGATTCGTGATTTGGGTGCCAAGCGCCGTCCGGCATTTCTCATTGCCTTTGGCTCAGGAATAATTTTCTTTTTATTGGCGTGGGTCTTGCATCGTCGCGAAGCATTGTTGCGCAAGAATCTTGCACTCAAATCCTCGGTGGCCTAAATCATGGGCCAGTACCTTCCGATAGTTGCTTTGATGGTGCTGGCAATTCTGTTTGCTGCCATCAGCCTTCTCGTTTCGAAGTTACTTGCGCCTAATCGTCCGAACTCTGCAAAAGAAGCGCCGTACGAATGTGGAATCGTGCCAAGTCGTGAACCACCCGAGCGGTTTCCTGTCAGTTTCTTTGTTGTCGCGATGTTGTTCATCATGTTCGACATTGAAATCATTTTTGCGTACCCGTATGCAGTTGATCGTGAGTTTCTCGGTACGTATGGCTTCCTTGAAATGGTGTCGTTCAGTGCAGTGTTCTTCGTGGCATTTGTGTACATGATTGCGCGCGGAGCACTTGATTGGGGCCCGCTACAGCGTGCCGGCAAACTTGAAACTCAAGAGTCTCTTGGTTTCACGACAACTAGTTCTGTACGAGTCGTAGGTTCTGAAGGACGAGCTGCCTAATGGGAGTTGTTCAGAACATCGCCGACGATGGTCTTGGTGGCATCGACCACAACTTCGTCACAGCACGTATTGAAGACCTAGTGAAGTGGGCTCGTTCACGTTCAAGCTGGGGTGCGTCTTTTGGTCTTGCATGTTGTGCAATTGAAATGATGGGAACCGGTGCATCGCATTATGACCTTTCACGTTTCGGCATGGAAGTGTTTCGTGCGTCTCCACGCCAAGCAGACATCATGATCGTTGCTGGTCGAGTTAGTCAGAAGATGGCACCTGTACTTCGTCAGGTATACGACCAGATGATGGAACCCAAATGGGTCATATCTATGGGTGTCTGTGCATCAAGTGGCGGCATGTTTAACAACTATGCAATCGTGCAGGGCGTTGACCAGATTGTCCCTGTTGATGTTTATGCACCCGGATGCCCACCAACTCCTGAAACGCTCATTCATGCAATTGAAACTTTGCATCAGTTGATTGAAGATGGCGAGATCATGCGTCGTCGTGCCGTTAATAACGGCGGAGCTGGTGTTGAACTTTCAGCGGAACTAGCAGCGCACACTTCAGTCACAATTGGTACGAAGTAATCATGAGTGACGCAACAGACACTGTGGAGAATGCTGTAGAGACTCAGCATGGTTGCCCAGTGCAAGATTCTCACGGACAACGCGTCTTACATGCCTCGCGCGAGCAATATGTTTCAGTCATCAAGGCTTTGGCCGATGAAGGTTACGAGATGTGCATTGATCTCACGGGTGTTGATTACCTTGAAATGCCAAACCGCACTATTGGTTTTGGTATCAAATCCGAGCGTTTTGAACTAGTTGTGAATTTGTTGTCGTTGTCGCAGCGCAAAAGAATTCGCGTACGAGTGCAGGTTCCTGCAGACGATGTCACAATGCCAACTCTGTTTGATATTCATCCGGGCACAGAAGCTCATGAACGTGAAACTTTCGACATGTTCGGAATTGTTTTTACCGGTCATCCGGATATGACGCGAATCTTGATGCCAGAAGATTGGGATGGTCACCCGCTACGTAAGGACTACAGCCAGGGTTCTATTCCTGTGCAGTTCAAAGGTGCAAACTCATGACCATTATTTCAGCAGGTACCGCTGAAGGCGGACAAGAACTTCTGTCACGTAGTGAACTCACTGCCAAAGAATTGCTACGTGAAGTTGGCTCTGTTTTACGCCTGAGTGAAACAGAAGCTGCGCTTCTTGCGGAAGTGCAGACCGAAGCTCCTGAAGATCAAACAATGATCATCAACATGGGCCCGCAACACCCAAGTACTCACGGTGTATTGCGTCTCATGCTTGAACTTCAAGGTGAAACCGTGTTGCGGTGCAAGCCAATCATTGGGTATCTGCACACTGGCATGGAAAAAACTGGTGAGGCACTGACCTACATGCAGGGCGGCACCAATGTGACTCGCATGGATTACTTGTCGCCATTAAATAACGAACTTGTTTTCTCCTTGGCAGTTGAAAAACTGCTTGGTATTGATGGTGATATTCCGGAACGCGCTGTGTGGATGCGCATGTTGCTTTCAGAATTGAATCGCATGAGTAGCCATTTGTTGTTCCTCGCGACCAACGGAATGGACCTTGGTGCAGTGTCCATGATGTTGTACGGATGGCGCGAACGTGAAGATGTTCTTCGTTTCTTCCAAAAGGTCACAGGCCTTCGCATGAATCACAACTTCATTCGCCCCGGTGGTCTTGCAGCAGACTTGCCAGCTGGATGGCGTGATGACGTGCTTGCAATTCTTGAAGGATTGCCGTCACGTCTTGAAGAATATGACATTTTGATGACAGGTCAACCTATTTGGCGTGAACGTCTTCAGGGAGTCGGTGTTATCACGGCACAAGAAGCAATTGCTCTTGGTGCAACTGGTCCAATTCTTCGTTCGACCGGAGTTGCTTGGGACCTCCGTCGCGACATGCCCTACTTGCACTACGACGAAGTGGACTTCGATGTCATCGTCGGTCAATACGGCGATGCCTATGACCGTTACTCAATTCGATTCAATGAAATTCGTGAATCAATGCGCATTGTGTATCAAGTTCTCGAGCGCATGCCTTCTGGCGACTTCCGTATTCAGAATAAGAAAGTAACGCCACCACCACGTGCTCGCATTGACGAATCAATGGAAGCACTGATTCACCACTTCAAGATATTTACCGAAGGCTTCAAAGTGCCAGAGGGCGAAGTGTATGTGTCTATTGAAAGTCCACGTGGTGAAATTGGTTGTTACATCGTGAGCGATGGCTCATCGAATCCGTATCGCATGCATGTTCGGGCTCCATCATTCGTAAATGTTCAAACGATGCCGCACATGATGCGTGGCGGACTTGTTGCAGATGCTGTTGCAGTTATTTCATCAGTTGATCCGGTACTCGGGGAGGTTGATCGATAATGGCTCGACTAACAGAAGAAAACGTTCGCCTTGCCCGCGAAATCATTGGTCGTTATCCAAAGGCACGTTCTGCAACCATTCCCTTGTTGCATTTGGCGCAGGAACAAGACGGTTACGTAACAAACGAAGCTATGTCACACATTGGCGAATTAGTCGAAGCATCATCAGCAGAAGTGTTCGGAACAGCATCGTTCTACGAGATGTTCAAATTCGAACCAGTGGGTAAGTACCTCATCAATATCTGCGGCACTATGTCGTGTGCATTGTTGGGTGCCGAAGAACTCATGCATCATGCAGAAGAGCGCCTCGGTATCAAGATGGGTTCCACCACAGCAGACGGAAAAATCACGCTTGAACGTGCCGAGTGCCAGGCCGCTTGCACCGAAGCTCCATGTTTGCAAGTGAACTATCGCTATCGCTATCGCGTCACGCCAGATCAACTCGACACCCTCATTGATGATTTGTCGGCTGGAAATCTTTCATCTGAAATCCCTACACATGGCGTTGTCGCTTCAGTACGTCAGCACATTCCTGCTGAACGGGCAGTTGGCGCAGTTGCACCAGAGTTAGTTACAGAAAATCCTGTGTGGCTTGATGGAAAGGCTGCGCTATGACCGGTGGAACCTGGAAACATGCACCTGGCTTCTATGCCGGCGATCGTCCTCAAGTTGTGACATCGCGTTTTCAATACGAAGACTCGTACACGCTCGAACGTTACCTAGCCACAGATGGCTATGTGGGATTGCGTAGAGCACTTGCTCGCCCTGCAAGTGAAATTCATGATGAAGTGCGCAACGCCACTGTCCTTGGCCGCGGCGGTGCTGGTTTCCCTGCAGGAAATAAATGGGGACTAATGCCACAAGAGGTGTGGCCTCGGTACCTCGTTGTTAACGGTGACGAAAGTGAACCGGGCACATACAAAGACCGCTTGCTCATGGAGCGAGATCCGCATCAACTGATTGAAGGTTGTCTCATTGCTTCGTATGCAGCTGGGCTGTCACAATGCTTCCTCTATATACGTGGTGAAATGGCGCTCGCTCAAGAGCGAATCGCAACAGCCCTTAATGAGGCATATGCAGCCGGCTACATCGGCAAAAATATTTTGGGTTCAAGGTTCTCTCTTGACATCGTTCTGCACTGGGGTGCGGGCGCATATGTGGTGGGTGAAGAGACAGCACTGATTGAAAGCCTTGAAGGTAATCGCGGTATGCCTCGCTTGAAGCCTCCATACTTCCCAGCAGCAAATGGCTTGTACGGACAACCAACAATTGTTAACAACGTTGAGACACTTGCCAACCTTCCATGGTTGTTGAACAACGGCGTTGCTGCGTACACAGCTATTGGCACAGCAACTTCACCTGGTACTCGCATGGTGGCGGTTTCTGGCCACGTGAATCGTCCTGGTGTTTTTGAAATCATCAACGGCATCACAACTTTCCGTGACCTGTTGTACGGAGACGAGTTCTGCCAAGGAATTCGCAACGGAAACGATCTCAAAGCTTTCGTACCTGGTGGCGGTTCTGCTCCATGGTTCACACCTGATCAACTTGATCTTCCGTTTGAAGCAAGTCAAGTGGGACCTGCAGGTTCAATGCTTGGTTCTGGCGCAATCATGGTGATGGATTCAACGACGGATATTCCGCGTGCCGCACTAACCCTTACTCGTTTCTATGCGCATGAATCATGCGGCAAGTGCACACCTTGTCGCGAAGGCGGAACATGGCTCGAACGAATTTTGTCTCGCGTTGTTGATGGCAAGGGCACAGATGCTGACCTAGACCAAATCTTTGAAGTAGGCGAATCAATTTGCCCCGGGGCGTTTCCTCATGCATCAAACGAGAAACTCGGAATTGCTGCAGTGCCATTTCCGTATCGCATGAACACCATTTGCTTCGTAGGTCCGTCAGCATATGCACCGGTTCATTCAGCTCTTACCTTGTTCCGTAGCGAATTCGACGCACGCATCGTGAAGCGCACGATGATTAAAGTAACGGCGGTTTCAGAATGACCACGATTGACACCACCGACACAAACGACATGCCGCCTCAAGATCCGAATGCAGTATCGATAACGATTAATGGGCGCACTGTTGAAGCGCGTAAAGGTGATTTCATAATTGCGGCAGCCGACAGCGTTGACGAATACATTCCACGTTTTTGCTACCACCCACGTATGAGCTCGGTCGGTATGTGCCGTCAGTGCATGGTTGAAGTGGAAGGGCCTCGTGGCCCGATGATGGTTGTCAGTTGTATGACTCCCGTTGCTGATGGTCAAATAGTGCGCACAGATACGCCACAAGTAAAGCGCGCGCAAGAGGGCATGATTGAGTTGCTACTTGCGAACCACCCTCTTGACTGCCCTGTTTGTGACAAGGGCGGGGAGTGCCCATTGCAAGACCAGGCCTTTAGCCATGGTGCAGGCGAGAGCCGCTTTGTAGAAGAGAAGCGTCACTATGAAAAGCCAATTCCAATTAGCGACTTGGTGTTTCTTGATCGCGAACGTTGTATCTTGTGCGATCGTTGCACGCGTTTTGCTGATGAAGTAGCGGGCGACCCTCTCATCAGTTTCACTCAGCGCGGAAACAACACTCAAATAATGACGTTCCCAGATGAGCCGTTTGCTTCATACTTTTCTGGCAACACTGTGCAAATTTGCCCAGTAGGAGCGCTTACTGCAACCCCGTATCGATTCAAGGCTCGTCCGTGGGACCTTGAACAGCGTGAAAGCACATGCACAACGTGTTCCGTTGGTTGTCGAACAGTTGTTCAATCAAGCCGTGATGAACTGTTGCGCTACCAAGGTGTTGATAGTGACCCAGTGAACTGGGGTTGGTTGTGTGACAAGGGTCGTTTCAACTTCCAGTCAACAAATTCAGATGATCGCCTTGCATCACCGCAAATTAAGTCTGGTGATTCTTTTGTTGCATCATCATGGTCTGATGCTCTCGAATCAGTTGCTCGTGTCATTCGTCATTCTCGCGAAGGGTCAGTAGCAATTCTTGGTGGCGCTCGCGGAACAAACGAAGATGCATTCATGTGGGGTGCTCTTGCTGATGCGGCCGGAATCACAATGCGTGACGCTCAACTTGATGATGGACTTCCAGCATCAGTGTTCTCGTATCCACAAGCAACTATTGATTCTGCCTGTGCTGGTGGAACTGTCATTCTTTTGGCTCCCGACATTAAGGAAGAACTTCCAGTGTTGTATCTGCGTCTCCGTGATGCAGTGCAGAAAAAGCGAATTCGCCTTATTGAGATTTCATCCCACGAAACTGGCCTCACGAAGTACGCATGGAAATCAATCCGCGCGGAGTCCGGTACCGCAGCCGCTGCTATCCCGGCACTTCTTGCGCAAGCAGATATTTCTGCACAACTCGCATCCGGTTCAGTAGTTGTTGTTGCTGGTCGTCCAAACCTTGCAGAATCTGCAACGCACACGATGGATGCCCTCTCGGCTGTTCTCGCAGTTGCACCATCAGCAAGTGTGTTGCCGGTCTTGCGCCGCGGCAACGTCCGAGGTGCATTGTCGCTTGGGCTCGCACCACGTAATGGCAATGACGCTGCCACAATTCTTGAAGCATCGGCAAAGGGCAATGTTGAATGCCTCATCCTTCTTGGCGCGGACCCACTCTCTGACGTTGCAGACGTTGATCTTGCTCGTCGAGGAATTGCGGGAGCCAAGTTTGTTGTTGCTATTGACACTTTCCTTACGGCCAGTGCGTCACATGCAGATGTTGTATTGCCTGCCGCTGCCTATGGTGAAAAAGACGGCACCACAATGAACCTTGAGGGTCGAGTCACTTCTGTTGTGCAGAAAATTACCCCGCATGGAACATCGCGAGCAGACTGGATGATTGCAGTCGAGCTTCTGACACTTCTCGGTCATGAATCAAACTTCACAACCCTGGCAGATATTCAACATGCAATGTCTGTTGCAGTTCCGGGCTTCGGTAGCACCACAACCGCTGTAGCAATCAAGCGAGACGGAGTCGTCGTTACTGTGACTCCACCAAGTTCGACGCCGTCAGCAACAAGTGTTGCTGCACCTCGGAACTCCTATGAATTCCGTCTTGATCTCAGCCGTAAGTTGTTCGACCGCGCAATTGGCACAATAACTAGTCCGTCACTTGAGAATTTGGCCACTGAAGCAAATGTTTTCATTCACCCTCTTGATCTTGATCGTGTTGGTGCAGCTGAAGGCACAAACGTGCGGGTTTCGAATTCCCACAGCTCTGTAGTTCTGCCAGTTCGTGCTTCGTCTTCGATACCTCGCGGAACTGCGTGGGTGCCGTTCAATCAGATCGGTGCAGATGTTCGCGAACTCGTTCGTCGTAACGAATCAATCACTGATGTCAGAATTGAGTCAATGTGAACGGTGTAATTTTCGCCGTTGATCCAATGTTGGAAGGCAATGTCCTTTGGACGCCGTTGCTTATTGTCCTTGTGAAAGTGCTCCTCGTTTTCGTCGTTGGCTTGGTCGCAACAATGTTGATGGTCTGGTTCGAGCGCAAAGTCATTGCCGGTATGCAGAACCGAGTTGGTCCAAACAAAGCAGGCCCATGGGGCATCTTGCAAACTCTGGCAGACGGAATCAAGTTGTTCTTCAAAGAAGATCTAATTCCAGAACGCTCTGACCGGTTCATGTTCCGCTTGGCTCCATACCTTGCGTTGGTTCCGGCGTTTCTTGCTTTTGCAATCATTCCTCTTGGTGGAGATTTCCGTGATGGCAAGGGTGGTCTTGTCACATTGTTCGGACAACAGACTCGACTGCAATTAGCTGACCCTCCTGTCGGAGTGTTGTTCGCATTAGCAATTTCATCTATTGCCGTGTACGGAATCATGTTGGCTGGCTGGTCTAGTGGGTCAAAGTATCCATTGCTCGGCGCTGTTCGCGCTTCGGCACAGATGGTCTCCTATGAAGCTGCTCTCGGTTTGTCTCTTGGTGCAGTTCTGTTGGTTTCTGGAACTTTGTCAACTGCAGGCATCGTAGATATGCAATCGTCGATTGGAAACTGGAATATTGTGGCAACCGGTTTCGTACCGTTCGTCATCTTTCTTATTGCAGCCACAGCAGAACTGAACCGGCCTCCATTTGACTTGGTGGAAGCTGAACAAGAACTTGTTGGCGGATTCAACACTGAGTATTCCTCAATTCGATTTGCGCTCTTCTTTTTGGCCGAATTCATGAATACGGTCACCATGTCAGCGCTCATAGTGACTCTGTTCTTTGGTGGTCCTCAACCCATTTCTATTGGAAACACCACCCTTGATATTCCACTTATTCCGAACGCAATTGAGGGAACTGTTTGGCTTCTTCTCAAAGTGCTTGTCTTCCTCTATATATACGTATGGTTCCGCGCCACCCTTCCTCGTTTCCGTTATGACCAACTCATGGACTTGGGTTGGAAGATTCTGATTCCAGGTTCCCTTGGTTGGTTCATGCTTCTTGCCGCACAACGTGTTGGCCGAGATGCCGGATGGGACCAGATTGTCGTAACTCTGGTGACTGCGCTTGTTTTAATCGCTGGCTATGGGTTACTACTTGCCGCACAACATGTCAGTCGTGCAAATCGTGAGAAGGATGGAGCGAGCTTCTAATGGGCTACTTCGGAGGATTCCTCGTCACCATGCGTCAGCATGGTGCACGTAACAAGGTCACTACTGAGTATTCAGGCGGTCGCCTGTTTCGTCGTAAAGACAACGACACCAAAGATGAGAAGATCGACAAGCCCGAGCGTATGCATGGGCGTCATGTGCTGAATCGTTACGAAGACGGAATGGAAAAGTGCATCGGCTGCGAACTGTGTGCGGGCGTGTGCCCTGCAAAGTGCATTTATGTGCGCGGAGCTGACAACAACCCAGACAATCCAACGTCTCCCGGCGAGCGCTTCGGTTTCATGTATGAGATCAACTATCTGCGTTGCATCCATTGCGACTTGTGCGTTGAGGCATGCCCTACTGAAGCCATCACAGAGACAAAATTGTTTGAGTTCTCATTTACTAATCGCCAAGATGCTATTTACACAAAGTCTGAATTGCTCGTGGACAACCATGGCTTACCACAGCACCTTCCGTGGGAAGACTGGCGTCCAGGTGAAGATCAGAACACGTCTGGTTGGATGCGCGCCACTGCATCTGCCGGAAGCGAAGATTTTGTCGGTGTTGTGTCATGGGGTGGAGAACTCGGGTACGGCGTTCGTCCGGCAGAGCCAACGCAAAACATTAGCGATGAATCAGAGACAGAGAACTAATGGAACTCTTCGTTTTCGTAGCGGCCGCAGCAATGATTCTTGTTGGTGCATTGGGAGTCGTTACCCGGTCTAATCCTGTTCATGCTGCCATGAGTCTTGTTCTTACTCTGTTCGGTATTGCTGTCATGTTCGTTTCGCATAACGCACACTTTTTGGCTGCAGTTCAAGTCATTGTGTACGCGGGAGCAATTGTGGTCTTGTTCTTGTTCGTCATCATGTTGCTCGGTGTTGACAAAGCCGAAGATCTCAGCGTCGAACCAATCACTAATCAACGTCCTCTCGCTGCCGTTATTGGCGTCGGTGTTAGCGCCATTGTTATCACCGCGATCATTTCGTCGCGCGCCGGGCTCGCAGCACTAGGCGACGGCATCAATGAGACCACAGTTGATTCTCCTGACGCAAACATCCGCCAACTTGCACGAGTGATCTTTAGTGACAATGTGTTTGCCTTTGAGCTCACGTCAGTGTTGTTGTTGGTTGCGGTTATTGGCACTGTGGTCATGGCACGTAAGACCAAGTCTGTAGGGACCGGGAAATGAGTGCAATGATTTCTGTCGTGGAGCCAACCGCAACGTGGTATCTCATCTTGTCGGCAGTGCTATTCGGTATCGGCACCATTGGTGTCATGGTGCGCCGCAACCCACTCATCATGTTCATGTGTATTGAGTTGATGTTGAACGCGGTGAACCTCTCATTCGTGGCTTTGTCTAGCCAAATAGAAAATATTGACGGCCAGGTAGTCGTATTTTTCGTTCTCGTTGTGGCTGCAGCTGAAGTAGTAGTTGGGCTCGGCATCATCGTTTCCATCATGCGACGTCGTACCACTTTGACAGTGGATGACATGTCGGGATTGAAGGGGTAGTTGCCATGTTGAATCTTGTTTGGCTTATTCCAGCTCTGCCACTGGCCGGCTTTGTATTGATCTTCTTGTTCGGCCGAATTCTTGGCGAGCCTCGTGCCGGAATACTTGCCACAGCCATGACTGCATCTTCGTTTGTTGTAGTGGTGGGCGTATACCTCGATCTTTTGTCTCGCACTGCAGAAGAACGTCATCATGTCGTCACCTTGTTCTCATGGTTGCCTGTCGGTTCATTGCAGGTTGATATGGCTCTATTGGCAGACCCACTGAGCATCACGATGGCACTCTTTGTTACGGGAATCGGCTCTCTCATTCATTTGTACGCAATTGGTTACATGCATGGTGACCCAAAGTTTTCAAAGTTCTTCTTGTATCTCAACCTCTTCGTTTTCTCCATGTTGATGTTGGTGCTTGGCGAAAACCTTCTGGTCACCTTCCTTGGATGGGAAGGGGTGGGTGCATGTTCGTACTTCCTCATCTCGTTCTGGCATTCGCGTGACTCGGCAGCAACTGCTGGCAAGAAGGCGTTTGTAACCAACAGGGTCGGCGACTGGGGAATGATGGTCGCGATGTTCCTTGCTTTCTCTGCAGTCGGAACATTGTCGTACTCGGGTATCAATGCAGCTGCTGATAGCGGGAAGTTGGCCGCAGTTACTGCAACCGGAATAGCCATGATGTTGTTTGTTGGTGCTTGTGGAAAGAGTGCACAGTTACCGCTGTATATATGGTTGCCCGACGCGATGGAAGGCCCGACTCCGGTCTCGGCTCTGATTCACGCGGCAACCATGGTGACATCCGGAGTATTTCTCCTTACGCGTATGGCGCCAGTTCTTCACGCGTCGTATCCATGGGCGGGTGATGTGATTGCCACTGTTGGTGCGCTTACTGCGTTGTTTGCAGCCACCATCGCAGTGGCTCAAACCGACATCAAAAAGGTTCTTGCATACTCCACCGTCTCTCAACTTGGCTTTATGTTCCTCGCCATCGGTTCCGGTGCCTACGTGGCAGCAATTTTCCACATGGTGACTCACGCATTTTTCAAAGCTCTCTTGTTCCTTGGTTCCGGCTCCGTTATCCATGGCATGCATCACGAACAAGACATGCGCAAAATGGGAGCTCTTCGCAAGCTCATGCCCATCACTGGGTTCACCTTCATCATTGGCTGGTTGGCCATTGCCGGAATCCCGCCGTTCGCGGGTTTCTGGTCAAAGGATGAAGTTCTTCTCTATGCGTTTGCAAACAACCGTCTTCTTTGGCTCATCGGAGTCATCACTGCACTGTTGACCGCGTACTACATGACTCGCCAAGTAATCATGGTGTTCTTTGGTGAAGCACGTTGGAATGATCATGCAGAAGAAAATGGTGCGCATGGCGACCACACGCCTCATGAAAGTCCATGGACAATGGTGACTCCACTCGTCATTCTCGCCGGCTTGTCAATTGTTGGTGGGGCGCTTCAGTTGCCATTCTCAAAGAGCACACATTTCCTCGAGCATTGGCTTGAACCAGTGATTCACCATTCAGAGGTGTCAATCTCTGGCACCTGGGCTTACAGCAACAAGTGGTTGTTGTTAGTAGTTGCAATTCTTATTGCCGTTAGTGGAGTAGTTGCGGCCATAGCGGTTTATTCCAAAGGTAAGTTCAAGATTATCGAGCCGAAAATACTCGCCGATGCATGGCGATACGACTCTGCTGTTTCTGCCATTGTCGGTGGTCCTGGTCGATCAGCTTTTGATGGCGTCGCTGCTTTCGATGCCAAAATTGTCGATGGTGCAGTGAATGGAATCGGCACCGAGGTTCGTGCTGCAAGTGGCCTCTTGCGCAAAATTCAGAGCGGACTTGTTCGCTCGTATGCCTTCGTTATTGGTCTCGGCGCAGTTGTAGTGCTCGCTTGGTTCCTTCTGAGAGGAATTCTCTGATGCATGCTTCTTTCCCTATTTTGACAGCGTTGATATTGCTGCCAGTTCTTGGTGCGATTCTCATCACCGTTATTAGCAACAAACATCTTGAAATAGTCAAACTCATCGCGATGATTTTCAGCATTGGTGTTGGGGGCATGTCAATCTGGCTGTTGTCTTCATTTAATTCTGATGATGCCGGATTCCAATACGTCTCTAAACATGAATGGGTAACGTCATGGGGAATCTCGTGGCATCTCGGAGTTGACGGAGTCTCTCTATTCCTCGTAGTTCTTACTGGAATACTCTTCCCACTAGTGATTCTCGGTGTTGACCCGCATCATGATCACAAGCGCTACTTGGCTTGGTTGTTGTTACTTGAAGCAGGCGTAATGGGAAGTTTCCTCAGCCTCGACCTCTTCTTGTTCTTCATCTTCTTCGAGATTGTTCTTGTACCGATGTATTTCCTCATTGGTGGTTGGGGATACGACAAGCGCGTCTACGCAGCGACAAAATTCTTTTTGTACACGATGCTCGGTTCGGCTTTCATGTTGGTAGGCATCATTGCTACAGCAGTGCTGGCTCGACGCGACATCGGATACATCACCTTTGACTTGGTCACTTTGGCCGAGCAAGCAAGTTTTGCTACCAACACTGGTCGTTGGCTTTTTGTTTCGTTTGCCATTGCGTTTGCTGTGAAGGTGCCTATCTTCCCACTGCATACATGGTTGCCTGATGCACATACACAAGCACCAACTGGCGGCTCAGTCATTTTGGCTGGTGTGTTGTTGAAGATGGGAACGTATGGATTCCTTCGATTCGGTTTGTATTTGTTCCCAGCTGCAGCTGTATGGGCAAAACCAGTGCTGCTTACCCTTGCGGTAATCGGAATTGTTTATGGTGCAATCGCTGCCACTATGCAGACTGACCTAAAGCGTCTTGTTGCGTATTCGTCTGTTGCCCACCTTGGATTTATTGTCCTTGGTATTTTCGCCATCACCTCACAATCGCTCACGGGCAGTGTGATGCAAATGGTGAACCACGGTATTTCAACAGGAGCCTTGTTCTTGTTGGTTGGCATGATTTACGAACGTCGTCATACCCGTCAGATCGCTGAGTTGCGGGGCATCCAATCTGTTGCTCCAATTTTTTCAGCAGCTTTCATGATTGTGATGTTGAGCTCTATTGGGGTACCTGGCCTGAACGGATTCGCCGGAGAATTTTTGATTCTCATTGGTTCATTCCAGTCGGCGCGATGGTGGACCATAGTGGCTGCTACCGGAGTCATTCTTGCTGCCTTGTATCTGTTGTGGGCCTACCAGCGCGTATTCCACGGTGAACCAGATGAAGAGAATTCAACTTTTGCTGAGATGACTTTGCGCGAAGGAGCACTCATCATGGTGTTCATTGGGCTCATTGGATTCACCGGTTTGTATCCAAAGCCAATGCTTGAGCGAATTGAACCAAGCGTTGACAAGTTGGTTGAACATGTTGTGTCGCATAGCGACTACAAGGCACCGACTACACCCAAGATCGTTGTTGAGCCTCACGGAGAAAAGGTAGGCGAGTGATGGTTTTTGCAGCAACACTTAATGGCCCATCAATTCCTTGGGTTGAACTAATCCCCATTCTTTCCCTATTGGCAGGTACTTGCTTTCTGCTGCTTGTCGGTTCTCTTGTTCCAACATGGCCGCGCCGCGGATATGCATGGGTAACCGGCATCTCTACAACTGTTGCTCTCGTTGCAAATGTCATCAAGTGGAATAACTTGTATTACAACAAGGGCGCTACTTTCTTTGCAGATGCAATAGCTATTGACCGCTTTTCCGTTCTGGCCAGCATCACAATCTGTTTGGCCGTCATTTTTGGTGCACTCATGCTGTCGGCCTATTTGGTCCGAATGAATGCAGACGGGCCAGAACTGTATGCCCTGTTATTGACTTCTGCCATCGGCGCGTTGGTCATGGTGTCGGCAAATGAACTCATTGTGTTGTTCCTCGGACTTGAAATTTTGAGTCTGTCGCTGTACCTACTGGCAGCAAGTAATCGTGATCGTGAACAAAGCCAAGAAGCAGGTCTCAAGTACTTCATTCTTGGTGGCTTCTCTTCGGCGTTTTTCTTATACGGAGTGGCATTGATTTTCGGGTCAACCGGGAGTACAAAGATTTCAGGTATTGGCGAAGTGCTTTCGGGAAGTATCTCCGTTGCTAACACAGACGCAATGTTGCTCGTTGGCATCGGCATGTTGTTGGTCGGTCTTGGGTTCAAAGTATCGGCCGCACCGTTCCATATTTGGACTCCTGATGTGTATGAAGGAGCACCAACTCCGGTTACAGCGTTCATGGCGTCAGCCGGAAAAGTTGCAGCATTTGCAGCTCTTATTCGAATTCTGACGGTGGGTCTTGAACAGCGCGTTGATGATTGGCGCCCAGTTGTATGGGCACTAGCAATACTCACCGTTTTTGCAGGTTCAATATTGGCAGTAGTCCAGACAAACGTAAAACGCATGTTGGCGTATTCGTCCATTAGTCATGCCGGATTTATTTTGGTTGGCGTAGAAGCAGCTGGCCATGTGGGTGGTGACGGTATCGCTACTTCCATGAACTATCTAGCTATCTACACCGTTCTAGTTATGGGCTCATTTGCAATTGTTCTTGCAATGTCTGGTAACACCGATGGGGAAACGAACCTTTCTGATTTCAAAGGTTTGGCAAAGCGTCGCCCTGCGTTGGCACTGGCTTTTACTGTTCTGTTGTTCGCTCAAGCGGGTGTTCCACTTACTGCTGGGTTTGTTTCAAAATTCGCGGTCATCAAATCATCTGTAGAAGCAAACTCGTATGTTCTCGCAATTGCGGCAATGGTGGCTGCTGTTATTGGTGCGTATTTGTACCTTCGTATTGCAGTCAGCATGTGGTTAGAAGAACCAGCTTCTGAGGATGAGATCACTGTTGATCCGGCAGTTGTTGTAGTCATTGCAATTGCAGTAATCGCAACTCTTGTAATCGGATTCTTCCCAGAGTTGCTCCTTCAGGCCACGCGTCTTGCGCGTTTCGCGCCGCTCTAAGTTATCGAGCGTGAGAAATTAGGGAATTGAAAAGTCCCTGTTGAGAAGAATCATCTCGTGCGGTGTCTTCAGGGTGCCATTGCACTGCAACAATCCAGGTTGAGCCTGTGTGCTCAACAGCTTCAATTGTGCCGTCTTGATGTGTGCCGACAACAACAAGATCAGAGGCAAGATTTTCAATCGCCTGATGATGAAGTGAATGTATAAACGGATCTGTCGTTCCCATGGCGAGCGCTAAACGAGAGCCAGGGACAACTTGAATACCGTGCATGGTGTCGCGATGGTCTGGGGTTGTCTTGAGATGCTGCACGAGGGTGCCGCCAAGTGCGACGTTGAGAACTTGTTGTCCACGACAAATAGCAAGGATTGGCATTTCTTGCTCGATCGCATTGTGGCATGCTGCTATCTCGAAGTCGTCAATGAGTTCGTTGACACCAGATAGCCGTGCCCATTCAGTTGCTCCATATTTTCCGGGACTAACGTCGCCTCCACCAATCATCAACATTCCGTCGCACCGCTTGAGTGTGTGTGACAGAACTTCGAGGTCACGCGACGGAGGAATGATTACTGGCAATCCACCAGCTCTGTGTACAGCGTCTATGTAGTTCTGGCCGCAAGTGATTACAGGGGTTCGATGTCCCGTCGCTTCTGGGCTAATGCGTCCGGGGATTGCAATGAGCGGTTGGCTCACCCAGCCTCTACTTCGTCGGCTTCATAACCGGCTGCGCGCACAACACGTAAAACTTCATCTGCAGATTCACGACTTCGTACTTCTAGAACAGCTCTAACACCGGTTTCGCGTACGTGCAAACTCACTCCCTCGCGAACGTGTTCCACTTCAACTAGGTTGGCGCCTGTTTCTGCAAACAACGTGAGTAATCGAGCAAGACCGCCTGGTCTGTCAGAGATGCGAACAAAAAGAATAAGTCTGCGACCAGCTTTTGTCTCATGACGACGAATGAGTCCGGGAAGCAAGCCAAGGTCAACGTTTCCGCCCGATAGAACAATGCATGTTGTGCCGCTTTTTGGTGGTTTTACTTGGCCGCTCATGAGCGCTGAAACACCAACAGCTCCACCACCCTCGACGTACAACTTTCCACGATCAATAAGTAAAACCATTGCATCAGCAACAAGATCTTCTTCGACGACAACTATCTCGTCGACATAACGTTCGATAAGCGGTCGCGTGAAATCACCCGGCGTCTTTACTGCAATTCCATCTGCAAGCGTGACAATTGGACCATCGGGGGGAGGTGATCCTGCGTATGGCGCACACGCACGCACCTGAACACCGATGACGCGAATCTTTGGGTTGAATGTTTTCAATACCATTGCAACCCCGCCAGTTAATCCGCCTCCGCCAAGTGGAATTAGTACGAGTGATAAATCTGAAATGTCTTCGATTAATTCAAGACCGAGAGTTGCTTGACCTGCAACAACCATGGGGTCGTCATAGGGATGACAGAAATTCATTCCCGATGAATCTGCAAGTCGTAGTGCTGCGCTGACTGCGTCAGACAATGTGTCGCCACCTTCACTCAGAATTGCGCCGTATGAGCGCGCTGCCTCCATTTTCGATAACGATGCACCAGCCGGAACAAAAATTTCACACGGAACATTGTGATGTCGTGCAGCAAAAGCAATTGCTTGTGCGTGGTTCCCTGCACTGCCCGCAACAACACCGTTCTTCACTGCATCGCCGAGCGACGCGAGTTTGCTCATTGCACCGCGAATCTTGAAAGACCCTGTGCGCTGTAAATTCTCAGCCTTGAAGACCACGTTTCCGCCATACCGCTCGGATAGGGCGGCCGATTCAGTGATGGGGGTGCGCTTGACTACGCCCACTCCGGCAAGTCGAGCAGCTTCGATGGCGTCAGAATCAATTGGTATAGCAGCCATCAGCCCCTACCGTAGTGGGCATGCGCGCCGTACTCATCGCTAATAGTGAGGATGCTGATCCCGGATTCGTTGGTCGGTCTTTACGTCAACGCGGGTATTCATTCACGGAGTTTCTTCGAGAAGACCACCAGAGTTGGCCATCGCTCGACGGCTTTGACCTGGTGGTGTCAATGGGCTCGAATTGGAGCACCTATTGGGACCATGTGGCCGATCCCGTGCGGGCCGAGCAAACCCTCCTTTCCGACGCCACGTCTCGTGGAATCGGAATTCTCGGCATTTGCTTTGGCGCCCAACAACTGGCCGTCGCCCTGGGAGGCGAGGTTTTTCGGGCTCAAACCCCGGAAATCGGTTGGTACCAAGTGTTTCCGGTCTCAGAAGTAGCCCATTTGGCGCCCCCAAGCCTGACCCGTGGCCCATGGATGCAGTGGCATTACGACCGATTCGGTGCTCCGAGCGGGGCTACGGTCATTGCTGATTCGGCTGTCGGACCCCAGGCCATGATCTGTGGCCGGGCTCTGGGCCTTCAATTTCACCCCGAAGCCACCGAGTCGATTGTGCGATTGTGGACATCAGGCGAGGGGGAGGCTGAACTGTCGGCCATTGAACTTGGACAGGACCAATTGATGCGAGAGACCAGCGCGCACGTTCAGGACTCCGAACGTCGGTGTGATGAATTGGTCGAGTGGTTCCTCAAAGAAATCGCACAAGGGCACATGGCGTAACAAGCCGTTCACCCATTGAGAAGTTGGGGCGATAGTAAGTGCCCGTAGTAGTTTTGGACGTGATGTCCCCGTTCCTACGGTCCTATCTCACTGTTGTGTGGTTTGGACTTGCCTCCTTTCTCGTTGCCGG
>JBIISL010000055.1:0-11994 GCA_044341035.1 Ilumatobacteraceae bacterium | reverse complement strand
TGACCGCAAGCGCAATGGCTCTAGCCAGATCCATGAAGCAACAAGCGTTGCGACTGCCACTAACGCTGAAACGGGCAAAATGCGTCGAGCGCGTCGCGCATAGAAGGCACCCAGTGAGACTTTTCCTGTATTGGTCTTTTCTGCCACCAATAAAGAGGTGATGAGAAAGCCCGACACAACAAAAAAGACATCGACTCCGACGTATCCCCCATCTAGGCCAGGAACACCAGCGTGGAAAAGCAAGACTGCAAGGACAGCTATCGCTCGGAGCCCCTCAATATCTGTCCGCCGTTTCACCGATACGAGTATTGCCGCCCAAGCAGGCTCAGGTGAGTCACATGTCATGGCTGCTTAGGCATGCCTAAGGGAACTTTGTCACGAAAGACTGTGTCTATATGAGCGAGATGGTAATTACGACGCGAATTCGAACAGTGGCAATTGGAATGCTTTTACTTACTAGTGCACTTGTGTCATGCAGTAATTCGAACGACACTCTTGACGGTTACATCCCGCCGTCGCCAAAAAATGTCAGTGCGGCCACTGTCCACGAAGCAGGTACGACAGTGCCCATGTCGTTCGTTCCTCCAGCCGGCGAAGTTCTCATTGTGTACTTCGGCTACACGCATTGCCCCGACTTATGCCCTACAACCATGGTTGCAATCAAGAACGCCAAAAAGAAGATCGGTGACCTTGCTTCAAAAGTCGACATAGCGATGGTCACTGTTGACCCCGCCCGTGACACCGACGAGATTCTCAGTAGATACCTAGCGTCCTTCTCTGATCGATACCACGCACTTGTTCCCTCTTCTGATGCCGAACTTCGTGCCGTCGAAAAATTGTTTCAAGCAACATCATCAGTCACAAACGTCGACGGTGAGATACAAGTTGTTCACGGCGGAACTGCATATGTCGTTGATTCAACTGGCAACGTCGTTGTGGAATGGCCATTTGGCCTCGACTCCATCTCTATGGCCCACGATCTAACAATTCTCCTTACCGAAAGAAAGAAGACAACATGACAATCAAAGTACAACGCCTCGCAATGGGGACTCTCCTCGCATTGGGGCTCACTGCCATCACTGCGTGTGGCGGAAGTGACTCAACTTCAGATACAACTGTCGCGACGACAGCACCGACACCAGTAATCACAGTGTCTGGCCAATGGGCGCGCACAAGTCCCGATGCAACCGATATGGGTGCTGCGTACTTAACAGTGAATAGCGACACAGACGACACACTTGTTAGTGCAATGGTTGATTCAAGCGTTGCAGCAATGGCACAAATTCATGAAATGGTTCCAGTAGAAAATGACATGTCGACAGCAACAACTATGGCTGGCTCACCGAGCACCATGATGGATACGTCTGCAATGACTATGCAAGAAGTTGATCACATCGATGTGAAAGCTGGAACCGCACTTGAACTAAAGCCTGGCGGCTATCACGTCATGTTGATGAAATTAGTGAAGCCACTTCTCACTGGTGAAACATTCAAGGTCACACTTACATTCACAAAGGCTGGGGCAGTAGTTGTCGAGGTACCTGTTCTTGAGGATGCTCCCTGACCGACTCAATTGAGACCAATACTGTTGATCAACAGCGGCCTACTGCCGGATGGATCGCAATCATTTTGTTGATTGTCATCCTTCCGGTGGTGTTGGTCGTTGTACTCATCGGGCGTCCTTCACATCATGTGTATTCGTACACCATCTCAGAAGGTACGGCCGCAGCAGTAGCAGCTGGCAATGACGTTGCAAATCCGCTCCCGAGCGAACTGAACGTAGAAGTCGGTGACACCTTGGAGGTCACAAATAATGACGTTGCGACTCACACCTACACATTCCTCGTCTTGAGACCTGGTGAGACTGGTCGGTACACCTTCAAACGGACCGGCACATTTGAGGCCACCTGCACGGTCAAAGGTCACGAAACCGTCATAATCACGGTCACCTAGTTCTCCCAACTGCCTGTTCCCTCGGGCGTATCGCCCACCGTGAAGGCATCTCTATATCTGATCAGGGTGGTGGCTGCCTGATGGGTGGTCTAAGGTCGTAGCAACATTTCCAACGACACCCATAGGAGTCACCATGGCACGTACCACCCGCCTGCTTGCATCGCTTGCAGCACTTTCATTTGTTGTCGCTTCATGCGGCGGCAGTTCATCGTCAGATACAACAACTGCGGGCGACACTGCCTTTACACCAATTGCAGAAGGCAAACTCACTGTCTGCTCGGATGCACCATACGAACCATTCGAATTCCAAAACGAAGCCGGTGAATGGACCGGTTTTGATATGGACCTTATGACTGCAATAGCAGCTCGTTATGATCTTGCGCTTGAAGTGACTGTGCAGCCATTCGACGGAATTTGGTTGGCTCCTAAAGCTGGCACATGTGACGTCGTTGCTTCATCTCTGACAATTACCGAAGAGCGTGCCGCCAACGCAGCGTTCTCAGATGGTTACTTCGATTCATTCCAGTCACTGCTGGTGCGCACTGATGACGTTGACACTCTCAACAGCATCGAATCACTTTCAGGTAAAACTCTTGCAGTACAAACCGGAACCACTGGTGAAGAATTCGCAAAAGCTAATGCTCCTGAAGCAAAGATTCAGTCATTCGATGATGCTGCTGCAATGTTCTTGGCTCTTGAGTCAAAGCAAGTTGATGGAGTTCTCCAGGACTTCCCTATCAATGCATTCCGTGCAACAAAGATGGGCACATCAGCAGTATCAATTAAATTTGATACAGAATCTGAACAATACGGATTCGCAGCTTCACAGGACAACACGAAGTTGATTGCAGCAATCAACGAAAGCTTGACCGAATTTAAGTCAAACGGTAAGTACGACGAGATCTTCGCCAAGTACTTCGGCTCAAACGGCTGATAATTACTTCCTAAACAACTTTCAATACAAGAGCCATGGCCATCAGTAAGCGCAAGAAAGCGCAGTACCGACGAATAGTCGTATACGTGCTTTCAATCGCAGTCTTGTTGGTCATGGCTCTTGTCGTTGATTGGACCAAGTTGCAACGTGCCATGTTCCAGTGGGACATCGTGGTCGAGCAGTTCCCAGACATCCTCACTGGTGCAGCCAAAAATACGGTCATCTTCACCATCTTGGGCTTTGCAGGTGGTCTCTCATTCGGTCTGCTCTTCGCGCTCATGCGACTCAGCACCGTTCGCCCGTACAGATGGTTTGCTGCGACGTATATTGAAATTTTTCGAGGCATCCCACTTCTTGTGACGTTGCTGATTCTTGGGTTTGGTATTCCCATCGCAACTGGTTGGCGTTGGCCAAACCCATACCTTCAAGGTGCTGTTCCGTTAGCACTTGTCGCAAGTGCGTATATGGCTGAGACAATTCGAGCTGGAATTGAAGCAGTACCCAAGGGTCAGATGGAAGCTGCTCGTTCATTGGGTATGACCTATTCGCGGGCCATGATCACCATCATCATTCCGCAAGCTTTTCGTATCATTGTCCCGCCTCTGACAAATGAATTCGTCCTTCTTATTAAGGACACGTCACTAATCTCTGTTCTCGGCGTTACCGCAGGAACACGTGATCTTGCTCGTTTTGGTCGCGACGGCGTTAACAGCACCGCAAATGCGACTCCCCTCATCGTTGCCGGACTTGTCTATTTGGCAATGACAGTCCCTCTCACTCAGCTTGTGGCGTGGATGGAACGACGTACGAAGGCAGCAAGTCGATGAATGCCGAAGTGGTTGTCAACATCACAAACCTCAATAAGTCATTTGGTGACAATCACGTATTGCGCGGAATTGATTTGCAGGTCAACCGTGGTGAAGTTGTGTGCATCATTGGTCCTTCTGGTTCGGGCAAGAGCACATTGCTGCGTTGCGTCAATATGTTGGAAACACCAACTGCAGGAACTGTCGTAGTTCTGGGGCGTGAGCTAACTGATATCGATTGTGATCTTGATGAAGCCCGTGCACATATCGGAATGGTTTTTCAACAGTTCAATTTGTTTCCCCATATGACCGCACTTGAAAATGTCTGTGTTGCTCAACGAAAGGTGCTGAAGCGCAGTGTGGCTGAAGCGCAAGATGTAGCTCGCGGGTTGCTTGCACGTGTTGGACTTATTGAAAAGGACAATGCGTATCCTGCACAACTTTCTGGTGGTCAGCAACAGCGAATCGCAATTGCACGGGCACTTGCTATGAACCCGGATGTCATTCTCTTTGATGAAGCGACAAGTGCCCTTGACCCAGAGTTAGTGGGCGAAGTACTGCAAGTAATGCAATTCCTTGCCCAAGAAGGGATGACCATGTTGGTCGTTACTCACGAAATGGGCTTTGCAAAAGGCGTTGCAGACCGAGTTGTTTTCATGGACGGCGGTGTCATCGTGGAACAAGGTCCTCCTTCACAAGTAATTTCTGCTCCTGTTGAAGAGCGCACGCGCGCATTTCTCTCGAGCGTCCTTAACCATTGAGCACCCCACGCATAGAGTTTCCGCAATGAGCGACCAGCGCGACCGCATCACTGCCATGTTGAATTTGGCTCAACACCCAAATACCCCACTCGCCGAGGCTGAATCTGCGCTTGCAATGGCATCGAAACTCATGCAAAAGCATGGGCTTTCACATTCAGATATTTCACAATCTCGTTCAGAGGATGATGTCAGTATTGTCGTTGAACGTATTCATGTTGGCGGTCTCTACCGTGTTCGCCGACAGAATATTTTGTACACAATTGCATTGCTGCATTCATGCGCTGGTTACCGCGCAGAGGACGAAGGCAACGACTGCATTGTTGTCCTGTACGGACGTGCCGCAGATATTTTTGCGGCGAGAACATTGTTTGCTGCGGCCGATGCAATGGGTGCACGTCTACTACCCCGCGGTGACAGATCATGGCGTGTCGCTTGGTGGAAAGGTTTCCAGCTAGGAATTGAAGAATCACTTTCCATCGCACGAAAAGATTTTGTATCTGAAACTCCAGGTTCTGGGTTGGTATTGGCAGACCGCATGAAGCGCGCCCAACATGAGTTGCGTGTCAAGGGCCCATCTCTTCGCGGGGGTTACTCATACAGCGACACATCATCTGGTGCCTACAAAAACGGAAAACAAGCAGGTAGTGGTTTTGGAGGCGCCGGCCGATCATTCGGTGCTGGCATACGCGGCGAACTGGCATGAGCGCTCTCACCATATTTATTGACACAGCAATCGCCAAGGCAAATGAGTACAAGAACTGCTCGCCCGAGCAGGCACTTACCTATTCATGTGAAGACATAGTTGAAAATGAAATTGGCTCGCTAAATCTTTCGTCTCGTCTCACTACAGACTGGTTAGAACAAGTGTGTGCCCGCGAAGATATCGACATGCCACATGTATTGGTTCGTCGCGCATCACCAAAATCCTTAGCTTCTGCAGATATCAGCTCACACACAATCTGCATTCGAGGAATGAACACCACTACCGCGACGATTCTGCATGAAATTGCTCATGTCAGCATTGGTGTTGAATCACACGAAATTCTGTTTCGTGATGAACTGATTCGCCTTGCGCGTGCACATATCTCGGTTGAATATGCGGCTTTGCTACATGGTGTATTTACTGGTGTTGGCCTTGCGATGTCACCATGGCCAGCCAGCACTGCCCGCAGATAGTTACGGCGTTTCTCGCCACGAAACTTCACTAGGCCAGCGTCCAACGCCGCCTTGTTCGACTAGAAACCCGGTCAAGTCTCTGTTCGCATGCTCCATACGCCATGTCAACATGGCGCGTGCATTTTCAGAAATGACAGCGTCATCTGTTGTCATTGTGCGCCACGTATCGTCGGCAGCTAAATCAAAACACAAGAAATCACCATCACCGAACTGAACGTATGCGTGAGTATCACTGCGGCGCACTGCAAGATTCAGTTGTTCAAGACGCCTGCGCCATGGCCACTCGTATCTATCAGAAGGAATAAGCGCGAATCTCCAGTCATATTCCCAATGAGCTGCATCGCGCCACCACGGTGGTTCTGTGCCATTGATGAAATGTGTCAACGGCAATCCGTCGCATTGAGCCGGAATAGCAATCTCCATCACGTCACAGAGTGTTGGCATGATGTCTATGTTTTCTGTGAATTTGTCAACCACAGTTCCGTGAACACTTGCACGACGTGGGTCAGCAACAATTCCGATGATGTGTTGACTTGTTTCCCAATAGCCAACTTTTTCACGCAACCCATGATCTCCCAGCATCTCTGCATGATCAGCGGTGATAACAATGACCGTGTTGTCCCATTCACCAGATTCCACGAGCGAATCAAATAGCCGCCCTAGCTGGTAATCAACTTCACTAATCATCCCGAAATATTGCGCGCGCATGTGTGCCATCTCGTCAGGGTCAGTTGGTGCCTTCGTACCGTCAAGCATCAGCATCACTTCATGAAATGCATGAACTTCCTCAGCACGTTGAATTGGCTGACCAACAGAATCTGGTGCATACATTGTGGAATATTCACCAGCTGCCGAATATGGAGGATGCGGCCGTAAAAAACTTGCGTGTGCAAACCAAGACGAATCTTGTTCTCCAATCCATTCAATGAGCTGGTTCGTTAAGAAATTGCTGACGCTCACATCAACAGGACGCTCATTTTCAGTTGCTAGCAATTGCAAAATTCCAGGTGATGCGTCGTAACCCTTCTCTTTGAGAAGTTCTCTCCACGGCGTCATCTGTTGCGTTAGGTCGAGCGCGCAATCAAAACCTGGCAACACCCCTTCATATGTTTGAAGGCGAGGATCATCTGCTCCTGTGGTTACTCGCGGATCAATTGATTGATCGGTGTACCCAAAAAGAGTTGGCACGTATCCGGCGCGTCGTGCCGCAAGTGCAATGTTGTCGAAGCGATCATTTAGCGGTGTGCCGTTAGCTACAACACGGTGATTCATCTGATACATGCCCGTATACAACGAAGCGCGCCCTGGTGCACACGGTGATGCTTGGCTGTAATGACGAGCAAAACGCACCCCGTGTTCACAGAGGCGGTCAAGATTGGGAGTCTTTACGACCGGATGACCTGCAATAGATAAACAATCACCGCGAAATTGATCAAGTGTGATGAGGAGAACATTCATTGGCATTAGGGACTACTTTTCATTCGGGCGAAGGCCGGTTGCAAGAAATGTACGTATCTCTCGAATTGCATGGGGGTCTTGCGCAAGAAACATATGTCCGCCTTCATAGAGAGCCATGTTTGCGTCCGCAATGCGTTCCACAATTGCCTCTGAGTTAACGGGGGGTGCAATTCCGTCAAACTTTCCGGCTGCAACAAATGTGGGCGACGCCACCATGTGTAACCGATCAGCGACATCATGACCACTGCGAGCAATCAGCTGCAGATGTTCTCCACGAATCACGTCAGCAGATTTCGGAGTTGCCACTTGTTCACTACGCATACTCAGCATCTGTGCATCAGCAGGGTGTGAAGCCAACCATTCAGGCGTAAAGCGAGTGTCGCCTAACTCCAACATTTTTGAGGCACGCTCATCAGTAGATAGTGCACCCAATTCATGCAACGGATACGAAGAGCCGCCACTTCCTCCTGTTGAGGTACATAGCAGTGCCAATCTTTCAACACGCTCGGGGAAAGTCACTGCAAACTCTTGTGCAACCATGCCGCCAAAACTGATTCCGATGACTGCACATGCCTTCCAGCCCACATGGTCAAGAAGTGCTGTGGCATCTGCTGCATACTGCGCCATGGTGTACGGCCCGTCGGGAATGGAAGTGCCGCCAAGACCACGTTGGTCATGAGCAAGAACTTCGCATTCCTTAGAAAGCGATCGAATCAAGAGTTCAGATGATTGCAACGTTGCGCCAGAGCCATTGAAAAACAACACGCGAGGGCCTGTGCCAGAGACCTGATAATTGATTGAGATGTCGTGCGACTCAAACATTGGCATGCGACAAGTCTCGCATCCGTGGGGGTATCCACCATTCTCGGGCCATTTCACACCAACATGAACACTCGTGCAAACGTTTGTAGATGGAGTGAGGCGATCACTTGCCGAACACCCAGAGTCTCTAACGTGGCGGCGCGTCACTATGCCCGGCCTCGACGTGGCATGGGTCGGCATGAATGTCCCTGTTATTGATACCGGTGGTCGTCCATGGGTGTGGGAAGTGGTGACACCTACTCAATACAACGCATCAGCTCGTATGCAAGATGACCTCATGGTGCTGCCAGTAGCCCATGACACCGTGGTTGCAGAGGTGAATCACCGTGACCATTCCGGGCCAATTATGCGGATGCAGGTCCCTGTTACTAGTGCCCCAGACACCATCAGAATTCCCGCCGAACCATCAGGCCCGTGGTCTGTGCGGCTGGAAACAGGCTGGACCATCCAGGCACTTGGCTCTGCTGCCCAATGTTGGATAGACCGAGAATCCCCTGGAACGGCCCGTCTAGAGACACCGGAACCCCCGCTACCCGCCCATCAGCGCTACCAATTGCTCCCCGCCATCGACTTTGAGTCTTCAGCCTTTGATCGTTTGCTTACACTCGATCCTGATGACGCTGCCACGGTTACTTCCCTCTTGTCGCTCGTTCACGACGCGCTCACTCCATACCGCTAACCCTGCTCGCACTGTCCGAATTATGAGGGCGAAATGATTACAACGTATGCCCTGTCACTTGTCACGCGTGATTGCGGCAACACACAACGCATAGCTCTCATTGACGTTGTTGATGATTGGCTTGTTGCGCACTACCCCATTGATTCATACGGTCCAGGTACAACGGTGCGAACTCGGCACTCATCTGACGACCCGGTTTTTCGTCTCACCATTACTGAAAGTGCACCAGCCAGCACACACGTAGAAACTTTGACCATCAGTGTCGTGTTGTTAGAAGACGTGCTCACATTTGACGTACGACTTGTGTCAACACCAAGTACAGCCAAAGTTGTGCCGTACACCCCACCAATGTTGCCACCACGTGTCGTGCAATTAGTTCGAACAGCACTACGCACAGTGCCATCTGAAGATGCAAACAGATACATCACAGATGCAGCCACATTGGTTGACACTGAATTAGGTGGTCAAGAGGTTGCAGCATTTATTCTTGCGCCTGGTCGTCGACTTCCAGCGATTGTTGAAATCATTGACTTCGAACGACGTACGCCACCACTCGTAGCAATTGGCGCCGGGCCACTTGTCGGATTAGCACATGTTTTTCAAATTACAAATGCTGCAGCGCTCAAAGGTTTTACAGAATTAGCTGGCTATTCACTGATTGGCCCTGGTTGCATCATTGTTCAGTGGGCCGGAAATACTGAACCAGACATCACACGACGTCGTGAATTGCCCGCCGCATATGAAATGCGCGAACAACACCGAATTATTCGATTAGTTATTGATACGGCAGCTCGTTCTGTTGCTCCACCACGAGTGCCGCCTCCACCACGAAGAGACTTCGACATTATTGATCTTCCTGTGCGCGAACAACCAGACGAAGAAATAGTGAACGAAGAGCAGGCTCTGCACATCGAACAACTTGAAGCATCAGTAGACGAACTTGAAGCAGCACTAGCTGATGCAGATCGCCTTTTGTCGGAACAACGCACACAACTGGAAAGAAAAGGCGGACAACTCGACGAACTTATTCTTCGTAATGTCTCATTAGAAACTCAATCTGGGACAACGGCGCAAGTAAAAGCAGTGCCATCGATGACTGAAGCGTTGCGCCTTGCTCGACTCCACTGCCCGTTTTTGGTGTTTCACGACCGAGCAATTGAATCAGGCGAAGGCCTTGAAGGGCCAGAGCCTGTCAGTGTGTTGCAAGACTTAGTGCGGCTCAATGAGGTTGCGCGCGCCTGGATGTCCGGAGAAATCACGGGGACCAGTATCAAACTGGCGTGTCGACAAATGGGGCTTGATTTTGTTCCAGCAATCTCAGTGACTGCTCGTCAGAAATTTGAAGAGGACTACCTCATTGATTGGCGCGGACACACAGTGAGGGCAGAAGCCCACCTTCGCAGGGGCAAGAAGGCCCATTTAGTGCGCATCCATATCTATTTCGATAATGAAACTCAGCAGGTTGTTGTTGCATATATAGGCCGACATTTGCGAGACAAAGGCAGTGCTTCCTAAAGAACAGCAATAGCCTTGTTATATATGACGCGCCGACGGATTTTTAGGGTATTCGGCAGTTTTCTCATCGCCGTCACGCTAATCATCGGTTTTTCTCTGACGCGATACGTACTCGCTCACCCCAATGACCCACTTCAACAAAACGTTGCATCGTGGGCACGCGAAAATCGTCTCGGTGCAGTCGTTGACAAGTTGGAAACATGGCTGCACAACGAACCCCCAGCCGTTGCGCCCGCAGATTCTCTTGCACTTGACCCAGACATTTTTGTAGACGACACTGTTGCGCCAGACTCTCCAACTACAACAGTCAAAGCTCCCGCCACAACAAACAAAACTCCTGGTACAACAATCAAAAAGAGTACGAATACACCGCCACCCGCCAGCGGCAATTCGCCATTGCGTGTGCGCCCGACTGTCGCTACCGCTTCCTGTCCAACAAATAAACTCTCTTCCACCACATCGTCAACAAGCACGAGTACGAGTACGAGCTCAAGCACAAGCACGTCAACCGTGCCAGTTGATGAATCCACAACAACAAGCACGACATCAACAACCACTTCAACAATTCCAAGTCGGCCAGTAAATCTGTTACCACAATTTCTTCCCTCCTTAGCGGGCGAAGGTAAGTGGAAATCAATTGTGAAAGTACGTAGGGTCCCACTTGTATACGCAACTTCTATTCGGCCCCTGTGGTGCTACGGATCAGTTGTAGCCACAGCAGCAACATATGACCCAACACGAGTACACGCTGCATTGTTCAATGGCTCTGAGATGCCCGGCGGTTCGAACTGGACTAATGGTAAAAAGATTTCCAAGAAAGCCGTGCCATCACTTCTTGCAAGTTTCAATGGAGGGTTTCGTTTTGAACATCATCCCGGTGGTTACTTCGCTGAGGGGAAAACTGTTCGCCCTCTCCGAAAAGGTTTTGCAACATTTGCGATTTCAAAAACTGGTGAGAGCAAAGTTGGTGTTTGGGGAGACGACATCCGCGATGATGGAACCTGGAAGTCACTGCGGCAAAACCTTCCGCCAATCGTAAAAAATGGCAAATCTGTGTACGCCAACTACCCCGAGGTTGACTGGGGCCAAGATTATGACAACAAGGTCTACAACTTTCGATCTGCAGTATGTCGTCGAACAGATGGTCTGATGATGTTTGTCGCGGTAGGGAAAGTCAACATTCGTATGCTGGCCGACTCGCTCATTGTCCTCGGATGCTCAACTGCGATGGAACTTGACATCAACGGAACATGGCCATATTTTGCTATCTATAGCGACTTTGGAAAATCTACTCGTAGAGGTTTCATTATTGATAAGCGAATGGGAGACCCAAATCGCCATCTCAAGAACTCGACAAAGGATTTCTTCGCCCTTTTTGACCCAGAGACTTTGCCAGCGCGCGCTGTCAAATAGCCATCCTGTAATCAAATACAGTGTGAAGTAACAACAAAGGGCTACTCGCATGAACCATGACGACAATAACGAACTAGAAATTGATCAAGGCGCTGGGCTAGGCACTGTCGCAGCCATCATTGGCGCTCTCATCATTGTTGCGCTCATCGCTGCTAACACCACACGCATCGATATCAACTTTGTTGTGTACAAAGCCCATAACGTTCCGTTGTGGTGGTACACCATCATCCTTGTTGGTTTCACAATCATTACTGACCGAGTGCTGCGATTTGTAATGCGTCGCCGTAAAGCGCAGAAAAAGAAAAAAGAAAGTTAGCCGACTAAGCGGTATTCACCCAATAGTCGTGGTTCTCCGCCATCTTCAGTAGCCACCACACCATCATCCACCAATTTTCGCAGATGAGACCACACGCTGCGACGAGCCGGACGATGCAATTTTTTATCAATAGCTGCGTACAACACTTTGACTATTCCCGG
>JBIISL010000056.1:0-11994 GCA_044341035.1 Ilumatobacteraceae bacterium | reverse complement strand
ACTTTCCAATCTGCGACCAGGGTCGACCACGGTTTACATCAGGTTCTGCCGGTAGGCCTAACACACGTTCTCCGAGAATATTGCGTTGCACTTCGCCGGTTCCTCCACCAATTGTCAGCGCCTTTGAAAACATGTACCCGCTGTACCAGCTCTTCGATGTAATTGATTTGCCAGCGATTGAATCCTCTGGTCCGATCAGCATGGCCTGAGCTCCGGTGATATCGCGTGCAAGTTCCATCACTCGCTGCCCATGTTCGTCTGCCATGATCTTGCGAATACTGGCCTCTGGACCAGGTTGGGTTCCGCGCAACCGTGCGGTCAACGTGCGCATACGAATGATTTCAAGAACGGTGTGCTCGATATATATGTCAACTAACCGATGACGCATTGTGCGATTAGTGATTCCAAGCGATCGGGCTTCTTGAAGAACATCAAGTGCAGTCGGTCCATTCCCCCACAACACTCCTCCGGTTGACAACGACACGCGCTCATTACCGAGCGTTACCTTTGCAAGTCGCCACCCATCATTGACATCGCCAACAACGTTCTCGTTCGGAATACGAACATCTGTAAAGAACACTTCATTAAAACTGTCAGCGCCAGCAATATTGCGGATTGTCCGAATCTCTATTCCGGGAGCATCCATGGGACAAATGAAGTACGTAATGCCTTTATGTTTGGGGGCTTGCGGATCTGTTCGTGCAATCAGAATTCCGAATTTCGAATAGTGCGCCCCTGTTGTCCAAACTTTTTGGCCATTAATCACCCACTCGTCACCGTCGCGTTCAGCGCGCGTACCCAGACCGGCTAAGTCACTTCCTGCACCTGGTTCTGAAAACAACTGACACCAAATTTCTTCTGCAGCAAGAGCAGGCAACACATATCGATCTTTTTGTTCCTGCGTGCCTGCGAAAATAATTGTTGGGGCAGCCCACCCAATACCAATTTGATTACTTGGTCGCTGCACCCCAGCCAAAGCGAATTCATCATCGATTATCAATTGATGAACAGGGTCCGCACCTAAGCCATACGGTGCCGGCCAATGGGGCGCCACATACCCAGACTCAGCAAGGGCGCGAGAAGACGGCCGAGGATGCGCAGCCAACCATTGACGAACAACCGCACGACGCGGATCATTATCTCCTGGCAATAGTTCGTCCACAAGGTTCAGAGTAGGCGCTCACACAATGCAGAACACCCGTCAGACAAGAGCATTAGTCGCCAAATCGGAGAGTAAGACATCGCGGGACTACAATCGTCGCCATGACTACATTGGGATTTGACGGAAAAGTTGCAGTAATTACTGGCGCGGGTGGCGGACTAGGACGTCAACATGCGTTATTTCTTGCCTCGCGCGGAGCATTGATCGTGGTGAACGACCTCGGCGGATCTATTGACGGAGCTGGCTCCGATGCAAGTGCCGCACAGAAGGTCGTTGACGAAATTCGTGCAGCAGGCGGAGAAGCAGTTGCCAACCACGACAGCGTGTCTACCCCAGAAGGTGGCGAGTCAATCATTCAGACCGCAATCGACGCATACGAACGCGTTGACATCGTCATCAATAATGCAGGAATTTTGCGCGACAAAACTTTCCACAACATGACATCTGATTTGGTAGACCCCGTACTTGATGTTCACCTCAAGGGCGCATTCAACGTCACACGTCCTGCATGGATCCGCATGCGCGAGCAGGGCTATGGCCGAATTGTCTCAACATCTTCGGCGGCTGGCATCTTTGGAAACTTCGGACAAGCCAACTACGGCGCCGCAAAGATGGGACTCGTCGGTTTCAGTCGCGTTCTTGCTGCAGAAGGCGCCAAGTTCAACATCAAAGCAAACGTCATTGCTCCACTTGCGTTAACTCGAATGACCGAAAATCTCATGGGTGCTATCGGCGACAAGCTTGACCCGGCCCTTGTTACACCAATCGTTGCGTGGCTTTCCCACGAAGATTGCGATGTCTCCGGAGAGATTTATTCAGTAGGCGGCGGCCGCGTTGCTCGAGTATTCATCGGTGAAACACCTGGCTACTACAAGCCCGGAATCACACTGGAAGACATTCGTGACAACTGGACTCAAATTCGTGACACAGATGGTTACCAAATTCCTGCAAACCTCCCTGAAGAAACCGGCATGTTTTTTAGCGTCATGAAAGACGCGTGACCACGGAGTCAATAGAAACATTCCGTGCGCGCGCTGCGACATGGTTGGCAACAAATCGTCATCATGCACCGCGTGACTACGGCGCTATCTGCCCACCTAACCTCATTGATGAAGCCAAGGTATGGCAACGCCTAATCTTTGACGCGTCATTTGCCGGTCTTCATTGGCCAGTTGAATACGGCGGTCAAGGGTTATCGGCTGCTCACCATGGCGCGTGGGTAGAAGAATGCGCAAAGGCTGGCGTTCCCCCGGTTCTCAACATGGTCGGTCTTGTTCTTGCTGGCGGCGCAGTGATGACGTACGGAACAGAAGAACTGAAACAAGAACATCTTCGTTCCACCTTGAATGCTGACAACGTGTGGTGCCAATTGTTCTCGGAACCCGGAGCTGGTAGCGATCTTGGTTCGCTTTCTACTCGCGCAGAACGAGACGGCGACCGATTCATCATCAATGGACAAAAAGTGTGGTGCAGCGGTGGACGCTGCAGCAACTGGGGAATCCTGATGGCGCGTACCGACTTCGAAGCAAAAAAACACGAAGGTATTTCGTTCTTTCTTATTCCAATGGATCTTCCAGGTATCGACGTTCGGCCACTCAAACAAATGACAGGTGAATCTGAATTTGATGAAGTGTTCTTTACGGATGTTGAGTTGCCAGCTGAATACCTCATTGGTCCGCTGCATGGCGGATGGGGTGTCGGTATGGCTGTTCTCACAAATGAACGCGGACATATTGGCGCCAGCATTATCGGATTAGAACGCCGCCTTGAGTCAATGTCTTCCCTCGGAAAAGGCCGTTCGTTACACGCAGTGCAGCGGCAAAAACTTGCCTCACTCATTTCTCAAGGCACTGCGTACAAAGCTGTAGCTCAAACTCAAGGCCCGGTCGCATCCACTGCATCATCACTTATGAAGTTGGGCATCACAGAAATGATGTTTGAAATGTCAATGCTGCGCGGCGATATCAGCGGAGCAGACGCAATGCTCGACGGCCCCGACGCGCTCGGAATGATGTCTGCACCAGGCGGTCGCATTGCTGGCGGAACAAGCCAAGTACAACGCAACATCATCGGCGAACGACTGCTCGGATTACCGCGAGAACCAAAATGACGCAACATATTGCGTGCCATGACGCGACCCTGATTCCATCAATCGATGGAACAACTATCGCCATGCATGATTTCGGTGGCACCGGATCCCCTGTTCTTGTTTCCCATGCCACTGGTTTTCATGCACATTGCTGGGAACCGTTAGCTAGCGCATTGACTGATAAGCACCACGTTGTTGGTCTTGACCACCGTGGGTACGGCGATGCAGAGACGGTTGATCCCGCATCAATGACCTGGAACCAGTACGGACTTGATGCACTGGCCGCTGCACGTCATTTGTTTGCCAAACACAACGAACCGATTATCGGTATTGGTCACTCAATGGGCGGCGCATCGTTATTAATGGCTGCTCATCAAGAACCCGAATTGTTTCGTGCATTGTTTGTATTTGAACCGATTGTTTTCCCACCAGCTCCACCCGATGCGGGCGAACGACCCGCAAGTCCGTTGCCTGCTGGAGCGCGCAAGCGCCGCAGTCATTTCGAGTCATTCGAATCTGCAATCGAAAACTTTGGTGCAAAACCGCCGATGGCTTCATTTCATCCAATTGCGCGAGCCGCATATGTTCTTCACGGATTCAAACCCTCACCAGAAGGTGGCATTGAATTGAAATGTTTGCCTGAACACGAGGCACGCACATACGAAACGGGCGGAGAAAGCGATGCGTGGTTGTCTCTTCCAACTATTTCGACTCCTGTTTGGGTTCTCTCCGGCGCTCTTGCACCATTTCAACCGTCAACATTCGCCGTTGCTGTTGCGGAACAAATACCCAACAGCACATTTGTGCGGTGGGATGAACTCAGCCACTTTGGCCCACTTGAACAGCCCCAATTGCTAGTCAATTACATCTCGTCCGTGATTGCGACATTCCCATCATGAGTTTCGACACCGTCGGTGATCGGATCTGTGAACCATTACGCAATAACAGAATCTCGAACACCGTTTTTGGTGCTGCCAGCACGGTTGGTGATTTCAGCATCATCTGGCATGTCATCGGACTCATCTATGCAATTGGATCCATGCAGCGATTACAACAAGCGGTTGCGTTATCTCTAGCTCTCGGCTGCGAAAGCATCATTGTTAATCAGGGAATCAAACGGCTGTTCAGACGTGAGCGCCCAACAATTTCAGGCGACACCCGATTCGACCTGCGAACCCCAAGCACATCGAGTTTCCCCAGCGGACATGCATCATCTGCCACTTTTGCCGCGATCATTCTGGTGTCATTTACCGGAATGCCCTGGGCAATTTTGTGGGTTGCGGTGGCAATCATTGTGGCGATGAGCCGTGTTGTCGTACGAATACACCACATGTCTGACATCGTGGGCGGCGTCATCACCGGCGCACTGCTTGGAGCCATCATTACTCCAATCATTTCTTCAATTATTGGCTAGTAGGTTGAACCCATGAGCGAAAAGCGAATGAGCGATACAGAGTCATTGATGTGGCGTCTTGAAAAAGACCCTTACCTCGCTTCCACGTTCGCCAACATCACCATTCTTGATCGTCCACCGAATATGGACCTGCTGTACGCGCGAATGGAACGAACATCTCTGCTGTTCCCACGCCTACGCCGTCGCGTACTGCCTGCACCGGGAAACTTTGGCAACCCCACCTGGGTTGATGATCCGTCATTCGATATTCGATACCACGTTCGAAACATTTCGCTTCCCGAACCGGGCGACCTTCGTCAACTACTTGACCTCACCACATTGCTAGTTGCAGATCCATTCGATCGATCACGTCCCTTGTGGCATTTCATCATTGTCAATGGTTTGCGCGGTGGACGCAGTGCAATGGTTCAAAAACTTCATCACACGGTTACGGATGGTCAGGGTGGCGTCGAATTGTCGCTTCAATACCTCGACTTACAGCGAGACCCGGGCCCATTGCCCCCCATTGACCCAGACATTGTTAATGCTGTCCACGGAGTCACTGAACCCGATTCAACTGAAGCTCTTCGTGGCGCAATGACTGATTCTCTGCGCCTGCCGCTTGCGGTTTTGCGTCAAGTGCGCGACGTTGTCTCTGACCCTTCTCTCATTAGCACTCTCGGGTCTTCTACTACCGCAACGGTCAAAGGATTAATGGCTCAATTGAACGAGGTTGACTCGGCCCGTTCTCCACTGTGGACTTCGCGGTCATTGCGCCGTCGACTAGAGACCACACGTGTGTCGTATCACGACATGCGAGGCGTATCTAAAGCGCTCGGCGGAACTCTGAACACATCGTTCATCACCGCAGTTGCTCATGCTGCAGGTTCGTATCACCGAGAAATGGGTGCCCCGGTTGAATCTTTACGAGCATCAATGGCTATCAGCACACGAAATGAATCAAGTGGAAGCAATGCCTTCACGCTCGCTCGCATGTTGGTGCCAACTGGGGAGATGCCCATCGCGGAACGTTTCTCAGCAGTAAACGAAATTCTCACTGCTGCTCGTTCTGGTGCTGCAACATCTGGCCTTGACGCAATCGCAGCAGTGTCGTCGGTGATTCCAACATCAATCGTGACTCGCCTCGCGCGCTCTCAGGCAGAAACAGTTGATTTTGCTACTTCGAATGTTCGTAGTGCGGGAGTGCCGCTATACATTGCAGGCGCGCAACTACTAGAGAATTATCCAGTAGGACCACTTGGTGGAGTTGCATTCAATGTGACACTGATGTCGTATCTCGGAAGCCTTGACTGTGGAATCAATATTGACGAGGCTGCCGTGGAAAGCCCGGCGCTACTGCGCGACTCTTTGGCTCAGGCATTTTCGGAACTGTCAGAACTGGCACCAAACAGAGACGCCAACTCACCTCGACCACATGTCGAGGAAAACGTGCCGGCTAAACGGCAGCGACGGTGGTGGCGACGCTCGCAGTGAGCAAACCGCGAAGGTCAAGCAACAAGTCGCCCACTTCAACTGCAGAGACCAATTCACGTCGCAACATTTCTGCCAACGCTTTATCAATGACGGCAAGCGCCTCTGTGATCACTGTGTCGTGAGTGTCGATCATGTGGTGCTCCTCTCGGTATCAAACGGAAAACCCGATTACTCGGTTCCGCCCGATACCCCCATCGTACAGATGGCGTGACCCAACAAGTGGTCATCTTTGAATCTCTGGTGCTTTGGCTCCGTGACGCGTGCCATAGGGTGAGGCCATGAATCTTGAAGGTAAAACCACCGTAGTTACAGGCGCAGCCAACGGCATCGGAGCTGCCCTCTCACGTCGTTTCCACGCAGCAGGTGCCCGCGTGGTTCTTGCTGACCGCGACGCATCGAACCTGAAGGTTGTTGAAAAAGAACTCAATGCAATTCGCCCCGACAGTGCCTTTGCCGTGGTTGCTGACATTGGTACTGAAGCAGGAAACATCGCATTGATAGATGCAGCGCGTGCCAAGTTCGGTTTCATCGATTTGTTTTACGCCAATGCAGGCGTCGGAATGGGAACGGATCTTGAATCGACTGACGAAGAAACATGGAACACCGCCATGGACATCAACTTGCATTCACACCGTTGGGCCGCAAAACATCTGATGGGTGAATGGCTCGCCGCAGGTGAAGGCTATTTCTGCAGCACGGCATCAGCTGCCGGATTGTTGTCTCAAATTGGAAGCGGCCCTTACAGCGTCACCAAACATGGTGCAGTGGCCTTTGCTGAATGGCTCTCCATCACGTACGGAGACCGTGGAGTACGAGTCACCACGTTGTGCCCTCAAGGGGTCAATACGAACATGCTGAACCCACCTGATGCAGAAAAGGGAATCGGAAATACAGATGGTGGCAGCGCCGTAAAAGCTTCTGGCGCAGTCCTTGAACCATCTGAAGTTGCCGACATTGTGTACAACACAATTGTTGCTGAAAAATTCTTAGTCATGCCTCACCCTGAAGTACATACGTATGAAAAGCGCAAGGTAGATGACCGCGACCGCTGGCTAGCCGGCATGCGACGCCTACAAGCCCGAGTTGCAGGCGACTAATAGCCGAGGCAGTTTCGTGTTCTAGAGTTTGCACATGGCAATACGACTAGACCCTGCTGACGAATACATGCACGAACTCGGCCCCGAGTCGAACTTCAACGAAAGCATGTACATCAATTGTTTCGACCCCACCACTCAAGTTGGTGGCTGGTTTCGCATGGGCAACCGTGCCAACGAGGGTTATGCCGAGATGACCATTTGCATTTACTTGCCGAATGGTCGTGTTGGTTTCATGTTCAAACGTCCAAACATTGAGAACAACAATGCACTTGATGCCGGCGGTCTCACTTGGACAATGGTGAAACCGTTCGAAGAGTTGAAAATTGACTATGCCGGCAAAGTAGTGGTGCTTGATAATCCGCACGAGATGGCCGACCCAAAGAAAGCTTTTGCCAACAACCCGTTTGTGGAATGCGAAGCTCACATCACATTCACCGGACAAGGCAAGCCCAGCATGTTTGGCGGCGAGCCCGATGTGCCTCATGAAGCTCCTGGCGAAGAATTCGCTAAAGGCCACTACGAACAACTTGTTACTGCTACAGGTTCCATTCGTGTAGGCGATGAAGAATTCGCCATCAACGGTTTCGGATTACGCGATCACTCATGGGGGCCACGATTCTGGCAAGCACCGTGGTACTACCGATGGCTGACTGCAAACTTCGGAGAGAACCTTGGCTTCATGGCGAGTCGTGTCGCAAAGAAAGATTCTGCTGGTTCACGTGGCGGGTTTGTGTGGGACAACGGCCAAATTCATCTCTGTGATGACGTACAAATTTCAACAGTCACTGTTGGTGAAGACAACTACCACGACAAGGTAACTGGAGTCATTAAGTCATCGCGCTCAAACAAAGAGTGGAATTTTGAAGGTGAAGTGACAAGCCTTATTCCTCTACGTAACCGTCGCCAAGACCCTGATGGCAATTGGCTGATGACCCGCATCAGTGAAGGCATGACCAAGTGGCGTATCACTTCTGGAGAACATGAAGGCGCAACAGGCTTTGGTATGTCTGAATATCTTGACCAGATCATTGACGACGCACCGGTAGGTATTGCCGAGTAGCAACTCGCAGTAGTTAGTTATTTGCAGTGCGGTTCAGGAATTGACGTGCAACGTCGGCATTGCCAATTACTTCTATCGACGACATAGGAACTCTTCGCCATAGTGCGAGTAAAAGATCCTGAGCTGATCCGCGCAATGCACAGTCCCCTTTTGCATGTTCGCGAGTCACGATAATCTCTGATGATTCGGTGGGGATAATTAGCCATTCACCGCTCACGTCTGTGCAATGAATATGCACGGAACCACTGAGTGTGCCTTCCCCTTCGCGCCCGTCATTCATCAACATCACATGTACGAATTCATCAATGCCGTCACTGGCTAACACGGCATCAATTTCAGCGGTGTTACCAGCCGCGCGGTGCGAATCCCACGCATGGACTGCAGTCTCATGAGCCATTCGTCGAATCACCCACGCAACATCGTGGATACCGGCCCAGGTCCAACATGTACGCGAAGGGTCAATAGATGACAGAGCATTGATTAATTCGATTAGACCCGTGCGGTACTCAGTAAGCAAATCATTGTCTGCTGGTTTTGAACGCGGCACATAGCCATCAGGATTCATTGCGTGAGTCTCAACGATGAATTTCCAGAAGTAATGCACTTCAGTTATGTGCCACAACAGGTCAGTTCCTAACCACGGTTCACACGATGCAATAGGTTTCTCCATTGCAGTTGCAACAGAGTCTGCAAATGCCTCCCCTTCACGTCGCAAGACGCCCAGGTAGTCAGAAGTTGTCAGCACGATTCAGTGAAACGAACTAGATAGAACGAGTTGCGTCAGCTAGTTCTTGCCATTGCTTCATTGGCAACGTGCCAGTGGCATCAGTTAACACTTGGACACAGACATGGTCTGCACCGGAATCAAGATGCGCCTTGATGCGAGAAGTGATTTGATCGGTTGTTCCCCACGCAACGATGGCATCAACAACTCGGTCTTCCTGATTTGCCACTTCATCTGCAGTGAAACCAAGACGCACGAGATTGTTTACGTAGTTCGGCAAACGTGTGTAGGTATTCATGTGCTGACGGGCAATCGCACGCGCCTTCGTGGGGTCTGTTTCGAACACCACTGCTTGTTCTGGTGCCAGCAATGCATCAGCACCCATAACGCCACGCGCCATGGCTGTGTGCTCGACGGGAATGAAATATGGGTGAGCACCTGCGCCACGCTCGGCTGCAAGCTTCAACATCTTTGGCCCTAACGCAGCAAGAACACGAAGTGGTGGCGCACTCGGAGCTGGTGAGAAGTAAATGCCAGCATCCATTGCATCGAGATATTCAACCATGGTGGAATATGGCTTGTCATAGTTGCCCTTGTGTACACCGTTAACCATTGGTGCATGGCTAACGCCCATTCCTAAAACGAAACGATTCGGGAAAGCCTCGGAAACGGTTTTCCAACCAGCTTGCATTGTCTGTGCCGTACGCGCATGAATACTTGCGATACCAGTTGCCAAGATCATTTTCTTCGTTGCTGACAACAGAAGTGAAGTGGAAGCAAATGGTTCACGCAATACAGCCTCTGGTACCCACACGGTTCCAAAACCCATGGTCTCTACTTCTGCGATTGCTTCCTGCGCTTTTGCCATTGGTTGCAGGTCAAAGTCTGCGCTCCATAGTCCGACACGGCCAAGATTAATTTTGCTCATGATATTTAGACTAGAGGCTCGGCCTCGCGAAATACTTAGCGCTGCAACAGCCAGTCATCAATAAGACGGCGGGCAATTGAAATAGCACCAGGAATCATGGGGAGGTCGTCCCGGCTGTACCAATTGGCGTCTGCAATTTCGGTTGTGTCACACACAATGTCACCAGAGACATAGTTAGCTCGGAATCCGAGCATGAGCGAATTCGGAAACGGCCACGGCTGACTTGCAACGTACTGAATGTTATTTACAACGATGCCCACTTCTTCTTCTACTTCACGCGCAACTGCTTGTTCCATGTTTTCGCCCGGCTCCACAAACCCTGCCAGACACGAATACAACGGCATTGGAAAATTGGTTCCCCGCGCAAGCAACGCTTGTTGATTGTCACCTTCACCACGCGTGACCAATGTGATAATTGCCGGAGACAAACGAGGAAACTGCATCAACGAGCATGCAGGGCATCGAAATGCTCGCTCGTTATGAGCAAGCTCCGTTGATTCGCCGCATCGGCCACAGAAGCGGTGTGTACGTGCCCACTCGATCAATTGCACCGCACGTCCCGCTACTGCCCATTCGGTATGTGTGACTCGCGCGAACAACGAATACAGATCAGACTCAGCGCCGTAACCCGGGTCTTCGCCATGCGGAACGTCAATACCCCAACATGCAACGTCTCCGTGCATGCCCAGAAAGTGGCTGGTCCAGCCCTCTTCGGCTGGGCGGTCATCAATAAAGACCTTGGAGCCAACTACATGGATATAGCGGTGTTCAGCCGCAGAATCGGCGGGGATCAGTGACGGACGAAAGGGGAAATCTTGCTGGCTCATTGCCCACTGACGGTAGTGCGTATTGCGCTGTCTAGGATTATCAAATGGCACGTACCCAAAACTCAGTAGTAATCATCGACACCCTGCGCACCCCAATCGGCAAGCGCAATGGCGGTTTGTCCACCTTGCACCCCGGCGAACTGCTCGGCATTGTGCAAAAAGGAATCCTTGATCGCACAGGTCTTGACCCAGCACTTGTTGAACAAGTTGTCGGTGGTTGCGTCAGCCAAGTCGGCGAGCAAGCATTCAACATCACTCGTACAGCATGGTTGGCTGCCGGCCTGCCACTCACCACAGCTGCAACAACAATCGATACACAGTGCGGTTCTTCACAGCAGGCAACTGGTCTTGCAAGTTCACTCATTGGTTCTGGCGTTGTTGACATTGCAATTGCCTGTGGTGTTGAAACAATGAGCCGCGTACCCATTGGTGCATCTGGTCGTAAAGATTTCGGTCTCGGAATCCCCATTCCAAAGACATACTTCGAAGAGTATGAAATGACTTCACAGTTCGAAGGCGCAGAGCGCATCGCTGACAAATGGGGCATCTCTCGCGAAGACACAGACAAGTGGGGCCTCATCTCGCAACAGCGCGCAATTCGTGCATGGGAAGAAGATCGCTTTGCTGGTCAGTTCATCGAAGTTGATGCTCCTGAAGTAAACGAAGCTGGCGAAGTTACAGGCTCACGTCGCGTTTCTCGCGACGAAGGCTTGCGCGAAACCACTCTTGAAAAACTCGGCACATTAAAGCCAGTCGGTCGCCCAGATGGCGTCCATACCGCTGGCAACTCATCGCAGATTTCAGACGGCGCAGCAGCTGTTCTGATGATGACTGAGGAAAAAGCCAACCAACTCGGACTCAAGGCACGTGCTCGCATCGTAGATTCTTGCCTAGTTGGGGTTGATCCGGTACTCATGTTGACAGGACCAATTGATGCAACCCAGCGTCTCCTTCAGCGCAATAACTTGAAGATCTCAGACATTGACGTGTTTGAAATCAACGAGGCATTTGCATCTGTCGTACTGGCATGGGCAAAAGAAGTTGGTGCTGATCCAGAGCGCACAAACCCCAATGGTGGTGCAATTGCTCTTGGTCATCCTCTCGGCGCTACTGGTGCCTTTCTTGTCACCAAGGCACTAAACGAACTCGAGCGCACCGGTGGTCGCTACGCAATCGTTTCAATGTGCTGTGGCGGTGGCCTCGGAACCGGCACGCTCATC
>JBIISL010000054.1:0-12123 GCA_044341035.1 Ilumatobacteraceae bacterium | reverse complement strand
AGTCACCTATTTCCTTCGAGTCACTGCCACAAACGATTCCGGCACCGTACGTAGTACGACCAAGACCTTTTTGGCGGTCACACCAATCGGAGTTGTCATCAACGGTGGCGACCAGACTGCTCCATCAACAAGCGTTGAGTTGTCATTCACCGCCCCAGCTCGCACAACTGCAATTCGCGTATCCAATTACGCCGATTTCTCCGGCGCTCGCGTTATTCCAACCACAACAACCCTCAAATGGCAATTGCTCGAACCAAAAGAACTACGTTCAACACGCACCGTGTGGGTGCAGTTCGTTACTGCCGAAGGCACCGTGACTGAATACTCTGACTCCATTGATTTCATCTCGGGTGAACCAAAACCAACTTCCACGACAACCACTATCTCCGAGGTATCGGTTGCTCGTACTCTCTCTGCAATTCAACCAGTAGTTGTTGCTAGGTCGTATGCGCCAGTCCGCAGTGCAACCGTGATGCCCCGACAGCATCTTTTGAACATAAAGAAAATTCAAACCAAGATTGGTAAGAAGATTTCGACACGAACTGTCGTATCTTCAAAATCTGGCAAGTACGTCATTGTCTTTCCTAAAGGAATCAAATCAATGAACGTTCGTTTCGTCAGCAAGTCCGGCTTGGTCTCTGCCTGGTCTCGCATCGCAGCACCGTAACGGCGCCAACCGGTCAATTGTTGGCAGTCCGATTCAGAAATTGCTCTGCAACTTCCGTGCTGCCGATCACTTCGAGCGACGACATAGGAATTCTGCGCCACAGACCCAACAACAACTGTGATGCTGACCCGCGTATTGCACAATCACCTTTGGCGTGTTCATGCGTCACAACAACGTCTGATGTCCCCGTCGGAACAATCAGCCATTCACCATCTACATCGGTGCAATGAATGTGCACAGAACCACTGAGAGCGCCTTCATCTTCACGCACGTTGCTCTTCACCATCACGTGCACGAACTCATCTATTCCGTCGCTCGCTAGCTCGGCCTCAATGTCGGAACTGATTCCTGCAGACACATGAGCATCCCAAGCATGCACAGCGGTCTCGTGCGCCATACGCCGAATGACCCACGCAATGTCCTGCACGCCTGCCCATGTCCAGCATGAACGCGCGGGATCAAGACCAGACAACACACTGATTAGTTCTTGAAGTCCAGCGCGGTATTCAGAAAGTAGGTCGTCATCAGCGGGCTTCGAACGAGGTACATAGTCGGCCGGATTCATGAGATGAGTTTGCGCAATGAATTTCCACGAGTAGTGAACTTCAATCATGTGCCACAGCAAGTCAACGCCAACCCACGGTTCACACGACGCAACAGGCGCATTGAGTGCCCGTGCAATCGAATCAGCAAAAGCATCACCTTCGCGTTGCAGAACTGCGAGGTATTCAGTTGTCGTCAACATGATTTAGCGCAACGAACTAAATCGCGCGAGTGGCATCAGCCAATTCTTGCCATTGTTTCATTGGCAAAGTGCCTGGGGCATCAGTGAGGACTTGTACGCATACATGGTCTGCGCCGGAATCAAGATGCGCCTTCACTCGAGCAGTGATCTGATCTGTTGTTCCCCATGCAACAATTGCATCAACAACTCGGTCTTCTTGATTAGCTACTTCGTCTGCGTTGAAACCAAGACGCACAAGGTTGTTTACGTAGTTCGGCAAACGTGTGTAGGTATTCATGTGCTGACGAGCAATCGCACGGGCTTTGGTGGGGTCTGTTTCAAAAACCACTGCTTGTTCTGGCGCCAGCAATGCATCAGCACCCATTACTTCGCGCGCCATTGCTGTGTGTTCTACAGGAATGAAATACGGGTGTGCACCGGCACAGCGTTCTGCAGCAAGCTTCAACATTTTTGGTCCTAATGCAGCAAGAACTCGAAGTGGTGGCACGCTCGGCGCTGGTGAGAAGTAAATGCCGGCGTCCATAGCGTCGAGGTATTCAACCATCGTGGAATATGGCTTGTCATAGTTTCCCTTGTGAACACCGTTAACCATTGGCGCATGGCTGACGCCCATTCCTCAAACGAAACGAGTCGGGAAAGCTTCGGAAACGGTCTTCCAGCCGGCCTGCATTGTTTGCGCTGTACGAGCATGAATACTTGCGATACCAGTAGCAAGAATCATGTTCTTGGTAGCGGACAACAAAAGTGATGTCGATGCAAATGGTTCACGCAACACAGCTTCAGGAACCCACACGGTGCCGAAACCCATAGCTTCCACTTGTGCGATCGCGTCCTGCGCTTTCGCCATTGGTTGCAGGTCAAAGTCTGCAGTCCATAGTCCGACACGTCCAAGATTGATTTTGCTCATGGCGTAAACGCTAGAGCATTCCCCTGTCGAAATCGTTAGCGCTGCAGCAACCAATCATCAATAAGACGGCGTGCAATTGAGATCGAACCAGGAATCATGGGCAAGTCTTCCCTGCTGTACCAATTGGCATCGGCAATTTCAGTGGTGTCACACACGATGTCACCCGACACATAGTTTGCCCGAAAGCCCAACATCAGCGAGTTTGGAAACGGCCATGGCTGACTGGCTACGTATTCAACGTTGTTTACAACAATGCCCACTTCTTCTTCTACTTCACGCGCAACAGCCTGTTCAAGGTTCTCCCCTGGTTCAACGAACCCAGCAAGGCAGGAATACAGCGGCATTGGAAAATTGGTACCGCGCGCAAGCAATGCTTGCTGATCATCACCTTCACCGCGAGTGACGAGCGTGATGATGGCGGGTGAAAGTCGAGGGAACTGCATCAACGAACATGCAGGACAGCGAAAGGCTCGCTCGTTGTGTGCAAGTTCTGTTGGTTCGCCGCACCTGCCGCAGTAACGATGTGTGCGTGCCCACTCAATCAGTTGCACCGCACGGCCGGCTACTGCCCATTCGGTGTTGCTCACTCTGGCGAATAAGGAATACAGATCCGTTTCTGCGCCGTAGCCGGGGTCTTCCCCATGTGGCACGTCAATTCCCCAACACGCAATGTCTCCGTGCATCCCCAGAAAGTGGCTGGTCCAAGACTTCTCGGCGGGCCGATCATCAATAAACACCTTGGAGCCAACCACGTGGATATATCGATGTTCAACAACCGAATCGGCAGGAATCAGAGACGGACGGAAGGAAGAATCATGCTGGCTCATTGCCCACTGACGGTAGTGCGTATGGCCCTGTCTAAGATAACTACATGGCACGTACCCAAAACTCAGTAGTAATTATCGACACCCTGCGCACCCCAATCGGCAAGCGCAATGGCGGTTTGTCCACCTTGCACCCCGGCGAATTGCTCGGCATTGTGCAAAAGGGAATCCTTGACCGCACAGGTATCGACCCAGCACTTGTAGAACAAGTTGTTGGTGGCTGCGTAAGCCAAGTCGGTGAACAAGCATTCAACATCACTCGTACTGCATGGTTGGCTGCTGGTCTGCCGCTCACCACAGCTGCAACAACAATCGACACACAGTGCGGCTCGTCACAGCAAGCAACCGGTCTTGCAAGTTCGCTCATCGGTTCTGGCGTTGTCGACATCGCAATTGCATGTGGTGTTGAAGTCATGAGCCGCGTCCCCATCGGCGCATCTGGTCGTAAAGACTTTGGTCTCGGAATCCCCATTCCAAAGACATACTTCGAAGAGTACGAAATGACTTCACAGTTCGAAGGTGCAGAGCGCATCGCCGACAAGTGGGGCGTAACTCGTGAAGACACCGACAAGTGGGGCCTTATCTCTCAACAGCGTGCAATTCGCGCGTGGGAAGAAGATCGCTTCTCTGGTCAGTTCATCGAAGTCGATGCACCTGAAGTGAACGAAGCTGGCGAAGTCACTGGTACACGTCGTGTTTCACGCGACGAAGGCTTGCGTGAAACCACTCTTGAAAAACTTGGCACATTGAAGCCAGTCGGCCGCCCAGATGGTGTCCATACAGCCGGAAACTCATCACAGATTTCTGATGGTGCAGCAGCTGTTCTCATGATGACAGAAGAGAAAGCCAACCAACTCGGACTCAAGGCACGTGCTCGTATCGTGGATTCTTGCCTAGTTGGTGTTGACCCGGTACTCATGTTGACAGGACCAATTGATGCAACCCAGCGTCTCCTTCAGCGCAACAACTTGAAGATCTCAGACATTGACGTGTTTGAAATTAACGAAGCATTTGCATCTGTAGTTCTCGCATGGGCCAAAGAAGTTGGAGCAGATCCGGAGCGCACGAACCCTAACGGTGGTGCAATTGCTCTTGGTCACCCTCTCGGCGCAACTGGCGCCTTTCTTGTCACCAAGGCACTGAACGAACTCGAGCGCACCGGTGGTCGCTACGCAATCGTTTCAATGTGCTGTGGCGGTGGCCTCGGAACCGGCACGCTCATCGAGCGTCTCTAAACAAAGGAGCGCGCATGGCGCGCAATCATGTGGCCATCAGGGCTGTCCTATTTTCGTTGCTTCTATTCGGCTGCGCCCAAAAACAAGCTACGGTCACACCAGACGGACGTGTTCATGGCGTCATCACCCATGTCACAGACGGCGACACTGTCACTGTTCGTTTCGGCAGCACCACAGAAAAGATTCGACTCATAGGGGTTGATACTCCTGAAACCAAACACCCCACGAAACCTGTTGGGTGCTGGGGTCCCGAAGCGTCTGCCTACACAACCGCGTTATTACCGCCCGGCACTGACGTGTACATCGTGCGTGATGCAGAAGCTCGCGACAAATACAAACGTTTGCTGGCATACATATACCGAACCACAGACAACTTGTTTGTGAACTATGAATTGCTGGCAGGCGGATGGGGCGTGCCGCTTTCCATAGCGCCGAACACTGCGTTTGAAACCGACTTTGCAGCCGCTGCTTATTCTGCACAACAAGCCAATCTCGGGTTATGGACACACTGTCGGGGGTAGGGTTTCTGTATGCCAGACAGTCGCACTCTTGCCTCACGATTAGGCCACAGCGACGATGCGCGCCTCGTCATCATCTCGTGCGACGACCTCGGGTCGTGCCACGCAGCTACCGAAGGTGTCTACCAAGCTCTTCGTGACGGAGTTGCTACATGTGCATCAATCATGGTGCCTGCACCATGGGCAAAATATGCGGCACAGCAATACAACGCAGACGACATTGGCGTGCATCTCACACTGAATGCTGAACATCCTTTGTACAGATGGGGCCCACTAACGCATGCTCCGTCACTCCTATCCGGAGAAGGTGGCTTCCCTCGATCAGTTGACGACTTGTGGGAACACGCTGATTCAACTGAAGTGTTGCGCGAATGCCGAGCACAAATTGAACGAGCATTGGCATGGGGTATTGATGTCACGCATCTTGCACCACACCTCACGTCCATCACTGTGCGACCAGAATTTTTCGATGTGTATCTCGAACTTGCTGTGGAGTTCAAACTCCCCATTCGTTTGCCATCCACCATCTCTGCATCATCTGCTGGTTTTCCTTTCCGTCAGTTAGCAGCTGACGAAGGTGTCGTATTCCCTGATCATTTCGATCACGACTGGCGCACGGGAAGTCGCGAACGCGTACTCAATGCGCTTTCTTCGCTTGCTCCCGGAGTCACTGAAATCCATATTCAGCCATCAATTGACACACCTGAAGTACGAGCACTCGGTGACGTAGCCATCGGTTGGATTGATGACTTGGCACTTGCTACCAGTGATGAATTACGCAACGCAGTCACAGCTAGTGGTGCAGTGTTGATTGGGTATCGCGAATTGCGCGACGCCATGCGCGCTAGTTAGCGAATACCGACAAACATGTCGGTTTCCATCATTCCTTCAGGCACATCACGATGATGACTCTGAGCCAAGATCCAGTCTTCCCACGGATACACATCGGCTAATTCCAAATCAGTCAGGCCGAACCAAAACTTTGCAGCTGGGTCTACCTGTGTTGCATGTGCATGAAGAGATTGAGTGCGTGCATAGAGATACTCCCCAATGTGCAAACGTGTTGTGATGCGGTGATCTTGCGATGGACGTTTACGCCAGTTCTCATCAAACGGAGACTCGCCAAACTTCAATACCAATGCTTCATGTACTGCAAGAATGCGCTCTTTTGCCCACAGTGTGTAATACATCTTTTGTGGCTGCCACGGCTCGCCAGCTTCGGGATACCACGCAGGGTCACCGGCACGATCAAATGCCAACACGCTTGCATCGTGAACGCGTAAATGATCTGGATGCGGATAACTGGCTTGATCATCGTTGTACGTGAGAATCACCTGTGGTCGCTCTAAGCGAATGAGTCGAACTAGGCGACCGACCGCTTCATCAATGTCGGCCATATGAAAACAGTCGGGATTCTTGTTGGCTTCAGAGCCAGCCATTCCCGAATCGCGATAACCCAACATATGAAGTGCGCTAAAACCAATCGCTTCGACTGACCGTCGTAATTCTTCTGGACGCACAATGGCTAGGTGTGCACGTTCTTCTTCGGGCGTCATGTTGTGAAATGGTTGCCCTGGTTCACGCAGTGCCGGGTTCTGCAGGTCGCCTTCTTCGCCCCCTGTGCAGCACACGAGCACCGTACGAACGCCCTCGGCGAAATACTTAGCCACCGTGGGAGCACCTTTTGACGCCTCATCATCAGGATGGGCATGAATTGTCATAAGGCAGAGAGGATCTCCCAAGGAAGACAATTGCGGTGTAGGCATCCATAACAGGATAGTGACCAGACCACCGCGAACCGATCACGCTGGGGGGTTGTTCCACCGCTAAGGGTGTTCAATCTGTGAGAATAGCCGTATCGACTTTTCCACCACTGCCCTGCCGATTGGCATTTTTGAGACCGACATCAATTGTCGTCTCACGGCTGGCAATGATGCATTTCGCGCATTAGTTCTCGCAGGAGCTCCTGTCAGTGTTGGCACTGCCCCGTGGGTCAATGCATTACCGCAAGAACGAACTGAATGCGAGCGACGTTGGGTGCAGCATCGCGATAGCGGAGAAACTTTTACGGTTGAATTTCGCATTGGTCAAGCAACTGGTGAAGTGACATGGATTCAAGTGTCAACTCAACCAGTTGTTATTGATGGCGCACTTGCGGGCTACATCGGTACTGCAATTGATTGCACTTCACTTGTCACGCAGCGCCAACTCTCTGATCAATTGGTGGGCTTGCTTGATGTGTCTGGTGACGCAGTGCTTGTATTTGATCGCGTGGGTGAACTGATGTTTGCAAATGACACCGCCCGCACACTGATTGGCGTCACAGACCCTGGTGCTGGAGCAGGCGACATCGCCGCACGCACATTTATGCAAGCGGTGCGTGATCAATTGCCCCGCATGTTGCTTGATGCTGCTCCCCCGGCTGATTCCCCAAACCGCTGGGAAGGTGAAATTGGTTTCAGGTCCCCTGACGGCATTGCCCGCACCCTGTCTGTGGTGGTGCAAGTAGTACGCGATGCCAACGGCAGTGTGCACCATTGGGCCACTATTACCCGCGACATCACTGAAGAACGCCAATCACAAGCTGAACTTGCACGACTAGCTACTCATGATGCTCTCACAGGCCTTCCGAACCGCGTGCTGTTCGAACGTAAGACAACCGAAGCTCTTGAGCGCAGTCGCACCACGCATTCAAGTGTTGCTGTGTTGTTTATAGATCTCGACAAATTGAAGCATGTCAATGACACCATTGGCCACGCTGTTGGTGACCAACTTATTGTCACCGTTTCTCGCCGTCTTGCTGCAGCGACTCGCCCCTCCGACCTAGTCGCACGTATTAGTGGTGACGAGTTTGTTGTTCTGTGCGAAGGGCTTCTTGATGAACAAGTAGCACTTGATGTTGCAGAGCGAATTCGCACATCAATCACAGGGCCATTAGTGCTGCAAGGTGTCGAGATTGAAGCAGGGGCAAGTATCGGAGTCGCAATGTCGACACCAGAACTTCTCAGTTCCGAATCAGCCGCCGATGCTGCAGTAACTTTGTTGCGTTCAGCAGACACCGCTATGTACCGGGCCAAACAACGTGGTCGCGGCAGATCAGAGCTGTACAGCGAAGACATGCGCACAGCAGCTCGCGCACGTCAAACACTCGCATCGGAACTTGAACAAGCATTAGCGGGCGACCAATTTGCAGTCGTGTTTCAACCCATCGAATCTGCCCACACAGGCCGCGTGGTTGCCGCAGAGGCTCTGTTGCGCTGGAATCACCCCACGCGCGGACTACTTGCTCCTGGCGCATTCCTTGACCTTGCAGACGAATCAGGACTCATTGCCCCCATTGGTGACTGGGTACTGAATGAAAGTGCCCGCACGATTGCTGAATGGATTTCTACGGGGCTTGTTGACCGCTCAATGGCAATTCATGTCAATGCGTCACGCCGCCAACTCTCTGACATCACCTTTGTTGACAGGGCCTTAACTATCTTGCGCGACAATGGCCTCGAAGGCTCTCAATTGGTATTTGAGACGTCGGAAGCAACATTGGTTGATAACAATCCTTCAGTTCTTCGCACCGTCACTGCACTAAAACGACAAGGTGTTCGCATTGCCGTTGACGACTTCGGCGCTGGCTACTCATCACTTGCATCATTGCGAACATTCCCTGCCGACTTGTTGAAGCTAGACGGAACATTGGTGCGCGATGTCGGACGCACAGATGGCGGAGACGACCCAATGGTGCGTTCTCTTATTCAGTTAGCTCACTCACTCAATTTGATTGTGTGCGCCGAATGGGTCACCACAGAAGATCATGTACAACGCCTCAAGGTGCTTGGTTGTGACTTATTGCAGGGCAACCGCATTGGCGAACCAATTAGCGCGGAAGCATTCGCCACCAAACTGCGCAGGGTTTCTGCGCAGGCTTCTCAAATAACTGACTAAGAAGCAGCAGGCGCAGGGCCAAGACCTGCGAAATACGCCAAAAGCGCTGGAGCATCATCAGCTAGTCGGAAAACGAAGTTGTCGCCAGAGAACCCATCTGTTACCGGTAATGCATACGACACTGCAGAACCATCACCAACAGGTCGTAATTTACGTGCAAGATCAATTAGGTCCAGATTTTCATCAACAGAAATAGCTTTGGTGAACGAGTTCAGCACATTGTCTGCATCAAGAGGATGTCGCGCCAAATACCGCACCGTTTCTTTTGCGAGAACCGAAATAAAGGCACGTTGTCGCGACCCACGTCCAACATCCCCCGTACCTTCTACTCTCCAAACCCCATCGATTTTTTCTTCAAAATGACGAGAACGGGCATAGGCCAATGCTTTTGACCCAGTCAACAATTTGCAGCTCTTGTGTCCAATAAAAAATCCGGTTGCTTTGTCACGAGAACCACGCGGAACACAAAGACGCACCCCGCCAATTGAGTCAACAATCTGTTTGAATCCAGAAAAATTGATTTCGATGTAGTGATGAATCGGAACGTTGAGAGCCCGTTCAATCGTTCGTAGTAACACATCTGCACCGCGCTGATACGCAGCGTTAACTCTTCCAAATTTGTCATTATCAGACATACGAACCCAGAGGTCGCGAGGGATTGACATCATCGCCACGGTTTTTTCCTTGGTGTCGTATCGAAGCAAAATGAGAGTGTCCGAACGCATTCCAGGGTTCGCTTCTTCAGATCCAATTGATGCATAATCTGCTTCGTTCGGATCTGCTGATGCGCGTGAGTCCGAACCGACCAACAGGTAGTTTTCGATTCCATCTGTGGCAGGAGACAATCCAAGAGTTGCAGCAGGAACACGCGTAGCGGAATCAAGGTGATTCTGAGTTGCACGAACAATTCCAAGTGCCCCACCCAACGACATCACGAGAGCAACGCACAGCACAATGACTAGACGAGGGGCCCCCGCCATTCGCGAGAGTTTTCCATCGTTGAACACATTCCCACGGTACTCAGTCTGAGGCTGGTCGGAGATGCACCACATCAGCGGTATTGATGCGATGCGACACTGCACACTCATCGAGGATGACTAATTGCCCATCTGGCTCCACTGAGATTGCGTGACCAATGATGTTGTCGCCGTTTGGCATTTCAGCACGCACTCGTGTGCCGAGCGTGGAAAGACTCGCGACGTACTCTGCGTGCATGTGCTCTGGAGCCAGATTCAATAAACGGTCAATCTCGGGAAGCATTGCTTCCAAAAATTGATCAGGCGTTAGTTCCTCGGTCCAACCACAACTGGCCAACGATGCGGCCCCAGGTGGTGCCCACGCAAGATTCAGACCAAGCCCTGCGATCACGAAGGGAATCTTCCCGTCGGGTCCCGCTGGTGCTGCCTGGGACAATATGCCCGACAGTTTTTCCCCATTAACCAAAATGTCGTTTGGCCACTTCAACACAGCATCAACACCACATCTTTGGCGGGCAACATAGGCAGCAGCGAGCACCACCACTTGAGTTAAAGACTGAATGTGCTCGGGGACATCGCGAAAAAGAAGCGACACCAGGAGGTTCGCACCACGGGGGGCCTCCCATGTTCGGTCCAGCCGTCCGCGACCCGCTGATTGGAAATCTGACCGCAAGACGCTGCGGTCGGGCGCTCCTTCAAGCCCTGCCGCCATCAGGTCAGCATTGGTACTTCCGGTCTCTGAAACGGTCTGAATAAGCCATCGGCCCGATGAGTTCGCAATTGAGTGGTCCATTAGACCAAGATTGTCATCTGTGCTGAAGAAAATCCTTATCGCCAATCGCGGCGAAATCGCCGTCCGTGTCATCCGAGCTGCCCGAGAGATGGGAATTGCCACCGTTGCGGTCTATTCCGAGCTTGACCGCAACGCCCTGCACGTGCGCCTAGCCGATGAGGCATATGCGCTTGGCGGACAAACTGCAGCTGAGAGCTACCTCAATACTGAGGCTATTTTGAAGGCAATCAAGGACAGTGGCGCCGATGCCGTACACCCCGGATACGGATTCTTTTCCGAGAACCCCGACTTTGCTCGCGCCATCACAGCAATGGGCGTCGCATTCATCGGACCACCACCAGAAGCAATCGACGAAATGGGCGACAAGGTTTCCAGTCGCAAAGCAGCATTACGCGGCGGAGCACCCATTGTTCCCGGCACAACGGAATTTGTTACATCTGCAAAAGAAATTACCGACTTCGGAAACGAACATGGTTGGCCGTTAGCAATCAAAGCTGCATTCGGCGGTGGCGGACGCGGCATGAAAGTGGTGCAGTCGGCAGACGAAGTTCAGGCAGCAATGGATTCTGCACAGCGCGAAGCAAAGAGTTTCTTCGGACGCGACGAGATCTACATCGAGCGCTACCTCACTTGGCCACGCCACATTGAAGTACAGCTCGTTGGCGACCAACACGGAAACGTTGTCTGGATTTCTACACGTGACTGCTCTGCACAACGCCGTCACCAAAAACTCATTGAAGAAGCACCAGCACCGGGCCTTCCTGCTGGCGTTGAAGAAGCCATGGGAGCTGCTGCAGTAAAAGCTGCAAAAGCAGTTGGTTACTACAACGCAGGAACCGTGGAATTCATTTTCCAAGACGGAGATTTCTTCTTTCTTGAAATGAATACCCGCTTGCAAGTCGAGCATCCAGTTACTGAAGTCATCACAGGAATCGATCTTGTCGAATGGCAGATTCGTGTTGCATCGGGTGAGAAATTGCCGATGACACAAAAGGAAGTTCTCGCCGCACGTCGCGGACATGCAATTGAGATTCGTATTAATGCTGAAAACCCCGCTGGTGGAAAGTTTCTTCCCTCACCTGGCCCAATCACAAAACTGGTTGCACCAGATGGCTTTGGCGTGCGCTTTGACGCAGGGTACGAATCAGGCGACGAAATCAGCCAGTACTACGACAACCTCGTTGGAAAAGTCATTGTGTGGGGACGCGATCGTGATATTGCAATCGCCCGCGCTATCCGAGCACTGAAAGAAATGGTTGTGGAAGGAATCGCCACCACGATTCCTGCTGATATTGCAATTCTTGAACACCCTGACTTTGCAGCTGTCACTCACTCAACAAAGTGGGTGGAAGAAGTTCTCGATCTGTCCCATATTGGAACAGCACCAATTGCTCCAGCAGGTGACGACAACGAACCTCTTGTTCAACGCACAACAACCGTTGAAGTCAATGGCCGTCGTTTTGATGTGAAGTTGTGGGTTCCTGAATCTGCAGGCGTGGCTTCACCAAGCGCAAAGGC
>JBIISL010000087.1:0-3553 GCA_044341035.1 Ilumatobacteraceae bacterium | reverse complement strand
GTATTTTCAACCTTGATCTTTGCCACGGGAACACCTCATTCTTTGTGTCGGCGATGTGCCGAATCTCACTTGTATCAGACTTGTACACAATAGCGTTTCTGGTAAGTCTGCGCCCTACCATCGTCTCTAATGGATTTCGAGTGGAGCCCCGACCAAATAGCCCTTCGTGAAAAGGCCGCAGCCGTCGCTGCAGCTGGCGTTGCCAAATACGGTCGCGATACAGCGTCGTGGATGAACGGATACTCAAAAGAGTTCTCACGCGAACTCTCCTCACACGGCTGGATCGGCCTCATTTGGCCCACTGAGTTCGGTGGCGGTGGACGACCTCCTATCGAGCGCCTCATCGTGGGTGAAGAGATGATCAAAGCTGGTGCTCCTATCGCAGCTAGCTGGTTCGGTGACCGTCAAATGGGCCCAGCGCTCATCCAGTACGGAACCCCCGAGCAACAAGAAAAATTCTTACCGGGCATCTTGGCTGGCGAGACAACGTGGTGCATCGGCATGAGCGAACCAAATGCCGGAAGCGACCTTGCATCATTGAAGACTTTTGCCGAAGACGATGGCGACGAATGGGTCATCAACGGTCAGAAAATCTGGACCAGCTTTGGTGCCGATGCTGACTATTGCTATCTCATCTGCCGCACAAGTAGCGACGGCCCACCGCACGCAGGCATCAGCGAAATAATCGTGCCGATGGATACACCAGGCATTGAAGTGCGCCCCATTACAGACATGACCACCAACCGTCATTTCTGTGAAGTGTTCTACACCGATGTTCGCGTACCTAAGGGAAACCTTGTTGGAAAACAAGGTGCGGCGTTTTCACAGACCATGCGCCAACTTGAACATGAGCGCGGCGGCATCGACAGACTCGTGTCGAACTACTTTCTCTTCCAAGAAGCATGCAAGATGGTTGACACCACAAATCGCACTGTTCGCCAAGAAATTGCTGCTCTCGAAATTGGATACCGTGTCGGTCGTATCTTGGTGATTCGCGAAACTCTCAGGCAAGCACCTGCAGGGTTTTCTGCTGCAACCAAATGCTTTTGCACAGAACATCAGCAGCGAGTCGACGAATTCGTGTCTCGCGCAATGGGCGCCAACGCAATGATTTGGGACGAAGCAGCAAAAGGGCTTGCATACAGCCCCGGGTACACCATCATGGGTGGTACTTCAAACGTGATGCGTAACATTTTGGGTGAGCGCTTTCTCGGCTTACCTAAGATGTAGCAATGGCTGATCTTCTCGCTCTTAGTACTCGCATCGTTGACTCTGGCATTGCAGATGAGGCCGTAAATCGCGTCACAAATCAATTATCTGAGGTGGCAGAGAACCTTGCAATGGTCGAGTCATTTAGCCACAGCGTCGTGTGGGACTCCGGCGATGGGCTTGTGTGTTTCGATGCAAGCCATGCCAACACCGGCGAAGCTGTTGTTAATGCGATGCAACAGTGGCGCGCACAACCAATTGAAGCAATTGTCTACACGCACGGACATTCTGATCATGTTGGTGGCAGTGGCCCATTTGCAGCGCGTATGGCAGCTGATGGCTTTCGTCCTCCCCGCGTTATTGGGCATGAAAACGTCACTCGGCGCTTCCAGCGCTACCGCGACACAAACGATTGGAACGTTGCAATCAACGCTCGCCAGTTCGGTGGCATTCGCGGCGACCTAGAAAACGCCCTAAACGACCTACGCCCAGCAGCTGGCGGACGAAAACTCAATAATTTCATTCCCGTTGACACATTGGAACTCACAGACAGCCTGAGCGATTTCACCACAATGAAGTTCGGTAACGACACCGTTGAATTTCACCATGCACGTGGTGAAACTGATGATCATTTGTGGTCATGGTTTCCTGAAAAGAAATGGATCGCATCGGGCGACTTCATTCTTTGGAGTTTCCCTAATGCCGGCAACCCGCAAAAAGTACAACGCTGGCCAATCGAGTGGGCAGCAGCATTGCGCGCCATGATCGCCAAGGGTCCTGAACTATTGCTTCCAGCGCACGGCTTACCAATCGCTGGCAAGGAACGCATTGCGCGAGTGCTTGATGAGATCGCCACAGCATTAGAAGATCTCGTGCGCGACGTTGTCACCATGATGAATGCTGGTGCGACATTGAACACCATCATCCACACAGTGCGCGTGCCTGAGGCAACTCTCAACAAGCCATACCTTCGCCCGACATATGACGAACCAGAATATGTTGTCAGAAACATTTGGCGTTTGTTCGGAGGCTGGTGGGATGGTGCGCCGTCACGACTAAAACCTTCACCTGACGAAGTTCTTGCAGTTGAGCTTGCATCACTTGCCGGTGGAGCCGATGTGCTGATGCGTCGCGCAGCCGAACTTGCAGCATCGGGAGATCTTCGTCTTGCATGCCATCTGGCTGATTTTGCTGGTTGGGCTGCGCCCGAAGACCCAGAAATTCACCACATGCGTGCTGATATCTACGAGGTGCGCCGCAAGAGCGAAGCATCATTGATGTCAAAAGGAATTTTCAAGGGCGCAGCACGCGAGTCTCAGAAAATTATTAGGGCAGCACTTGGCGAAAAGTGATTACGACACCGTAATCATGATCAAGGCAACACCAGCAAGTACAAGCCCCACGGCTTGTGGCCGGTGAATCTTTTCTTTATCTAAGCCCACCGCCAACAAAAGCGTGCTAGCTGGATAGAACGAGTTAATCGTTGCCACAATCGACATAAGCCCATGACGTACGGCCAACAAATACAGAGCGTTTGCGGCTGTATCAAGAATTCCAGAACCTGCGACAAACTTCAATTGGGGGCGCGCAGCTGATGCTTTGTTCTTCGTGAAATACATCACCATGAACATAAACGGAACAGATGTAAAGCGCATTGCAAGCACTGGCCACAAACCAGAGTTGTCACTTGTATGACCCAAGATCACAAATAGTGATCCAAAAACAGATCCAGCTCCGAATGCCATAACCAAAATTTTGCGTGGGGCTCTGCGATGATCAGGCCCGAGAATGCCACTCACTAATGCGATTGCAATAAGCGCCACTGGGATGCCACAAAGAGACAAGACACCCGGGCGTTCGCCGGTCGACAAACCAACAATTACTGGCACTGCAGTAGCCGTTACCGCAGATACGGGTGCAACCACTGTCATGAATCCGCTTCCCATTGCTTTGTAGAACGCGAGAAGACCCGAAGCGCCAGCGATTCCGCCGAGACCGCCCCAAAACCAGTCGCTTGCAGGCGGAGTAGGAACTCCTGATGTAAGAACAATGACGAGGAGAAAAATCAACCCACAACCTTGACCGATTGCGGTGACGGTTACGGGAGAAACAGTACGACTCGCTCGGCCGCCTGAATAATCTGCAACACCGTAAACAGCGGCTGCGCAGAGAGCCAACACAATTTCCATTACAAACGGTTCCGTTCATTTTTATGCGGCACGAATGGCACAGAGAAATACATCTAGTGGGCGCGACGGGGCTCGAACCCGGGACCCCCACCATGTCATGGTGGTGCTCTACCAACTGAGCTACACGCCCTCAAAAGGTATGACCACTTTATCAG
>JBIISL010000053.1:0-12322 GCA_044341035.1 Ilumatobacteraceae bacterium | reverse complement strand
GCCCATGAACCCCAACGAACTCGCCCTGATTAATTGTCAATGACAGGCCATGGAGCACTTCGTTTTTGCCATAAACAGCATGGAGGTTCGAGACGATGACAACCGCCGTTGAGGTCACGGTTGAATTGACGTTCGTGCTGTTTGGCCTGATTGGGTGTAATAGAAATCGGTGTATACGTTCCAGCCATTGGTCGTACCAACCGTGCCTGTGGTCTTGACGATGCATCCGGTGCCGCTCGTTGATGCAAGAGTTGTGTCGCTCCCGAAACCCTTCTCATGGCGAAATCGCGTTTGGAAAGTTCCACACCCAGTGACCAGTCGGCCCGAAGCTGACTGGTCGGATCCGTCTGCCTGAACGTTACTTTGCTTCTTCCAACCGTTGATTGTGGAAAAATTTCCCGACGACCATGTGAAGGCCATTGAAGGCGCAGCTGCCATTAACGACAGCCCGACCGCAGATAACGGGATGAGGATTCTTCTTTTGTTCATAATGTTTCCTAATTCGATGAGGGTGGAGTGGAATCCTCTGCACAGCTTTCTTTCCAAACTGTAGCCCACTCTAGAGAAGGCCTCGAACTGCCGTAAAGGGCTGAAATTGTGCCAAAAGTTGCCATTCCTGGTCCACATCACAGGTAACGGACACAGATCGGGCATCAGTGAAACACCCCTGCGAGAAAGTGAATCTCAGCGTGAACTGTGCATTTGCCTTGAGAGATTATTGCGTGAACAGAGCGACTTGATGATGAATGCCTCTGCTGATCTTGTTGGCGTTGTTTTGGCTTAGATACGGCCTGATTCTCTAGCCCAGCGTTGAACTTCTTTCCAGTCCCAAATGAGGGCTGTTTTTAAGGTTGCTACCGGCTGAGGAAAATCAGCATGCCTTTTGCGCCATTCGTGAACAACTTGTGGTCGAGCGACTCCAAGGCGTTGGGCGATCTCATGAGCACCCACTAGATCGTTGATGTCAATTTTTTTCCCCACGGGATCATTCTAGGAAATCCCTGTCACAAGGTTGTGGATGTTCGTACTCACCCCTATCTTGTGAGTACGAACATACTCACAAAGGAGATGAAAATGACAGGAAAACTTGAAGGACTGGTAATTCCAGTGATGGAGTCGTTGGGATATCCCCACGGGTGGGCAGGGGAGGCGGCAAAGCGCATACAAGATGCCGTACCGGCGGACTGTGGGCAGTTGGTGCTGAACTCCACAGTGATTACAGATGTGCTCACTTGTGGCGGACTGTGGCAGGGCAAAGAGGTGGCTACAGAAACCCCTGATCATGTGTTCTGGCTACGTCGCAAGTTGGTGCACAACATCACCATGGAATACCTAGAGCATGCGATGGTGTGGGGCCCACAGAAGCCAATCGAATTTGTCCATGAATATTTGACAACGGAAGTGAACTTCGACCCGTTAACGGCAACGTGGCTCTTTCTTCAAAACGAGTTCGAGCGAACCGAACTAGCCAATGAATTGGCGATGGCTATTGCCTATCTATTGGAGGCATGGCCGCAGATAACTGATGCCTCTCAAGTGACATTCGGGCCAGTGCTGCACAGTTTGAGTGTTGGTGGTGTGCTGCTTGAAGCAAAACACATTGATGTCACCTTCGGAGACCACCGACTTGGGGTGGAAGCCATGTGGCCTGGTGCTGTATTGGTGCGTTTAGTCTCTGGAACTCCTAGTCCTCAAGAGTTGGAAGAGATGCAGTTAGGGGCCGTGGTGCACGCGCTTGTTACCGGTTGTCCGCCTCAGCGACTTGTCGTCTTTGGTCTTGGATCAGGCAAGGGCATTGGCATGGACGTTGAACGCGAATGGTTAGAGATGGGTATTGGCGGAGTGATGGCTGCTGTGGAAGCAATAGCTGACATACGTAATGACCGTGGTGTAGTGGTCGCGGGTGGAGCACATTGCGTGCAGTGTCCATTTAATGACAGCTGTGATGTAAGTGAGGCTGATGACTATCCGTTCTAACGCGTCAACAGTTCTGATGATTGTGAGTAACACACTGCAAATAGTCAATGTTGTCAAGAGTTATTGCAAAAAGAAATTTTCAAAAAATTTCCAAGAGTTGCACTGGCGAACAAATGTTCGCAATCATAATGGTGTGCATGCAAGTAGTCAGACATCAACACAACGAACAGATCGACCTGTTCAACATGTGTGCATGTCTTGCTTGCGTGCTGTTGAGATTGGTTACACGCGTGATCAATGACGACTTCCCAACGCACATAGATGCATTCGAATCTGTTGTTGTTGAATACATCTTGAATACACCCGATGGAGAAATTTCAACACGCCGCGAAGCAGTGAGCCATATCAAACGATTTGTGAAGTGGTGTCGAGTGAATGACATCAATGACATCACCTTGGTCAAGCGTGAAGAGGTTGAAGCTTTTGTGAATTGGCCAACCATGATGGGTGGACGTGCACGGACGCCAGGGTCTTCTACAAAACGAAATCGCCTGAGTGGGTTACGTCGGGCATTCAAGTCATTACGACAAATGGGATATGAGATGCCCGACCCAACCATTGATGTTGTTGCGTTACTCGACCGAACATTTGACGCAAATGTTTGCAGCGATAGTGACATTGAAAAACTCCGAGAAGGTGCACCGATTGGGCTCTTTGATTCTTGCAATGCAGCATTGCTGGCATTGGCTGAAGCAGGAGCAACCAACGGTGAAGTGAAGGAAGTTCGAGTTAGTGATGTGAGTCTCGAAGATCGTGTAGTGCGGTTGCCAGGGAACGCTCGAGTTGACGAACGAATCAATGATCTATCGGACTGGGGAGTGATGGTTCTGCGAGAACGATTCGCCCACATCAGTGGAGATGACTTCGTTGTTGTAAATAGCAATGGCACTCAGGCATCAGAAGCATCTGTGAGCCAGATGTTTCGCCATATCGCTTCCTACGGGAATGTTGGCCGAAACGGCTTCAACATCAATTCCGTGCGGGCATGGCGTGCTCGCGCCATATATATGGAGAGTGGCCGTATTCAAGATGCGGCACTTTTTCTTGGTAACCGATCTCTTGATGCGGCTGTTTCGCTGATGGGACTGGAGTGGCGTCAGACCGCATGACCTGGAACCCTCTGTACATCTCCGACCGTCGTACCCGACGCGGACGCGATAGGCGAGTAGACCTGCATGAACGGATGCGCTTCAGCATCCGACAGGCGTGGTTCAAGGAGTTTGTTGCGATCATTGATGATGCAATGCCGGTGCAACGTACTGGCCGTCCACGAACACACTCAGTAGCGGCGGGAGCATTCATCTACTTATTGTCGATGTCGATGAGTTCCCAAGCGGAAGCTGAGGAGTATCTCCGTTATGGGACGAACTGGAATGGATACCGTCGTCTTCTGGCATTGGAGTTTCCCGATGACCATTTGTTGGCTCATGGTGCTCCGTCGCCAACAAAGTCTGTAATTCGCCATATCAAACATCATCTCGGCGAGAACGAGGCGGAAAAGATTGCAGGCATTCTTCATGCGGGAGCTCTCTTGCACGCGAAGGAAATGGGTATTGGTATTAACCACGGAACAATGCTGAACCCAAGTCTTGAAGCAGGCATGTACGGCGATGGTGTAGTGGTCCGACCCATGACCAAATATAAAAAAGGCGACATGGGTTTCAATGAGCGCGAGGGTTGTCTACAAGAACGGCGGCATGATCCTGATGCGGCGTACCACTACGACGGATTAAACCGGCGTGTCTACGGAAATGTATTTGCGCACATGTCTGCATGGACTGGTGTTCCGTCTGAACACGTGACATTTGGTATTCGACCCATTCGAAAAGGTGGGGACATCACGGAAGCACAGATTGCTCTGGGATTCGCCGACGCAATAAAGAAGGAACTGCCTGGGATGGCGATGTTGCATTGGGACAAAGCATTGCGTGGTAAGACGGTGGAAGAAATCTGGGACATGGAGATGATGCCCATGATTGGTGTGTATGACAAGAGTGGTCGTACAACCGAACAAGTTTCTCTTGGCAAGAAAAAGATCAATGGCATTGACACGGCACTGTTTGCGTATCGGGGTGCAGTGTCCATCAAAGCGATTGATGGCTCCTTCATTCCTTTGCGCGCTACAAAGTTGGTATTCCAACACAATGCAAAATCGACATGCCGTGTCTACTGCGACTACATAGTGCCCGAAGGAAGCAACTGCGATGTTCGCTTATGGAATGGGAAAGTTAACCAGCGTCTCAACTCTCCCGAGAAGGCTGACTTCACCTTTGGCGAACACATCCGTGCTCATGCCCCCGGGTCAGCCGACTGGAAAAATCTGTACGGCAACCGAAGCCTCGCCGAGTCCCTGAACTCGGTTCTCAAAAACGACCTTGGGCGTGGAGAACGTGCACGCTCACTAAATCTCAACCACCAATGGATTGATCTCATGGTCATGTTGCTCATGCGCAATGACCAGTCGCTTGTGTTGTATCGACGCCGTACACAGTTGGCGCGAACAGCCTCGCCACCCGCGGCCTAGACAGTCGCCGCTCCCCAATTCCGAGAGTCAAGGATCAGTGCTGTGCGCTGACTGGTTCACATTTCAGATAAATCTCACTGAAGTGGGATAAATCTCTGTGACCTTGCTATCGGAATGAATGTTTCCTATTTGGGTGAACTATCATAGAAAACGGATGTATTCGGCGTTCTGGGCGAGTTTCGCTCCGAATTCCGTTCCGCCTCCGCGCCTTTAGCTCAGTTGGTAGAGCAACGGACTTTTAATCCGCAGGTCCTGGGTTCGAGCCCCAGAGGGCGCACCAATTGGTTGCCATATATATGGTGACCATGGAGGTTTGTTATGGACCAAAAAGTTCGAGTATCGCGTGAGGCTGACATTGTCACCGTCACGCTTTGTAACCCAGCCAAACGCAATGCGTTATCGCTAGATGTTCTGAAGGAACTCACCGCTGCCTTTGAAGAGATTTCTGTCTCTGATGCCGTGGGGGTTGTGTTGGCGGCTGAGGGCCCTGTTTTTTCTGCCGGGCATAATTTTGGCGAGATGGCCGGTACGTCACGTGATGATGCGTTGGAGCTTTTTACCGTGTGTTCGAACTTGATGCAATTGATGCATCGCATTCCGCAAGTTGTTATTGCTCGGGTGCATGCACTTGCAACAGCGGCTGGGTGTCAACTTGTAGCCACGTGTGATCTTGCAGTTGCTGCAGAGTCTGCTGGGTTTGCGATACCGGGTGGCAAAGGCGGATTGTTTTGTCACACGCCGTTAGTTGCAGTTGCTCGCAACTTGTCACCAAAGCGTGCATTAGAGATGGCAATGACCGGTGATGTGATTTCAGCTGCGACAGCTTTGGAGTGGGGCTTTGTGAATACGGTTGTTGCAGACTCTGAACTTGATGCGGCAGTAGGTGAACTTATGGCGCGTGCAACGCGAGGGTCACGAGAGTCGAAAGCAATTGGCAAGCGTGCCTATTACGACCAAATTGTTTTGCCGGAAGATCAGGCGTATGAGTTTGCTTCAGCAGTGATGGCCGATGCAGTGGTGTCAGATGTGGCACAAGAGGGAATTAACGCTTTTCTTGCAAAGCGATCACCTAACTTTGGTGGTAGGTAATAGGTATGAGCGTTGTGTTGCCCCCTGCTTCCATTGTTGAAGTGGAACTTGCAGTTCAGGGAATGACCTGTGGCGCGTGCGCCGCAAAGATTGAAAAAGAACTCAACGAGATAACTGGTGTTGAAGCTGCGGTCAATTACGCAACAGAAACAGCCATGGTGGCCTTTGACGGAGCTTCCGTTTCCGAGGCAACTGTCATCAAGGCAATTGAACATGCCGGATACTCAGCGCGCGTGATGGATGATCAGCCATTCGATGATGACCTTGAGGCACGACTGCGTGCGGCATCCATTCGCTTGGGCGTTTCGGTTGTATTCACAATTCCTGTGGTTCTGTTGTCAATGGTGATGGCGTGGCAGTTCCACAATTGGCAATGGTGGGCGATGGGTTTGTCGGCACCAGTTGTTACCTGGGGTGCATGGCCGTTCCATAAGACCGCATTCCGCAATGCAATGCATGGCACATCAACCATGGACACTCTGATCAGTGTGGGTGTGATTGCAGCAACAGCATGGAGCGTGTGGGCTGTGGTGTGGGGCGAAGCCATTGCGGCTGCTGGCCATTCCGGAATGACAATGACGCAATCCAGTTCGTCGCATGTGTATTTCGAAGTAGGCGCAACGGTGACGTCGTTTATTTTGGTGGGTCGCTATTTGGAGATGCGGGCAAAGCATTCAGCAGGCGATGCATTGCGGTCATTGCTGGCGTTAGGCGCCAAGTATGCAACCGTGTTGCGCGATGGGGAAGAGGTTTCGATACCGGCATCAGTGGTGCGCGAAGGTGACATGGTGGTTGTGAGGCCTGGAGAGAAGCTTGCCGCGGATGGCGTTGTTGCTGAAGGTGCTTCCAGCATTGACATGAGCATGGTGACAGGCGAGAGCGTGCCGGTAGATGTGGCAGTGGGCGATTCTGTGACATCAGCAACTGTGAATATGGATGGACGCATTGTGGTGCGTGCTACTCGAGTGGGTGCTGAAACAACGTTTGCGCGAATGGCGAAGTTGGTGCGTGAGGCGCAGGCAACGAAGGCACCGGTACAGAAGTTTGCAGACAAGGTCAGCAGTGTTTTTGTGCCGACCGTGTTCGTTATCAGTGCACTGACATTGGCTGGCTGGCTGTATTTCGATGGTGAAGCCTCGAAAGCATTTACTGCTGCGGTAGCTGTATTGATTATTGCGTGCCCATGCGCGCTGGGTCTTGCGACGCCTACCGCGCTGATGGTGGGTAGTGGCCGTGCGGCTCAAATGGGCATTGTTATTAAGGGAATTGACGTTTTGCAGAGCACCCGTCGCATTGACACAGTGGTGTTGGACAAAACAGGCACGGTAACAACGGGTGTAATGACATTGGTTGATGTGATGTGTGTTGACGGTGTGTCACGCGATGAAGCATTGCGAAATGCTGGAGCAGTTGAGAAAAGTAGCGAGCACCCCATTGCGCGAGCAATTGTGCGCTCAGCCGAAGAAGAAGTCGGCGTATTGCCGTCGCTTGATGAGTTTGAGTCGTTGCCAGGGGTTGGTGCAACTGGCCGAATTGGTGGCACAATCATCACAGTTGGTCGCGAAGAGATGTTCCGCGAGCGCTTAGTGATCTTGCCAAAACTCATTCGAGATGAGCTTGCATCGTCGCGTGAACTAGGCCATACGGCGGTCATCGTTACTTGGGATGGGCAAGCAAAAGCCGTGATTTCATTGGCTGATCAGCCCAAACCGACCAGTGCTGAGGCAATTGCCTCATTGCGTCTGATGGGCTTAGCACCGATTTTGTTGACAGGTGACAACCCAACAACTGCGCGTGCAATTGCTGAATCTGTTGGCATTGAGACTGACGAACATCATTTGTATGCAGGCGTGATGCCGGAAGACAAAGTTGCGGTGGTTCGTGATTTGCAGGAACGTGGTTATGCAGTGGCAATGGTGGGCGACGGTGTGAATGATGCAGCAGCGTTGGCGCAAGCAGATGTCGGTATTGCGATGGGCGGCGGTACTGACGTTGCAATGCAAGCCAGTGACCTCACTATTGTGAATGGCGATTTGCGGTCTGTTCCTGATGCAATTCGTTTGTCACGAGCAACACTTCGCACCATTCAGACCAATGTTTTCTGGGCTTTTGCGTACAATGTGGCTGCGATACCTCTGGCAGCATCGGGCAGGTTAAACCCCATGTGGGCGGGCCTTGCTATGGCATCATCTTCTGTGTTTGTAGTGACAAACAGCTTGCGACTGCGTCGCGTGAAACTGCACCGTTAATTTTTCCTGGTTGTTTCGTTTTTGGCAAGAACATGTTGCACACGTTTGATGGCGGTGTATTTATGATTACGAACTGTGCGAGGCGACACGCCTTGGTCTGTAGCAATCTGATTTGCGTGTCTTCCTTCTCCCAGTGTTCGCAATAGTTCAATCTGGGGCGTGCTCACACCCATTTCAGAGGCATACGACAGAACATCATCCAGTTCTTGGTCGACAGTTCTGGCGGTGTTGGCTTCTTCTATTTGTTGCAGAGCCTCAAATCCGACTTGTGTTTCAGAAACTCTGCGTAGTCGTTGGTCACGTACAAATCCGTAGTACTCAACATCACGGACAAGATTTGCAGCGATCTTTACATGTCGACGGTCGTATGGGAATTGGCGAATCACCATCCACGCTGTTGAGATTGCATCGCCAATTGCAATTTCTACGCCACCTGGCGTGATGCGTCCGCGTCTGCGTGCTACCGACATGACAGCCGGCATGATGCGGTGCAAACACACCCGTGCCGCAAGATCATCATGTTCAGCGAGCCGTGTGATGTGCCACAACACGAGGTCACCGGCTTCGTCGTCGAACGGCATGCCGAAACCACACACAGTTAGTAAGTCATCTAGGTCTGCCACCGGACGTGGCAAGAAGTCCCACGCGTTGACGCGACGCAGAACACTGGGGCGGTGGGTGAGGTGGGCCCATTCGTCGATGAATTGTCGGGCCGGGCCAGAGGTAACGGTGGACCACACAAGGGCAGTGGGAAGTGGCTGGTTGGAGTCGGAATCTGTTTGGGTCTGTCGGTAATAGGGATGTGTTGCAAATGTCATGCAGGGACAATGCGAAACACCGTTCACCCCGGGTGGGCGCCCAGGGCTCACCGGCAGTCTCACCCGTTAGGCAATACTGGAGGAATGCGCATCACTCTTCCGTCAGGTACCCCCGCTGAGATCGTTCATCATGATTCGCCCACGATGGGTCTTGTCATTGCGCCAGATATTTTCGGGCTACGTCCGTTGTACGACGATTTGGTTGCGCGATTCTCTGCTGAATGGGGAATGTCTGTTGTTGCTGTTGAACCATTTCCCGGAGTTCAACTTGGTGCAGAAGTTGAACCTCGTTTTGCAGCAGTACCTACGCTTGATGATGCAAAGAACCTGCGTGATTTGTTGGAGGGTGCAGATGCGTTGGGCACAGATGTCGTGGGGCTGATTGGTTTTTGTATGGGCGGTATGTACTGCTTTAAAGCAGCACGCGATGAACGTTTTGCGCGCATCGCCAGTTTTTATGGAATGATCACAATTCCTGAAGCATGGCGTAGCCCGACACAAGGTGAGCCATTAGGCATGTTGATTTCCGGGTACGCAGAAAGTGTGCTTGCAATCGTTGGTGAAAAAGACCATTACACACCGATTGTTGATATTGACCAATTACGTTCAACAGGTGTGCAAGTTGTGTTGTATCCGGAAGCAGAACATGCATTTGCACATGACGCGTCGCGTCCGGCGCACAGACCTGATGATGCAGCTGATGCATTTGCGCGTGCGAAAGAATGGTTACTTAGCGCAGTGCGCTAACGCTGTTCTTAGAGTGCGCGTTGCGAAAGTTTTTCGCGTTCAAGAATGCGATACGAACGATCGCGTTGTTCAAGCCAATGCAACTTGATAAAACTTGCGATTGCTTTGTTGACGCGTTCACGTGACGCGCCGACCATGCCCGCAAGTTCCTCTTGCGTAACTGGCAAAGTGAATTCATCTTTTCCGTCTGACAATTCGAGAAGTCGTTTCGCGGTTCTGCCAGTGACATCAAGAAACACACTGTCGGCCAATGCTTGGTCCATTGCGCGAAGGCGACGACTGAGCATGCCAATGACGTTCCACATCAGTGCACTTGATGAGTTCAGTTGTTCGATAACTGCAGAGTAGGGAAGTTCGAGAACGGCTGACGGTTCAAGTGCGCGGGCTCCGGCAGATCGTGGGCTGGAGTCGAGCATGCCCATTTCTCCGAATAGGTCGCCCTCATCCATAAGAGCGATGACTGTTTCACGGTTATCGAATGGCTTATTTCCGATTGCTATTGCGATGCGGCCAGAGAGGACTACATAGATGCAGTCGGGTTCATCGCCGGATTCAAACAGAACGTCGCCGCGGACGAGATTCTTGACTGTGCCTGCCGCTGCAATGAGCGAAAGCATGGATGCCGGGGCATCTGCAAAGAATTCTGTGCCTGCAAGAACTTGTTCGTGTGCCATATCAATTTGACCGTACTACCCTTTCCGCATGGCTCAAAATGAAACCGTATGGACAATTGTGGTCGCAGCCGGCTCGGGTCTCCGTTTCGGAGCGGCCAAGCAATTTGAGGTAATCGGCGGCAAGCGCATCGTTGATTGGGCAGTTGAAGAAGCTGTCCACCACTCTGTTGGAGTCGTTGTTGTGCTGCCCGCAGGCCAGGCAACTGGACCTGGTCAGGTGGAAGGCGGTTCAACGCGTTCCGAGTCAGTACGACGTGGACTTGCAGCTGTGCCAAGCGATGCCACCATTGTGTGCGTGCATGACGCGGCCCGCCCGTTTGCCAGCCCCGTTATTTTTCAGCGAGTCATCTCAGCAGTTGTTGACGGCGCCGACGCCGCAGTTCCTGGTGTTGCGGTGGTTGACACCATTAAGCAAGTTAATGAATCTGAAGTTGTTGTCGCTACGCCACGCCGCGAGACATTACGTGCTGTGCAAACCCCTCAAGCATTTCGTGCATCGTCGTTGCGACGTGCACATGAACAAGGTGGCGAAGGAACGGATGATGCAGCTCTCATCGAGCGCATCGGCGGAGAAGTTGTTGTAGTCGAAGGTGAAGTAGTGAACAGAAAAATTACGTCGCCAGAAGATCTTGAGTGGGCAGTAGCTCACGCGAACAGATTGCTAGCTGGAGAAATCTAATGGTCGACATTCGTGTCGGTCAGGGTTTTGATGTCCACCGCTTTGCAGAAACAACAGAGCCTGGCCGCGTATTAGTTCTTGGTGGCGTCGCATTTCCCGGCGAGCGCACACTTGTCGGCCATAGTGATGCAGATGTCATTGCGCACGCAGCAGCAGACGCATTGTTAGGTGCCGCTGGTCTTGGCGATATTGGGCAGCATTACCCAGACACAGACCCCGCATGGAAGGGCGCAGATTCGCTAGCAATTCTTCGTGATGTTGCAGCCAAACTTTCAGCAACCGGTTGGCGTATCAGCAATGTTGATTGCAGTGTCGTGTGTGAAGAACCACGCATTGCGCCTCATCGCGATGCAATGATTGCATTGTTGTCAGCAGCTGCTGGCGCACCTGTTTCAGTCAAAGGGCGCAGGGCAGAAGGCCTTGGTTCTATTGGCCGTGGCGAAGGAATCGCCTGTTTCGCATCAGCACTTATTATGAAGGAGTCGTAGTCATGGCACCACGTAAACCAGCCAAGTCAAGTAGTCCAAAAGTAAATACCGGTAAGCCAGGTCGCGCACCAGGTGGTCGCGATACTGGAAGTGGAAAAGGTGGTGGAAAACCACCAAGCACCGGACGCAGCAGTGGTTCTTCATCTCGTAGTAGTGGACCGCGTGAAGGTGGACCTCGTGGTCGGCCTATTCGTCAATCAGATGCACGACGCAGTGCACCTGTTGCCAAAGGTCTCGGTGGAGAACAAATAGAGGGACGTCAAGCGGTTCGTGAATTGCTTATTGGTCAACGTCGCAAAGTAAAAGAAATCTGGATTGCACAAGACATCGACCCAGCAGCAATTATCGATGACATCCAACAACTTGCAGACGCAGCGCGCGTCACAGTTCTTGAAGTGCCTCGTCGTACGTTGGAAGACACAGCGCGAAGTGAAGCGCCGCAGGGAATCATTGCGTTTGCGCAACCACTAGAAGAAGCAGATTTCAATGCACTGATGACAAAACGAAATGGTGTGATGCCATTTCTTGTTGCTGTCGATGGTGTTACAGACCCCGGCAACCTCGGCGCGTTATTGCGTTGCTGCGACGGAGCTGGTGTCACTGGTGTGATCTTGCCGAAGCATCGTGCTGTGCATGTCACGCCAACAGTTGCAAAGACTTCAGCCGGTGCTATCGAGCACGTGCCGATGACTTTGGTACCGGGCCTTCCTGTTGCCATCACGCAAATGCGCGACAAGGGCATCTGGGTGGTGGGGCTTGATGACTCAAGTGAAAACACGTTGTTCGACATCGCGAACTTCGCCACGGACGGTATTTGTATTGTCCTTGGCTCTGAAGGCACCGGCCTTTCACGGCTGGTTCGGGAGCGGTGTGACACGGTGGTCAGCATTCCGATGCTTGGCCAGGTGTCCTCACTGAATGTGTCGGCCGCCGCCGCCCTTGCGACCTACGAAGTGACCCGTGCGCGATTGGCTTCTCCCGCCTAGGATTGTCCTTCACCTTGCCGGGTTAGCTCAGTGGTAGAGCAACGCACTTGTAATGCGTAGGTCGTGGGTTCAATCCCCACACCCGGCTCCA
>JBIISL010000086.1:0-3666 GCA_044341035.1 Ilumatobacteraceae bacterium | reverse complement strand
TTACGCGAGCAAGGCGTAGGAAATATTTTTGGCCCTGGTTCATCACTCAAAGTGATTTGTCAATGGCTTGAAGAAGAACTCGACAATAGGGAGTAACTCATGGACCTTTTCGAATATCAGGGCAAGCAGTATTTTGCGCGCTACGACATTCCTGTATCAAAGGGTGACGTTGCAGTCACTGTTGATCAAGCAATCGCCGCTGCAGATGCAGCCGGATACCCCGTTGTTGTTAAAGCTCAGGTGCAAGTTGGTGGCCGCGGTAAAGCAGGCGGCATCAAGTTGGCAAATAATGCTGATGAAGTTCGTACGCATGCCGGAAACATCTTGGGCATGGACATTAAGGGTCATGTTGTGAAGCGCGTCTGGGTAGAAAACGCATCAGATATTGCCGAGGAGTATTACGCATCGTTCACACTTGATCGTGGCGCAAAGAAGCACCTTCTTATGTTGAGCCGCGAAGGCGGAGTTGAAATTGAAGAAGTCGCAGAAAAGAATCCTGCAGCGATTCTGATGTTGCACATCGATCCAGTTGACGGCCTTCCTGCTGCAGCTGCAAAAAAGGCCGCTGTTGACGCAAAGATTCCTGATGCAGCACAACAAGGTGTCGCAGACATTTTGGTAAAGCTGTATCGCTGCTTCGTTGAAGGGGATTGCGATCTTGCTGAAATCAACCCACTTATTCTGAAGCCAACTGGCGAAGTACACGCACTTGATGCAAAAGTCAGCCTTGATGAGAATGCTGGATTCCGTCATCCTGAGTGGGCAGAATTTCAGGCAACAGTTGAACTTGATGCTCGTGAGCTTCTCGCTCGTGAAAAAGGACTGCAATACATTGGTCTTGATGGCACTGTAGGCATTATCGCCAATGGCGCCGGACTTGCAATGAGCACGCTCGACGTTGTGAACCAAGTGGGCGGCAGTGCTGCAAACTTCCTTGACATTGGTGGCGGCGCAAACGCTGACGTCATGGCCGGAGCACTTGAAGTCATCAACTCAGACAAGAACGTGAAGAGCATCTTCATCAACATCTTTGGCGGAATCACTCGTGGTGACGAAGTAGCAAAGGGCATTGTGGAAGCACTTGGTCGTGTTGACCTTCGTGCCCCAATTGTTATTCGTCTTGACGGCACAAACGCAACAGAGGGACGCGACATTCTGAAGAATGCCGGAATCCCCGAATCAAAACTCACCAGTAAGTCAACGATGCTCGAAGCTGCTGAAGCAGCTGTTGCGCTCGCAAAGTAAGGACACCCCTCATGGCAATTTTCGTCGATCAGAACACCAAAGTTATTGTCCAGGGCCTCACAGGTGGCCAAGGTAAATATCACGGACTTCGCAACAAGGCATACGGCACGCAAATCGTTGCTGGTGTAACTCCAGGTAAAGGCGGCACCGACGTTGAAGGCATTCCTGTCTACAACAGCGTTGCTGAAGCAGTGAAGGCAACTGGTGCAACTGCATCGTTCGTTACTGTTCCACCAAAAGCTGCGTCTGCAGCAATTCTTGAAGCAGCTGGTGCTGGCATCACGTTTATTGTGTGCATCACTGAGGGAATTCCTGCACAAGATGAAGCACGTACGTACAACACTTTGGTTCGTGACTTTCCAAAAGTTCGTTTACTCGGGCCAAACTGCCCAGGAATCATCAGCCCGGGGAAATGCAATATCGGTATTACTGCCGGTGAAATTGCACAACTTCCCACAACTAAAGGTCCAAACGTTGGCATCGTGTCGCGTTCCGGAACACTTACGTATCAAGCACTGTATGAATTGAAGCAACTCGGTATCGGCGTATCAACATGCGTTGGTATTGGTGGCGACCCAGTTCCGGGAACATCATTCATTGACTGCTTGCGCGAATTCCAAGCAGATCCAGAAACGCACGCCATCATCATGATTGGTGAAATTGGTGGTTCAGCTGAAGAAGAAGCTGCAGAGTTCATTAAGGCAAATGTCACCAAGCCAATGTCTGCCTATATCGCAGGTGTTACTGCTCCCGCCGGAAAGAAAATGGGCCATGCAGGCGCCATCGTTTCTGGTGGCAAGGGAACTGCGCAAGGCAAAATGGATGCGCTACGTGATGCTGGTGTGAAAGTGGGAAACAACCCAACCGAAGCAGGCTCATTGATGGCCGCCATCGTTGCTGGGCTGAGCTGAGTGCCACGCGCACTTCTTTCTGTCTACGACAAAACCGGCATCGTCGAATTAGCGACGTCACTTCATGAACTCGGTTGGTCGTTAATTTCAAGTGGAGGAACGGCTTCTGCAGTTGCTGCTGCTGGTATTCCCGTTACAGATGTGGCTGACATAACAGGGCTAGCGCCCATTCTTGATCACCGCGTGGTGACCCTGCATCCAAAGATTCATGGTGGCATTCTTGCTGATCGTTCGAATTCGGAACATGTTGCCGAGATGACGAAACATGGCATTGAGGGTATTGATCTGGTTGTTGTCAACCTGTATCCATTCTCATCGAAGCCAGGAGTTGAACTCATCGATATTGGTGGCCCAGCAATGGTGCGTGCGGCTGCAAAGAATTTCGCTCACGTCGGCGTTGTTGTAGACACAGCTGATTACAGCGATGTGCTTGAAATGATCAGCGGTGATTTTTTTGGTGTTGCTGAACGTCGTCGTTTAGCCCAGAAAGCTTTTCGAATTACTAGCGCGTACGACGCATCAATTTCATCGTGGCTTGCTGACGAAACAAGTGATCGTGAAGATGCCACAGTGCCGCCAATTCTTACTTTGGTTGCTGAACGTGCCGAGGTATTGCGCTATGGCGAAAACCCGCATCAGACCGGTGCGCGATATCGCCTTCCTGGTGTAGAGAGCTGGTGGGATTCGGCAACTCAACTCAATGGCAAAGAGATGTCATACCTGAACGTGCTTGACACAGAGGCAGCATGGCAATTAGTGAGTCGATTCGACAGGCCTGCAGCGGTAGTGGTGAAACATGCCAACCCTTGCGGCGTGGCCCTTGCGCCAACAATTTTTGAAGCGTATTCACATGCGCATGGCGCTGACCCTGTCAGTGCATTTGGTGGAATCATTGCGGTTAATGGTGAGATCAACGGCGAAACAGCTGCAGAGATCAACAAGACTTTTACGGAAGTTGTCATCGCTCCGTCCTATACATCTGAGGCGCTTGAAATTCTGTGCGCGAAACCATCATTGCGTGTGTTTGAAGCAGTGGCACCGTTTGGTTCCATGGCCATCAATGTTCGGTCAATTGATGGCGGGCTCCTTGTGCAATCAGTTGACGAAGTTGATGAACCGCTCGATGATTTCACAGTGGTTACAGAGCGCGCACCTAGTGCTGACGAATGGTCAAGCCTGATGTTGGCGTGGCAAACAGTTGCTGCCACCTGGAGCAATGCCATCGTGCTTGCGCATGGTGAAACGGTTGTCGGTATTGGTGGTGGACAGCCAAACCGTATTGATGCAGCACGATTAGCTATTGGGCGTGCAGGGGAACAAGCATCTGGTTCGGTTGCAGCGAGCGACGCTTTTTTCCCATTTGGCGATACGGTTTCAGAGTTGGCTGCCGCTGGTGTCACTGCAATTTTCCAACCCGGTGGCAGTGTGCGAGACGAAGAATCCATCTCGGCAGCCAACACTTATGGCATTGCCATGGTGTTCACCGGATCACGCCACTTCCGTCACTAGG
>JBIISL010000085.1:0-3680 GCA_044341035.1 Ilumatobacteraceae bacterium | reverse complement strand
CCGTTGTGTGTAGTGACCGCGGCAGTTTGCCAGAAGTTGTGGGAGACGCGGGGCTTGTGTGTCCGCTAGAGAATGATGCTTGGGTGCGTGCATTGGAAGCTGTGAAGATGCGCCGAGAAGAACTTGTGACTGCCGGCAAAGATCGGGCTCGAGCTTTTACATCTGAGATATCTGCTACTGAACTGGTAGAGCAATATGACCTAGTGCTTGCAGCAGCGCGAGGCATTCGATGAAGCGGCCCATAGTTGTTTTGTGCCCGCACTTTGCACCTGATACTGCTCCGACTGGTGATGTAATTACGCGAATCGTGCATGAGTTTGTGGCGAAAGATGTGCGCGTTCATGTTGTGACTGCATTGCCGTGGTATCGCTCGCATGCAATCGAAACTGGATGGACAGGCCGGTTGATACGACGTGAAAAAACTGCCTGGGGTTCAATCATTCGCGTGCATCCTTTCCCGGGTAAGAGTAAATCCAATCTGTTGCGACGAGCCCTTGGTTTTGGGGCATTCAGTGCCATTGCCGGTGTATGTACCGTTTTCGCCGGCGGAATTCATCGCAGACCAGCGGCAGTTATTTCAATGTCGCCTCCACTTACTTTGGGCCTGACTGGATGGCTTGCAAGCCGTATTCGCCGGTGTCCGTCAGTGTTCAATATTCAAGACGTGTTTCCCGACGCTGCAATTGAGACGGGGGCAATTACTAATTCGCGAATCATTGCGGCCTCTCGATGGTTAGAGCGAGTCAGTTATCACCGATCAGATGCAGTTGTTGTGTTGTCAGAAGATTTGCGTGCAAATGTGTTGGCAAAAATCGCCCCGCGTCATCAACACAAGGTGCGCGTCATTCCGAACTTTGTTGATAGTGACCGGATCACCCCACGCGATCGAATGACTACCTACCGAGACGAATTACGAATTGGTACTGAGCCAGTTGTCATGTATGCGGGAAATGTTGGGTATTCACAGTCGTTAACGATGATGTTGCACGCAGCTCGCCAGATGCCTGACGTGACGTTTGTAATCAATGGTGACGGTGCGGCTCGCGCTGAACTTGAACGTGAGGCCACAGGACTTACGAATATGCGGTTCTCCGGATATCAACCAGTTGAACGCGTTGGCGAAGTGTTGGCAACGGCCGACATCCATGTGGTGCCATTGCGCGCAGGCCTCGGCGCGGTCAGCGTGCCGTCAAAGACGTACAGCATCTTGGCCGCAGGTCGCCCTGTGGTGGCAGCCATCGATGCCGGTACTGAAGTGACCCGTATTTTGTCTGAGAGTGGGGCGGGGGTCTCGGTTCCGCCTGATAATCCGGAAGCCTTTACCGAGGCGCTTCGTGCAATGGTGAATTCAGGATCTGCAGCACGTGAGGCGGGTATCTCGGGTCGTCAATGGGTGCAAGCCCATGTGTCCCCGGCCAAAGTTGCCCACGCGTACCTAGATGTAATCGCCTCACTGGGCGTTCAGCAGGTAGCCTCAATCTCTCGTGGCTAGTGGTTCATCAGCAAACAAAGTCGCCCGTCTGGCACAGAAGGGCAAAGGCAAGAAAGTGCGCTTCCAAGGAGGCACTCTTTTCCCGACCATCATGGCAGTCATTGTCATCGTCGGAACTGGGCTCATTTCGTATGCTCGTCAGGCTCCGGCGGCCACAGATATAGCTCCCACCACGTCTGACCGTTGGCATATTCCGTTCGGTATTTATCATTGCGACGAATACTTATCTGATCTCTCTATTGACATGCAAAAGACAGATACACCTGATCCTGATTTCTCGAAGTTCGGAGTATTCAGTCGCGAAGATGGTGTCATTCGTTGGTATCCACAAATTCCGGCTACCGGTAAAAAGGCCAAGCTTGGTTTGTATCTCGATACATACGGCGTTGAGGTCACCACTAAAGGAATTACTTTTCCAGCAGAACAGAACAAGGGCGTTTCCTACTCGGTCGATAAAGATCAGTGCAAAGATGCATCAGGCAAATTGGTCGATGCGCAAGTGCAAGTTATTGCGTGGCCAAAGGCCAGCGAAGATGCAAACTCAAAGCGGTACATCACCGATTTTGACAATGTACGAATTCTGAATGACGAGATGGCAATTGCAGTGGCGTATGTGGTGCCTGGCACAAAAATTCCGTTGCCAGACTCTGCTGCAAAATTGGCAGACATCGTGGCAGCTGAATTCGGTGGTGGAACCACCACGACGGTGGCTTCCAAGGCAGTCACCCCAACAACTACCGGCGGCTGATGCACGCGGTTGTTCTTGTCGGGGGTTTCGGAACTCGGCTGAGGCCACTGACATTGACTGTTCCGAAACCGTTGTTGCCTATTGCCAACGTGCGTCAGTTAGAACATCTCATTTCATCCCTTGGGGCCGCTGGCGTCACCGAAGTGGTCTTAGCAATTGGGTTTAAGCCAGAACCATTTTTTGAAGCATTTCCCGACGGTACTTGTGCGGGGATTGCCTTGCATTACGCAGTGGAACCAGAACCGCTTGACACTGCCGGAGCTATCGCGTTTGCGGCTCGTCATGCTGGCGTTTCTGACACATTTATTGTGATGAACGGCGACATCATGTGCGATGTTGATGTATCGAAATTAGTGGCGTTTCATAAGAGTCATGGCGCTGAAGGAACATTGCATCTCACGCCTGTTGAAGATCCGTCACAATACGGAGTGGTCGAATTGAACGAAGCCGGATGGGTGCAACGATTTGTTGAAAAACCAGCACCCGGAGACACCACGAGCAATGTGGTTAATGCTGGTACCTATGTGTTAGAGCCATCTGTGCTCAACCGGATTCCTGAAGGGCAGCGACTTTCTATCGAACGTGTCGTTTTCCCTGCAATGGTTTTAGAAGGAACCCTTGCGGCAATGGCGACCGATGATTATTGGATTGATACCGGGCTACCGAGCACGTACCTGCGAGCGAATCTTGACCTCATTGACGGAACGAGAAGCAGAATTCTGGCATCAGTCGGACCCCAGGCGCATGTGCATTCATCGGCATCAATTACACATAGTGTCATTGGTGAAGCAGCCATAGTGGAAGAAGGATGCGTCATTATTGATTCAGTGGTTTTACCCGGCGCACACATCGGGGCGCGCGTTCGCCTCGAGCGTTCTCTTGTGATGGGATCAATCGGTGCTGAATCTTCATTGACTGATTGCGTTGTGGGGGCAGACGTTCACGTCGCGCCATTTTCTCAATTAGTACAGGCAAAAGTTCCAGATCCTGCGAGCGTTGTCTAGTTATGGCAAGCAAAATGATTATGGTCTGCGGCGGGGCAGGGTTTGTAGGGTCTCACATTGTTGATCGTCTGATTGCAGAAGGACACGAGGTTGAAGTTGTTGACAATCTGTCAACCGGGTCTTTGGCAAATTTGGCCGATGCTCGAAATGCTGCCGGTCGATTCAAATTCCAAAACATTGGTATTGAATCGCGTGAATTTTCAGAACTTGTGTCATTGCGTCGCCCACAAATCATCATCAACCTTGCAACATTTTCTCCTGCGCACGCGCATCTCAATGGAGCGTTGTCTAGTTTGCAGTTATCAGTTGCAATTCTCGAGGCCGCTCGTCTCGGTGGTGTCGAAAAAGTGATTACTGCGTTACCAAGCGGGTTGTTGTACGGGGAAGTAGCCGCACGAGACCTTCCGATCAAAGAGGGGCACATGAATACTGCTCG
>JBIISL010000084.1:0-3706 GCA_044341035.1 Ilumatobacteraceae bacterium | reverse complement strand
GAAGTGACCCGTGCGCGATTGGCTTCTCCCGCCTAGGATTGTCCTTCACCTTGCCGGGTTAGCTCAGTGGTAGAGCAACGCACTTGTAATGCGTAGGTCGTGGGTTCAATCCCCACACCCGGCTCCATTTGTTCTGGCGTTTACGCCGTAATCTCTCGATAACCTTTATTTTGTAGGGGTTTTAGGGGTGTCATCCCCCTGAAGTCGTATTGCCACTACCGTGTGGGCGTCTCCTATATTCCTCTCGGAGGACCTTTCCCATGAGCCAGCAAAAACCAGGCGCTCGACGCCCATCACTTTCAACACCCAGCACGGGCACACTTGGCGCAGCAGTCGCGGTCGTGGCGCTATTGCTCGGATTCCTTATTCTGCGTGACGTACGCGGTGATGGTGGGGCCTCCACGATCGCTCCGGTGACTAATCCGAATGGCACGACCGACCCGAACGGAACCGTTGATCCGTCAGCGCCTACAACACTCGCGCCTTTCAGCATCAATGGTTTCAAAATCCAGGTGGCCAATGCTTCAGGTCTTGCCGGTAGTGCCGGAGACCTCACCACCAAATTGCAAGACCAGGGATACGTGGTACAGGTTGCGATGAACGTGGCAGCAGGAACCGCGAAGCGCAAAATGACAGGCGTGTTTTACTTGGCCGGATGTGAAGCTGCAGCGCAAAACGTAGCAGCTGTACTTGGTGGCAAAGTAGAAGTTGCAGCTATGCCGCAACCGATTCCTGTTGAAACAGGAACTGTCGGCGAAGCATGCATCTTGATTTTGCTCGGAACAGATCTTGCTAACAAACCACTTGCTGGGGTTGTTGGTACCGGTACCGGTAGCGCTGCAACCACAACAGTTGCGCCAGCTGCTGGCTAATTGTTATCTGTTTAGCAGCATCTCGCGTGCTGCTTCTTCAATACAACGCAAGACCTGATTCTTCGAATCATCTGCGCCAAATTGTGTTGTCAAATTTGTGATGCGCATGTCACGCAGCTGTGACATATCCATTGCTTCGTCGATGTCTCCCACAATTGCTGCAACATCGGTGTTGGCGTCTTGTGCGTAATCGCGCACACTGCCGACAACTTTTCCATCAAAACTTGTGTCATCAAGTAATCCCTCACCGGTGATTACTAAGTCGGTGTTTTGAATTGCTTCGTCAAAGTCGACTTCTTCAGCAACAATGTCAAAGCCTGGCATCAATGTGGCTCCGAGTGCAGCAAGTGCACCTGCAAGTCCACCCGCAGCGCCTGAACCAGCTAATTCGGTGACATCAATTCCGTGTTCCGACTCATACATTTGTGCGAGTCGTTCCAAACGGCCGGACAAGAGATTCACTTGTGACGGAGTTGCACCCTTCTGTGGCCCAAATACGCGAGCTGCATCTATGAACAACGTGTCGACATCACATGCAACAAGAAAATCAACTGCAAGAAGTCGTGCTGGTGTAGTGATTGCTCGCATGGCACCATAACCACCATCAGTTGTTGCTGATCCGCCAAGACACACAATGATTTTCTTCGCGCCTTCGTTTAATGCAATGTCAATCAACTGTCCTGTGCCTGTTGTTGATGCAGCTACTGCATCGTTCTGTGATGCACCACCAACCAACGTAAGCCCTGATGCTCGAGCCATTTCAATAACTGCAACGCCACGATGAAGTCGCCACTCGGCTTGTACTGGGTGACCTAGTGGCCCGGCAACGGTTGTAACACGATTTGCACCACCCAGTACTTCGAGCGTGCCTTCGCCACCATCTGCCATGGGTATTTCCACGCAGTCAATATTGAGGTTCCAGCAGGCATGACCGATGGCTGCGCATACCTGTGCTGCTGTTGCTGTTCCTTTGAACTTGTCGGAGGCTGCAAGTACGCGCACGAACCCACCTTAGATGCGTCCTAAGGTTGTGCCATGAGCACACTGAACGACATAGACGCAATCGACCAGGCCGCCCATATTTCTTCAGGCGAAGTATCGGCCCGAGAGATGGTCATGGCAGCAATTGCACAAGCAGAACATCTGAATAGCCACGTCAACGCAATTATTCATCCACGATTTGAACGTGCACTGGCAGAAGCAGATGCTGGATTACCGAGTGGACCATTTACAGGCGTGCCACTTGTATTGAAAGATTTGGGTGCACCACTTGCCGGCGAACCGCATCACATGGGAACTCGCTTCTTGAAGAACGAAAAGTTCATTGCGGCTTCCAGTAGTTACCTCACCCAAAGATTTCTTCGTGCAGGTTTTGTTGTAATAGGCCGAACAAATACGCCTGAGTTGGGCAGCACCATCACGACTGAACCTTTGTCATATGGCCCCACGCGTAACCCGTGGAATCTTGAACACTCAACAGGTGGTTCAAGTGGCGGGTCGGCCGCAAGTGTGGCTTCACACATTGTTGCTGTCGGACATGCGAACGATGGTGGTGGTTCAATTCGAGTTCCAGCAAGTGAATGTGGACTCGTTGGGCTGAAGCCGTCACGCGGTCGCGTTAGTAAGGGTCCTGATTTGGCAGAGACATGGATGGGCGCAACCATCGACGGATGTGTAACACGCACTGTTCGTGATACCGCAGCAGTGCTTGATGTTATTTGTGGATATGAAAGTGGAGACCCGTACACAGCGCCTCCGTTTGCTCGGCCGTTATCACAAGAAGTTGGCGTGAACCCTGGCCGCTTGCGCATTGGAATTCTTAGTCATCCAACATTTGACTATCAACTAGACGATCCTCAATCGCGAGAGTCGGTCAACAAGACAGCAGAGAAATTGTCTGCGCTTGGTCATGACGTAGAAATTACGTGGCCCGAGGCATTAGGTGAAACGCAATATGCAGGAAAGTTCACCAGCGTTGTGGCTGCATGGACACACAACGACATTGCTGCCTTCGAAAAACTCTTTGGTAGGCCGATGGGCGAAGATGATTTAGAGCCGGACAATATTCGAATGCGTGAAATGGGACGTGCTGTTACGGCCGAAACATATTTGGAAAACATGGAATGGATACATGCATGGTGCAGGCGTGTGGTGCAGTGGTGGGAACCAGTAGACGGCTCTCGTGGGTTCGACATTTTGGTCACGCCAACAATTGCTGGACCACCCCCGCGCATTGGTCACCTCAGTGGCGCTGACAGCGGATGGAGACTGCGCGAGATAATGGCGTACACATCACAGTTCAATCTCACTGGCCAACCGGCAATTAGTTTGCCGTTGCATTGGTCGACAGACGGTTTGCCAATGGGCGTGCAATTTGTTGGCGCCCCGTTTCGTGAAGATGTTTTGGTCCGACTTGCCTCACAATTGGAAGAGGCAATGCCATGGCGTGGCAAGGTCGCTCCTCTGGTGGCGAATTCCTAGTAGTTCGGTAGGGTTTGCGTATGGCCGTGACCGTTCGAATCCCCACAAATATGCGCCCCATCTCTGGTGGCGCATCCACCGTTTCTGTAGAAGGCGCCACCCTGCGCGATGTGCTGGTAGCCCTCAATGAGGCGCACGCAGGCTTCAATGACCGCCTGTTCGATGCCACAGGGGACTTACACAAGTTCGTCAACGTATTCGTAGCTGACGACGATGTCCGCTATTTGCAAGGCTTAGACACCCCTGTCGCCCCTGGAGACACGGTCTCCATCATCCCAGCGGTGGCCGGCGGCCTCTAAAAACCACCCTCTATCCCTTTGATGAGGGGTAGTGCCGTTAGCAGTCTCAACGGT
>JBIISL010000052.1:0-13129 GCA_044341035.1 Ilumatobacteraceae bacterium | reverse complement strand
CTAGTTATGAAATCAATACTTCAGTTCTGAAGAAGCTGATTGCCGGTGTGGCTACAAGTCCGATTGCGCAATACCACTGGGTGGCGTTCCCATTTATTTCACGTATCAAGAACAATACGGTGGTTGAAGCCCAGCAAATGTGGGTCCCGTAAGCCGTTTCTACGGTTCGATTTCTCCGAAGGGAAGTCCCTCAAAAGTTGCTTCCGCTGCTTTGATTTCACGAGGTGATTTAGAAATCGGTGCGATGTTCTTCATCGGCTCATTTTCTTGCACCACGCCCAGGTCTTTGAAGTTACGCATGGTAACCAGCAAACGCGTTTCCATAGAACCAACCATGGCGTCATAGGTAGTGAGAACAGTGTTCAATGAGTCGCCCATTTTGACGACATGGTTGACAACAACTCCGACGCGTTCGTGCATCTCTTTGGCTAACTTTGCGACCTTTGCGGCGTTCTCTTCTAATTGGTGAGACTGCCATCCTTTTGCAACAGTAAGAAGTAACGCCAAGAGGTTGACCGGCGAAGCAATAAGAACTCGATCTTTCATGGCATCAGCCAAAAGATTGATATCCGATTTCATTGCATCAGCCACAGCACCTTCGTTCGGCACGAACATGACTACGAAGTCTGGCGTGTTGTGGCCAAACTGATCCCAGTAACGCTTGTCGGCTAATGCCTTCACGTGAACCCGGATATCTTTCGCGTGATTCTTTAATTCTTCATCTTGTGCAGCGGCATCCTTTGCATCTTGCATACGCAAATAGGCATTAAAGGGAAACTTCGAGTCGACTGCGATACGGCCACCAGTAGGCAAATTGATTACGGCATCAGGACGCTGATTGCGCTCTGACTCACCACCGGTGAATTGTTCGGTGTAGTCGCAATAGTTTTCCATTCCGGCCAACTTCATAATGGTGCGCAATTGATTTTCACCCCATGACCCGCGAGCGGTTGGTGACTTCAGTGCGTTACGTAATGACGTGGTGGAATCTTGCAAGATATTGATCTGACCTGCGAGCGAAGTAATGGTTGCTTGCTCGGCGGTGTATGTGCCTTGTAAAGCAGTCACCGTGTCACCAAGAAGTTTCATCTGCTGTTGAATTGGTTGCAGCAGCAACTTTGCTTGTGCATCAAGAGCGGCCGACTGATTTGTAAGAGTGGTTGCAGCCTGTTGACTTGCTTGCTGATTATTGACTGCCAAGGCTTCTTGTGCCGTCTTCAACATTTGAGCAGCAACTGCACCTTGTACTGACGTAGATATAGCTTCAAGGTTGATGGCAGTTTGAACCGTACGAGCAATTGCGTCGGTGTCTAGAGCAGGAGGAAGTACTGCTTCAGATTTGTTGGTGCTGGCCTGAATTCCGAAATAAACAACGGCAGCAATAAGGACAACGAGAAGAACAATTATGAGTGCTTGCATGCCCCAAGTATGTCACAGGGGTGTGCTTCAGCTTTGAGAACGCCTTAGCGGTGTAAGGAATTGAGGTAGTTGTACACCGTGATTCGCGAGACGCCCATTGCATCGGCCACATCCTCAACAGCGCGGCGAAGGGTGAACGCACCGCGTTGATCAAGCATTCGTACAGCCACTTGTTTGTCACTACGCGACAATTCTTGTAGAGCAGCACCAAGTTCGCGTTCAACTTGATGAATCAATCTGTCAAGTGCGCCATAGATCGCTGGCAAACGAACAGCAGCAATAATTTCGCCTTCCCATTCCAATGCAACATCACTTATGCGTGCGTCATCAACGGAAATGAGTTGTGCTCCCACAGCATCAAGAATCGGTTTTACTGCTGCAAGCAGAGGATGATTGACGTAACCCATAATGAGTTACCCGACCTTTTCAGTATCAATCGTGATATGTGTTGCGCCATTGTCATAGGCCATGCGCGACAACACAGCAATCGCTTCGCTCGCTACTTCGGTTTCAGCGACAAACGAAGAACCAAAAGGTCCGACATGAACAGCAACACCTAAAGATTCAACTGCGGCAATCGCGCGAGTCACGTGGTGCCCAGGTGTGCCATCAGTAAACGGTTCGATGGTGAACTCAACCATGATTTTTTCTGACATGATCAAGCCTCCTTGCCGTATAGAACTGTCGCTGAAAGCCTAAGCCTCTGAAATATGGCTCACTCTGGGAGGCGGGGCAGCACCAAGGCCACGCTGTCGGGCAGGAACTGTTTTCCCTGTAACCACGCGGGCAATTCGGCACGGCTAACCCAATGGGCGGCAGTTATTTCTCCGTCAGAAAAGGTGAATGGGCCCTCTGTACGACACAGATACGTGGCGGCCACCAGCTGGACATCCTTGTCGCGATACGCCCCTATTCCTAGAAATTCAAGCCCCACTCCTTCGATACCTAGTTCCTCGTGCAACTCCCGAGCAGCAGCAATGTCCCACGATTCGCCAGGAGCCACCACCCCGCCGACAGCTACATCCCACCAGCCTGGCCATATGTCTTTCGTCTCTGCACGCTGATGAACCAACAGGTCACCCTTTTCAGACATGACCGCAATGAACACGGAACGATGACATAACTGTTCTGCACGCATTTGTCGGCGTGGGACTAGCCGCAGCACAGTGCCGGACATATCAATCTCTTCCACCATCTCATCGGGTGAGTTGTCGGGGTGCGCCGCCGCTGAAGAGTTCATTGTCTTGTGCCTACCATATGACATGGCCAAAAACACTTTGAACACCGACGACGCCCGTGACGCACACGGAAATCCTGCAGGAATCCTTGAACAGGCCAACGACGTCTTCGACGAAACAGTTGCGCTACGACGCGAGCTTCATAAGTGGCCAGAACTCGGCAACCATCTCCCTCGCACTCGTGATGCAGTTCTTGCCGCATTAGAAGGTCTACCTCTTGACATCACCTTGCACGAAACAACAAGCGGAATTGCAGCAATGCTCACTGGCGACAAGCCCGGCGACACCGTTCTTATTCGTGGCGACATGGACGCATTGCCAATGCCTGAAGACACTGATCTTGATTTCAAGTCAAACGTTGAAAATGCAATGCACGCATGTGGTCACGACACACACACGGCAATGTTGGTGGGCGCAGCAAAATTGCTGTCATCGCGCAAAGCAGACATCACTGGTCGAGTTCTGTTTATGTTTCAACCCGGCGAAGAAGGTTTCAACGGCGCAAGTGAAATGTTGAACGAGGGTTTGCTTGATGTCGGTACTGAATCTCCAATCACTGGCGCATACGCAATTCACTCTGCTTCAAATATTCCCGGTGGCTTCATTGGTCTCAAGGGCGGCACCATCATGGCGTCAAGTGACTTTGTGACAATCACTGTGAAAGGTCGCGGCGGACACGGAAGTGCACCTCACTTCACTCTCGACCCAATTCCAGTTGCATGCGAGATTGTTCAGGCACTTCAAACATTGGTAACACGTCGTGTTGATGTGTTCGATCCAGGCGTCATTACCATCACGCAAATTCACACTGGTACTGCCAGCAATGTGATCCCTGAAACTGCCACGATTATCGGCACAATTCGCGCCGTCAGCGAGCGCACTCGTTCACTTCTTCACGACGGTATTAATCGTGTAGCAGAAGGCATCGTTGCAGCACACGGTATGGAAGTAGAAGTAGACCTACATATTGGCTACGACGTCACTGTGAACAACGAAGACAAAGCTTCTTTCGCAGCCGATGTTGCGACTGCAGTATCTGGTGACCGCAATGTTCGAATCATGGATCACCCTGTAATGGGCGCTGAAGATTTCAGTTACGTCTTGAACCGCGTTCCTGGCGCAATGATGTTTCTTGGGCTCATGCCAGAGGGCATGGACATTATGAAAGCTGCCCCAAACCACAGCAACCGCGCGATCTACGAAGAGACCCAAATGCGTCGCGGCATAGCCGTGTATTCATCACTGGCACTTCGCCACCTTGGCGTTCCGCTTAGCTAATTTATTTCGCCCCAGGAAATCACTCTTCGTGAGTGGTAGACACGCACCACGTGAGTCATCACAAAAACAGTTAGAAAGACCGCACTGGACGCACGTAGATACCGTCGTTCCGGCCACCGTCAACTATCCACCCTGTCTTAGAACTCAGTGAAAAAGAAGTGAGGGACATTCCGTCATCCGAACTACTCGAACTCCAATATTCACCATCAAAATCGCCAACACCCTGAAGATTGTCAAACATCAACTTCATCTCACCAAGCGACCCTAAAAACCAATCGGTCTTTGTTCCGCACTCCGAGGTTTCAGCAAAAGATGCTGCGCCCGATACGTCCGCCTCATACGATGTTGCGCCGTTGGCAATCATTGCTGCTGAGTTTGCCTTCCCTGCGCCTATCGCACGTGCTGCCCAACCGTTCACTGCAACAAGTGAATGAGTGCGATCTGACGACCAAAATTTAATTCCTTCACATAACTGAGGAGCAGCTTCCAAATAATTCAGACCAGAATACTGATCGTTGTAATCAACAAAGAAGATATGACCGCCACCAGGGCCAACATCACCGATCTTGTACGTGCATTTTGTTGCAACACAGTTCGTGCCAGTTGCTACAGGAGCAGCAGCACCTGTGGCACCCGTGTCGCCTTTCGTTCCAGCAGCACCCGTGTCGCCCTTCGCACCAGCAGCACCGTTCGTTCCGGCTGCACCGGTTGTACCGGTTTGATTCAAAAGCACTTTCGTTTCAGTTTTCTTCACACACTTGCCGTTCTTGGCATAGCGCAAAACATTTGTTTTTTTGTTGGCGCACACAGTCACTGATTTTGTTGATGACGCAGCAATCACACCAACGCCTCCACCAACTGTGACACCAGCTAAAACACCAACAAGAAGCACCGCTCCAATTGATCTGCGTGAATAAGACTTGGATTTGGAACTAGTAGCCATGCCTAATCTTATGACAATTTGAGACGCCTAATTTTTTTAGCCTTTATTGCGCCCCGGGAATCCAGTTGCCGTGAAATCCATTCGGTACGCGCGCCGGCAGGTGAACAACAGCTACAGGGTCAGCAGTAATTGCCGTTGCATCGAACAGTGCAAGGTCTGATGTCTGAGTTTCAGAATCAAGGCGTAATGCCATAACCCAGCCATCATCTTCTGCCGTTGCACCATCGCGTGGAATGAACACTGGTTCGCCGTATCCATACCGGGCAGTGTCAGTTCTGGCTTCTGTGCGTCGAGTCTCTAGATCTATTTTGATCAGAGTGTCTTGTGCGAAGTGTTTGCCAACGCCTGCTGTGTAGCCATACTTGTTCGGAAGTCCAATTAGAGATTCATTAATGCGGGGGAATTCCTGCGGGCGATCATCAATTCGTTCTTGTTTCACTTTGCCGGTAACGGTATTGATACGCCATCTATCAAGAGTTGGAGATCCTTCGCTTGGGCCACGACGTTCGCGATCAAACATCTTGGGGTGACGCGCTGCATCAAGCACAACTGAATCACCATCGTCGTACGCGTTCATTGGGTGAAAGAAATAGCATGGATCAATACTGAACCATTTCACGTCTTCAGCATTTCCTTCACGAGGCAAAAGACCAATACGCGCGTCGTAGTCATGATCCCAAAAATATGGAAGACCTGTACCTGCCATTGCAGCTTCAAGATTAAAGATTGTGGGCAAATCAAATACCAAGATGTACTTCTGTGTAAACGCAATGTCATGAATCATTGGTCCACCAGTGGTTGGAATATTGACATGACGTCGCACGCGACCATCAGTTCCGACTACTAAGTACTGAACTTGATTTCCCCAACCCCAGTAATACGTCATCACATGAAGTTCGCCAGTTAGTGGGTCACGCTTCGGGTGTGCGGAATACGCATGAGGCAAAGTGCCTTCAAGATTTGAGATTCGCACTGTGTCTAGTTCATACGACAATTCAATAGGAGGAGAACCGGCTTCGACAATTGCAAATGTTTTCCCTGCATGACCGATGACATTTGTGTTTGCAGCGAACTGACCATGATCTGCAGGCCAATCAGACGGAGGGTGTGCCTCGCCAAGTAATTCAGCAACATCGTCATTGCGCACCCAACGATTGCGATACCAGTCGGCTTTGCCATCGCGTACGCGAATGCCATGCACCATGCCATGCCCCGTGAACCAGTGATACTTCTCTGCATTCACATAGCCCAATGGGTTCGGTCCATTACGTAAGTAGCGGCCATCTAATTCGGGTGGAAGTGTGCCGGTGACTTCCAAGTCAAACGCAGTTACTTCTTCGGTTACAGGGGCCAGGTTTCCTTCAAGAAAAGGGTTACTGCGGGGGTTTTCCACTGTGGTCATTCACACATATTAGACAGATGCCCAATGAGGATTGACCCTCGAACTCATGGCAGGCTGACATCAAACATCTGCATAAGGGAACCACATGAGCACTTTAGAAACCGGAACTGACCACCTACTCGGCCGCATTGATGGCCACGTTGCCGTTCTGTCTTTCAACAGACCAGAAGCGCGCAATGCACTGTCTGATGAGGTGTACATGGGGTTCACTACCGCTCTTCCACTCATCGCTGCTAACTCTGATATTCGTGTTGTCATGCTTACAGGTGAAGGTGGCGCATTTTGCGCAGGTGGTGATGTCAAAGGAATGCACGCACGAAATTCTGGGCAATCATCTGGTCGTGGTTCTATTGAAGATGGCATCACACGTTTGCGTTACATTCAGGCCGCAGTCAGCGGAGCAATACGCAAATTGCCACAGCCAGTTGTTGCTGCAATCCCCGGTGCAGCAGCCGGAGCCGGATTATCAATTGCGCTATCAGCTGATTTACGTATCGCTGCCGAGCGCGCACTGCTTGTCACTGCCTTTGCAAATGTTGGTGCCAGCGGAGACTTCGGAATGTCCTGGTTTCTCCCTCGCATCGTTGGTGAAGCCAAAGCAAAAGAATTGATGTTCACTTCTCCCCGCCTTTCTGCGCGTGATGCTCTTGCGCTTGGCATGGTTAGCGAAGTGTTTCCTGATGCAACATTTACCGATGATGCAATGGCGTATTGCCAAAGTCTTGCGCAACGTGCGCCTATTGCACTTCGCTATATGAAAGAAAACATCAACCGTGCCGGTGGAGTTTCGCTTGAAACAGCATTAGATGCTGAAGCTGTTGCAATGCCCCGCACTATGGCAACTGCTGATCACAGTGAAGCTGCCGCAGCATTCGTTGAAAAACGCACACCAAAATTCATCGGCAAATAAAACCTACGACGGTTCGCGCGGAAGACCCAAAGCTCTTTCGCCAATTGTGTTCTTCTGAATCTCGTCCGTGCCACCGCCAATAGACATTCGTGGTGCATTCAAGACGAAATATCTCCAGAAATCAGCATCTTTATCGCCAGGTTCTTGGGCAAGTGCACCGGCCAATGTCATACGCGCCGCAGTCTCAGAAACAAATCGTGACTGTTTCGTGCGCCACAATTTTCCGACGCTAGGGAATACTTTTCTTTGCGCTACCCAGCCCATGAGTTTTTCACCCGTATACGCACGCGCTAAATCTTGACGCATCAATGCATCTGTGTTGTACCCAGTTCGCACTGCAAGATCTAGAAGATAATGAAACGGAACTGCCGCGTGTCCACTAGCTTCACGCTTCTCATCTGCCCCAACATTTCCTAGCGAACTGCGTTCGTGTGCAAGTAGACCGGTAGCAGCTCGCCACCCATCATTTACTTCACCGACAATCCAATCTTTAGGAATTCGCGCATCAGTAAAGAACACTTCATTGAATTCAGCAGCACCCGTCATCTGACGTAGTGGTCGAACTTCAACACCCGGTTGTTTCATAGGAATAAGCAACATAGAAATTCCACGATTACGCGGAGCATCACCCGTGCGTGCCAACAACACGCCCATTTCAGAATTCACAGCACCAGATGTCCAGACCTTCTGTCCGTTCACTACCCATTCGTCACCATCAAGCACTGCAGTTGTGCGCAAACTTGCAAGATCACTTCCGGCTTCTGGTTCCGAATACAACTGACACCACACTTCTTGCGCACTCAATGTTGAAGCCACAAAACGTTTCTTTTGTTCTTCTGTTCCGTATTGCATGATGATCGGTATCGCCATATTGAGACCAATTCCTAATGTGTCAGCTTCGCGCGGCATCCGCCCAGCAGATAACGCTTGAAAACGACGTTCACCATTTTCAACATCAGTACGGCCGCCGTATTCCTCGGGAATTCCGAAACCGACGAGTCGCGCTTTCGCCATTGCTCCGCGCAATGTCCGCACCCTGTCCATTGCGCCTGTCCCTGCAGTTGCCATAACGGCGGGCAGAGTCTCGAAAAAGGCTTCTACTTCACGAGCAAAATCGTCGACCATGTACTTCACTGTATGTGTTAGATACGGTCAAGGACATCATGAAGGCACACCTCACAGCAAATGAAAATGGCGCTCGGCCACTTGAAGGCATACGCGTATTGGATTTCACACGCGTACTGTCTGGGCCGCATTGCACGCGCATGTTGTCAGACATGGGTGCTGAGGTAATCAAGCTGGAACCACCTGAGGGTGACCTCACACGTTTTGCATTTCCTCGTGTTGGTTCAATGTCTACATATTTTGCACAACAGAACATTGGCAAGAAGAACATCTCAATGGATCTGAAAAAGCCAGAGGCAATCGCACTTATCAAACAACTTGTTCTGCACTGCGACATTGTGGTCGAGAATTTTCGTGCGGGCGTAATGGACAAATTGGGTATTGGCTACGAAGTGCTCTCTGAAATCAATCCACGCCTTATTTATGCAGCAATTAGTGGCTACGGCAATTCTGGACCGTGGGTAAACCGTCGTGCCTATGCATCAGTAGTGAACGCCGAAACTGGCCTGACAGGCTTACAAGCAGATGCGCGCGGTGGCGAGGTGTCTAACGACCCTCATAGCCATGCAGATGTCTACACAGGCATGGAGGCAGCCTCAGCAATTTTGGCGGCGCTATTCCAACGCACACAAACTGATGTCGGGCAGTTTGTTGATGTGTCAATGGCACAAACCATGTTGTATGTAAATGAACATGTGCAAAACGAATTGTTCAACCGACCCGTTCCTGCAGACCAAATACGTTCATTTCAACCCGGTGAATACCCAGTGCTTCAAACAGGAGATGGCCGTCACGTTGTGATCAGCGGACATCCTGCGGAACGTGGTACCTATGACTTGTTTGTTAGAGCAATGAACAAACCTGACATGTTTGATGATCCGCGCTTTGCCGATGTTGCATCACGATTGAAAAACTTTGATGACTTGTTACAAATTTTGGTCGACTGGGCAGCTGCCATGCCCACAGCAGATGCTTTAGAAAAAGTGTGTGCCGACAGTGGCTTAGCAATGGGAACAGTGCGCACCATGGAAGAGTTGGCACAAACAGAGTGGGCCGCCGCACGTCATGTTCTTATTGATGCTGATGATCGTTCAGGCGATACTTTCAGAGTGCCGAATTCGCCATGGGTCTTTTCTGGTTCCAACACAAGCACGCGTGGTGTTTCGAAATTTCGCGGAGAAGACAATGCAGAAGTCTTCACCAGCATTCTTGGCATGAGCGCTGATGAGGTTGCAGCGCTTACTGAAAGTGGCGCATTGTCGATTCGACTCCCGAAAAAGTAATTATCGACCTGAGTGGCCGAATCCGCCACCGCGGTCGTTGTCATCCAAGTTGTCCACTTCAGTCCATGTCACTTCTTCAACACGCTGAATAACAAGTTGTGCAATACGATCACCACGACACACGTGGTACGGACGGTTCTGATCAGTGTTCAAAAGAACAACCTTGATCTCACCTCGGTAGTGAGAGTCAATAAGACCTGGTGCATTCACCACACTGATGCCATGTTTCAGAGCCAACCCACTGCGAGGCAGAACAAACCCGGCGTATCCGAGCGGAATAGAGATTGCGATTCCTGTAGGGATCAGAGCGCGTCCACCGTTAGCCGCCAACACCGTGTCAATTGATGAGTAGATATCAAGGCCAGCATCACCCACGTGCGCCAATTGGGGCAGGGGTAGATCGGCATCGAGGCGCTTGATGTGAATGTCTGGCACATCTCTACGCTATGCCCCGCCTCCACTATGGGCGTAATCAAGCATTGCCAATAGATTGGTGAAGTGCTGATTTGGATGGACCTCGAAATGACAGGCCTCAATCCTGAGACCGATGTGATTGTGGAAATCGCCACTCTGGTCACAGATGACGAGCTCAACATCATCGCCGAAGGCCCGAACCTGGTGATCTTCCAGCCAGAAGAAGCCTTGGCTTCCATGGGTGATTTCGTGACTCAAATGCACACCACCTCTGGCTTGCTAGAGCTCATCAAGACCTCGACCATCAGCCACGACGAAGCAATGCAGCAGACTCTCGACTTCATCAAGGAACACAGTCCTGAATCCGGAAAGATTCCACTGTGTGGAAATTCCATTCGTACTGACAGAAGTTTTCTTGAAAAGTACATGCCAGAAATTGAACACTGGTTGCACTACCGCTGCGTTGATGTTTCAACGGTGAAGGAACTTGTAAAGCGTTGGTACCCAAACATTGCGTACGGTCGCAAAATCAGTACCGGACAAAATCATCGTGCCATGGATGACATTCGCGACAGCGTGGACGAAATGCGTTACTACCGAGAGCTCATATTTCGTGACCCCGCAGAAGTGAAGAAGCCGAGTCAGTGAGTACTGATACTCCACGCCCTCTGAAATCTGAACAACTTCAAGCCACAGATGAAATTGTGGAAGTTGCGCCCGGCGTATTACGAACTCAACTTCCTGCAAACATCACTGGCCTTGGTCACGTGAACATGTACGTCTTAGAAGACGAGCGTGGTGTCGCTGTTGTTGACCCAGGCCTTCCTACAAAAGAATCATGGACCGCTCTCACTGATCGCTTAGCAACAATTGGTGTGCCCATGAAGCGCGTGCACTCCATCATTGTCACGCACAGCCACCCAGACCATTACGGCGGCGCGGCTCGCCTTCGCAGCGAATCAGGTGCAGACATCATCACTCATCGTCTCTTTCGCACGTTCTATGACCCATCAGACCCACCCGATGTTGATGCTGAAGAACTCGCTCTCATGATGCGTAGCCCCTTTGATCCACCACCATGGGGCGGACCAGCAATGGATATGCCATGGCAACGCAAAGCACGCATGCGCGTTGCACGTAAGTTTCCGAAACTGATGAAGGTTCCGCAACCATCGGTCCGGCTGAATGAATCAGACCGTATGAAGTTCGCACGTCGCGAATGGGTTGCGGTGCATACGCCTGGCCATACACACGATCACTTGTGCCTATTTGACCAAGAAACTGGCACTCTATTAAGTGGTGACCATGTATTGCCAACAATCACTCCACACATCAGTGGCCTCACAGCACACGGCGACCCACTAACTTTGTTCTTCGACTCGCTTGACAAAATCGGAAACTTTGCAAACCAGATCAATATTGCATTGCCAGCGCATGGCACACCGTTTGAAAATGTGGGTGGCAGAGTGCAAGCCATCAAAGATCACCACATTGAGCGTCTACAAAAACTTCGTGACACCAGCGCAGATCTCAGCAGGCCAGCATCTGTCATGGAATTTGCTACTCACTTGTTCTCACCACGCGCGCAAGGTGCAATGGCGGACAGCGAAGCATTCGCACACCTTGAACACTTGCGAATCATGGGTGACTTCGAACGACGCGATAACAGCGGCACGTTTGAATACGTACTTAAGGATTAACCCCACACCACATTGCAGAATGCATGGTGGCACCAACCCGAAGTTGTAATTCAAGATTCTCATCACCCGATGAAAGGTGTCGAATCGGTTCGTGACCTTGTTCTACTTGCACCACATGTTCCACAATTGCCCGAAGCGGCGCTCGCACAGTGCGGTGGTCTGCAAGAAACTCTTCAACAATGGTCCAATACGCGGCATTATTCATATGACCTACCGCATCAAAGTCTGCAAACCGTAATGGCCACGATTCTGCATGGGTAGTTGAAGCATCAAACAACTTGTCACGCAATAACAATCGAGCATTGACATCACGCCCAGCAGCAGACGTACTCAGGATGGCAAGAATGTCTGCTGGCACTTTGCTCGGTTGCAATGTGATTTCATCAACATGTACCCATAAGGCAGCTGCATCAACAAGAACCGTGCCGTCAACTGCGCTAATGCGTGTGCGACGTTCTGCCCAATGAGACCCAACTCCACCACACCACGTAGTCAGATCAATCTCTTGCAAGTACGTCGGAAACTGATGCACATCAATCACAGTGCGGCGAACCACCCACCAATGCGGGTCACTCCAATCCGCGTCACGCGTGTCATCGTTTGCGACATCTTGCAGATAGCGCGCCACTGCATCAAGACGTAAGCGACCATTCGGCGTTGCATCACCTAGGCGAACTCGACGCCTTGCAGTGAATTGCCGCCCAGTTCCGGGGCCTTCAATCATCTGAAAACTCAGTGCAGCATCACGAAACGACATCAATGTCACGATATCTGATTGAAATGTGCCGAGGCGCTTCCACTACTTCCAACAAATGCACACATATCTGTACAACACCACAAAAAGGGACTTACTATGAGTATCAGCGAAGCACAACGATTCGACATGCAGATCGGACTGCGACAACAGTTAGGAGACGACGTGGCAAACTCACTTATGGAACACCTGCCTCCCTCTGGCTGGTCAGATGTCGCCCGCACCCGCGACATTGAATTCATCGATAAACGAATTGGAATGCTTGAGAAGCGTTTCAACATCGCCATCACAGTTGGTATTGCGTGTGGCTTGGCACTGGTTGCACTTCAAGTGCAAATAATGCTCAGTATCTCGCACCTCTAAGACACCAATAACTTGGCGGAAACTGCCACAGATAATTGCTACATTTCTAGTACTTGCTCATTCCGTTTTAGAGAATGAGTTCGGGGCCCATTCCTTCGGGGGTGGGCCTCTGTGTTTCTCAAGCCCATTCCTTTGTGGCCAGATATTTCACCCGTCAACATATGAGCAAACCCTTGTGGGTACTGGGTTTCATTAAATCAGTTGACTCTGGCGAAATCAGGTGGTTTGATGGTCACCTCATGCGTAACAACCTGACCACCGCAACTATGGGTACCACGGCAACAGCCGTGGCGTTTACCT
>JBIISL010000091.1:0-3925 GCA_044341035.1 Ilumatobacteraceae bacterium | reverse complement strand
TGTTGCGTGACATGGTGGCCAAGGAAACGCCATACGTTGGAATTTGTTTTGGTCATCAACTCATGGCGCAGGCACTCGGATCAACAGTCGCTAAAGCAGATGTTGGTTGGGGAATTGGTGCAAAGCGATACGAGATTGTGGAGCAACAGTCGTGGATGGATTCGTCACAGGACATTGTGTTGGCAGCCAGCCATCAAGACCAAGTGCAATCGCTCCCTGATGGTGCGCGACTTATGGCAACTGCTCCCTACTGCCCGATTGGCGGAATGCTTATCGGAGATCGCGCGTGGACAATTCAAATTCACCCTGAATTTTCTGCGCCCCTCGCAGACAGTTTGCTCAACACACGCCGTGCATTATTCGGTACCGAACAAGTTGATGCAGCCAGGGCAACTTTGGCAGAACCACTGGAGCAGCAACGGATCGCTGGCTGGATCTCGCGTTTCTTTCATCAGACCGCATAGCGATCTGCCCAACAGAATCAAAAGGGTGAACGTTTAGGCTGCAGGGTCTTCAGGAATTAGTTTTCCCCACAGAATGTCTTCATCTGGAATGTCACACTTCACTGAAGAACCATCAGCACCCGCTGTTTCAAGTTCTGTTCTAGCCAAGCTTCGAACGATCGAGAGAGAACTTGATAACGCATCTCGGTTTTCTTGTTGCATGGATACTGCTTCAATTCCAGATTGAATGCTTTCTTCAACTTGAAGCGAAGACCGTGTCCAATTCAAAGCGTTTTGCCACGTATCAAGCATGGTGACAAATTTGTCAAGACAAGTGCTCGTAACTTTTGATGAAACAAGCCCGGCTTTTGCCGTAGAAAACGCTAAGGCCTGACGCACTTTAAGATATGCGGTTTCTTTCGACGCTTCATTAAGTAGCGCTTCATCAAGAATTACACCTTGCTGTTCGATTGCGGCACCATACGCCCACAAGTCATTTGCGCGCTGACCCAATAATTCAATTGCCGATGAAGCATCAGCCACTGTGACGGACCATTCTTCTACCAAAGCCACCACGCGTGCACCTCGACGAGTTTCGTTTAGGTTTTTATTGGTGGTGCTCAATGTCGCATACATGGCCGTCAATGCCACGAGAGCTGTCGTGCCAATAGTGACAGCCGCGTTGAACAACATCGAACGATCGCGACGTTCGCCTTCGCGCTTCATAAAGCGAAGTAACTGCCACCACCTGCGGCTTTCTGCTTTCTCCGATGAAGTTTCAGGGACATCCACAGGCGTGATGGCGGTCTCTTCGATTGACGAATCCGGAGTGTCAGACATGCCTAGAGATTACAGACGCGTCTCTGCCCTCGGTTCGCCGAGCGGATAAATCAACATTTTTCCAATTAGAAGAGTAATTCATCTATAGTGAGTCCGTAGATGCGACGAAAGGCAAGCAATGGCAGTAGTAAAAAATGTCCCCAAGCGAAGTGACGGCGTTGAAACCATGGGCAGGCTCATGGCCGAGGCGCGCAAAGAACTCACAAAACACGGCGTCGACGAATTTGATATCGAAGTCGTTCTCAAAAACTCAAAAACAGCCAGAAGCTCTTTGTACCACCATTTCGGTAGCAAATTCGGCCTCGTATACGCCGCGCAATTAGAGGAGTTGACCGAAGGACTCAACAATGACAACACCGTGTTTCGCCTTCTTGTGGAAACCTCTACGTCAGAGAAAGAGTTCTTCGAGAAACTGTCTCAATTGATGTATGCAACGTCTGCAAAAGAATTCGTCGAATTTCGCCGGAATCGCATTCGTGTATTTTCCTCGGCTACAAGTAACAAAAAACTTGCCGAATCCGTTCGTGCCGCCCAAGTAGAAGGCCTTCTCTATTTCGCTGAGACTTTAGAGATACTTCGTGACCGTGGCTGGATCAAACCGCAATTTGATCTACACACTGTGACCTACATGATTCATGGCCTTTTGTTTGGCCACGTGTTGCTCGACTTCTCTCGTCTTCCAGAACTTGAAGACGATTGGGCAGATGTTGCAATCTCAGCCATCATTCACCTTGTTGGTGGTTCTGAAAAGTTCGCGCCCCTCGCAAAGGCAACGAAAGCCAAGTAATTAACCGCTAGGCGGTGATCTTCACCTTCTTGGTGATGGTCTTCCCAGTCTTGGGCTTCACCGTAATTGTCACAGTACAAGTTCCCTTGCCAATCATTTTCACAGTGCTTCCAGAAACTTTGCATACCTTCTTCGAAGAAGATGAACTTACGGTTGTCTTTGCACCCTTTGGAACTTTGACAGCGGCCGCCTTCAACAAAGTTGATGACGCAACGCTCTTACCTATTTTTGACTTGACCACACCACTTGAAGTGGAGGAGGAAGTTGAGTTACTTGAAGTAGAAGAAGAGGTTGAACCACTTGAGGCAGATGAACCACTTGAGGCTGATGAACTGCTTGACCCAGAACTTGGAGTGTTCTCGCTTGGCGGTGTCGCTGGTGCAGCACTGGTAGTTACCGCAATTCGAGCCGATGATCGAGCGTTTCCCCCATTGGCCATTGCTTCAACTTGAATTCTCAGTACATGTGTCTCAGCCGTCTACAGGGGACAAAGTCCGGCCATGCAGCTCCAGATACTCGTGACCGGGAAAAGCAAAATCCCCCTACAAAAGCAGGGGGATTTCTAGTGGTGCGCTCGGCCGGACTTGAACCGACAACCTTCTGATCCGTAGTCAGATGCTCTATCCATTGAGCTACGAGCGCTTGTTATTAGGAAAATAACTCTACCTGTGAGATTTAATTCCAGGCACCCCACCCGTTTGAGCGCTTGTAAATGGCGTATCCGGCCTTGGCATTGACCCTGGCATCAAGTAGTTGTTGCGGCGACGTGATGCCAATGTTTTTCAGCCAACTGCGGTGGGCCAGCCAATGAATTTGAAATAGCCCCAAGCAGCAACTGCCGTTATAAGCCGCAGCGTTCAGCTTGCTTTCCCGCTTGGCAATGGCAATGGCCCTGTTCTCCAGCTTGTCCGGCCAAATTTCACGAATAATTGCCGTTGACTGCTTCACGGTGTACCGCTTGGCTGGGGCCTTCAATTTCAGTGTGGTCGAAGGTTCCTTCGTGGTGGCTGATTTCGGCAGACAAATCACATCGCCAATTAGAAGGAGTGTCGTTGTTTTGGCTGAATTGGCTTCCATGAGAAGGCTCATGGTGACATTGACCTTGCTCGCAATGCGATTCCAGGAGTCATTTGGTACCACGGTGTAGGTCTTGGCGCAGCCCGTCGCCACTTTCGCCCCTGCCGGGGCTGGCCCGCTGAACACCAGCGCGCCTGCAACCACAAGGGCTGCCAGGGGTTTGCATAGCAAACTCATATGGCGGAGAGGGTGGGATTTGAACCCACGGTCCGCTTTAAGACGGACAACGCCTTAGCAGGGCGCCCCATTCGGCCACTCTGGCACCTCTCCTGGGAAGGGTTGAAGTGTACCTGCGCTCGACCCCCTACAACTCTTGCGGACAGGTTCGTTCGGGCACCCGAACCCTTTGTTAATTCATGATTTCGGATGATTTAGGGCACTTTCGTGGGGAGTAAGGTTTTTGAATCGGTGCTGCTCGCAGTGCCACAAACCCAGGGAGACCAAAATACATGAAGAAAATGTGGAAGCTTGCAGCAGTTGCAGCTACAGCATCACTTCTCGTCGCAGCGTGCGGCGGAAGCGATTCATCATCAGACACGACAAGTGCACCAGCGGAAGCAACCGATGTAAAAGTCGCAGTTGTTTACCTCGGCACTGCCGAAGACAAAGGCTGGACATACCAGCACGAGCAAGGCATCTTGCAACTTGAAGAAGATCTTGGTGTTGAAGTAAAGCGCATTGAGAATATTGCTGACAACGCAGATTCTGAAAAGACTTTCGAACAACTTGCATCAGAGGGCTACGACGTCATCTACGCAACATCATTCGGTTACGGATC
>JBIISL010000083.1:0-3935 GCA_044341035.1 Ilumatobacteraceae bacterium | reverse complement strand
CTCGTTTGGTTATTCACGCAAATGCTCCGAGAACATTTCTGTTAACGGAGCACGTGTCTGGGTGTTGCCGTGTGGTTCCACTCTGCTTTGCAGCGTTGTGGCCTTCACGGACGTCGATTATTTTTTGTGTCTTCGACGGTCGATCTAGCTTTTCGGGTTAATACCCGAATCGCACGGACTAGGAACGCTATCGGCAGTTTTGGCTAATCCACATGGGAGATACCACGGGATTTATCGGGGAAAGCGCTTCTGAATCCAGTCAGCCACGATTTCGAGAGCTTCAATGCGATGGCCCTCGAGATAATGAGGTGCGCCCTTCATTTCTACATATGTGGAGTCAGATGCACCTGAGGCCGCCACGATCTCTTTTGCCTCCCTGATGCGGATTTCCGTGTCTGCTGTGGGGTGCAATAACAGGGTCGGAACCTTGATTTGGGGCATGGTGTCAGCCAATTTGGCATGGCTGGATAACCCCGACCAGGTGCTGAGCCAGCCCCGAGAGGTCATGGTTCTGGCCAGCCCACCACGGCCATAGTTGGCCTCAAAGGGGTCCGGAAAGGCAAAAAGTGACCCCATCGGCCGCTCATCAGGCTCTAACGCCAGGTCGAGATAGACCGGATTGGCCAAAGTTCGATAAATCGTGTGATATTTCGAAAAGACCCGACGAGCCCGTTGGTCGCGCCATTGCTCTAAGTTTGTGCTTTTGTGAATTCCCTCCAGGGCCTTCCCGGCAGTTTCAGCATCAGCAATGGCCTGTTTGGCGATGGCGTCGATTCTGGCCACCCTCGCAATTTGGGCTGCTCGATATTTGGCCAACCAGTCGAGGTCATACGAACTGGGTTCTGGCCACGGGCGCCACCCATTGTCCGGGTTGTACATGTCAAGTTCGGGCACACAACTGAACGGATCATTTTCGTCTGCCACTGATGGGTCGATGACCTGCAGCATGAAAGCACCTTCGCCAGGATGAGCAGCCATGCCCACCCAACCATCGCCGATTCCTAATTGCGCATGAGCCATTGCCATAAGTGAACCGCCACCAGAGTTACCAAGCAAGATGACTGACTCAGCGCCGCGACGTTTCATTTCATCGTGTGCAACTTTGACATCGATGATGCAACTCTCATGTAAACAATCGGTGTCGTTATTCAGGTATCGGGTCGAAAAACCAAACACGGCGTATCCGGCTGCAGCCAACAGTGGGCACGCATAATGCACACTGAAGTCACCACGAGGGTGCGACAAGATGACAGCAGTTTTCCATTTGCCGTTTGGTGGAGTCCACAACAGTCCGCGTACCAAGGCTCCGTCAGGTGACACCAGACGAATTGACTCGCGCGGAATGTCAACCGGTGGAGCGTCTTCTGGCATTGGCCAATAGTTCAATCCAAACGGACGTTGCCCTCCGAGATGTGCATCAAGATGATTCATGAATGGAACACTAGACGGGAAATCAGCCCTACGATTCACGAGTGGCCTTGGTAAACGAAACAGATATTCGTACCTATTCAGCAGATGGCTTTGTCGTACTGCGCAATGTTCTTCCACTGCACACATTGGAAATGTTGCAACAAGGGGTCGACAAGAATCTTGCTTCTCCAAGTAGTTGGGCAAACGACTACACACCAGAAAATTCCTCTGGACGATTCTTTGATGACTACGTCAGTTGGAAACGCATTTCTGAATTTGCCAACGCGGCATTGCAGGGTGTGTTGCCGCGTATCGCAGGCGAACTGATGGCAACTACTTCTCCACGGTTTTTTCATGAACATGTTCTTGTAAAAGAACCAGGCACAGCAACCCCAACACCGTGGCACCACGACGACCCGTACTACAGCGTCGAAGGCATGGACAACGTCAGTTTGTGGGTGCCCCTAGATCCTGTTCCGGCCCCCATCGCATTGCGCTTCATTCGCGGCAGCCATCTTGTGCCCCGTCGATTCATTCCGAACCGATTCGTGGACGATTTGCCCTACACAACTGCTGCACCGGGGTTTGAACTATTTCCTACTGCAGATGAACTTGAAGGATTGGGTGACACCGTGGTCTGTCCTGCCGAGCCGGGCGATGTTGTGGCATTTCACTTTCGTACCCTGCATAGTGCACCAGGAACAATCAACCACACGACACGCCGTCGAGTTATCAGCATGCGATATGTCGGCGACGATGTGCGTTGGACGAGTCGACCATGGAAAACATCCCCACCATTCGAACCAGAAGGTTTGAACAATGGGGATGAACTCGATGACACTCGGTTTCCGATTATCGCGTTGTAGTTATTCCTTTGGTCGCGCTACCAGAGTTGCACTGAGTTCTTTCGCTACACCATCACGTTCAACCGTGATCTTTATTACATCACCCGGCGCAGCGTCACGCACGATTGCAATAAGTGCACCCTGCCCATCAATTTCTTGTCCATTGATTTGTAACACGATGTCACCGACCTTTAGCCCGGCTTTACTTGCAGGAGAACTAGCCTGCACTTCTGCAACAACTGCACCAGCTCCGCCATCTTTACGATCTGTTAGAGAAATACCTAAGTACCCCTGTTCACGAACCGTTCCGCCTGCCTCTGCTCGTAGTAACGCTGCAACGCGTTGCACTTCAGCCACACCGATTGCAAAACCAATATTGTTTGCTGCCGTATTGTTGTCGCCATTTGCAACTGCAGTATTGATACCAACAACTTGACCATTCAAATTGATTAGGGGTCCACCCGAGTTACCAGAGGAAATAGCAGCATCAGTTTGAATCAGCGCGTTCAACGCCCCGCTGCTATCGGTGAGAGTTCTGTTGAGAGCTGAAACAATTCCTGATGTCACGCTGGGTCCACCATCAAGCGCGAGCGCATAACCAACAGCAACTACAGGGTCGCCAACAGCAATGCTCGCAGGATCAGCAAACGTGGCTGCGGTTAGTCCCTTTGCATTGACTAACTTGATCAGTGCTAAATCGTTTCCTGCGTCCCCCGCAATAACCTTCGCCATAATGGGTGCGGTTGTTCCGTTGAGGCGAACACGAACACTTGTAGCGCCTTCAACAACGTGGTTGTTGGTGAGTATTTCACCGTCGCTTGTCACGATGATGCCAGTACCAATTGATTCACCGGTACCCGAGAGACTGTCGATGGTGACAATGCTTGGTGCGATGGTTGCTGCTGCACGAGCGATATCTGTCTTGCCAATGTTTTCTGGCTTGATGGGAGCAGCCGTTACTAATGGCCCACCATTTGAGAAGTTGTCAGAGGTGTTGGCACCAATGAGTCCACCGACTATTCCGCCGCCGACTGACATTGCGAGTACTAGGAGCAGCGCAACGATGCGATTGCCGCGGGGACGTGCAGTAGGAGCTGCGGGAGGGGTATTTACCCAATGGGAATCAAAACTCATGCTCTAAGTATCTACCCAAATTGGTTCAGAACCTTCAGCAGGTATTGCAAGAATTTCGTAAGAAATGCAAAAGGCACGACCCAGTGGGTCGTGCCTTTTGAAAGACAATGAATTGTCCGGGAAATTTATCCCTGGATTTTGATCTCGATATCTACGCCGGCTGGCAATTCGATGCGCTGAAGCGAATCGATGGTCTTGCTGTTTGGCTCGACAATGTCGATAAGACGCTTGTGGATACGCATCTCGAAGTGCTCACGTGAGTCCTTGTCAATGTGGGGTCCACGAATAACGGTGAAGCGATGCTTGTCTGTAGGCAATGGAATTGGTCCACGGATCTTTGCATTTGTGCGAAGCACTGTTTCAACAATCATTCGGGTCGACTTATCAATAATGTCGTGATCGAATGCCTTGAGGCGGATACGGATGCTGTTGGTTGCCATTGTGATCTACTTCAAAATCTTTGTGACTTGGCCAGCACCAACAGTACGGCCACCTTCACGAATAGCGAAACGAAGACCCTCATCCATAGCAATTGGCTTACCCAAC
>JBIISL010000082.1:0-4049 GCA_044341035.1 Ilumatobacteraceae bacterium | reverse complement strand
TTGACAGCGTTAACGCCGCCTCCGCCAATGCCAATCACCTTTATAACGGCGAGATAATTCTGTGGTGCACCGGCCATCGACCATTTACCTCCAGTAAGGAGTCCGTAAGGACTGAGTTTCCTAAGTTTCTCACATCATGAGCGAATTATGTGGTAATCCACGATGAAGAGGGAGTTTTACCTCACCTGAACGGTTGGTTCACCGGTGGAAACGTCAATTACGGCCAATGTGGATGGGTTCTGACGGCGCAACAGCACGACTACCGCGACCAATTTGTCCTGAAGCTCATTCGGTGGCCCAAAACGCACAAGGGTGCCTCCAGCAAGATTCATTGCCAATTCTCCACCACCACTCACTTCAAGCGACTTCACCAACGGGCGCAATTCGTCTGGCAATGCCAACACCAACTGTGCGGCCGCCCGATACACGTCATCAGCTGCAGCTCCTGCCTCAAGCGATGGACCTACCCCACCGACCCGCAGATACTTGGTCGGCCACCCCTTAAGCACTGCGATGATTCGACCTCGTGCATCAATGATTCTGGCTTTCTGATCATCACCGACATACCAAACAACTGGTACCCGTTCTGCAATCTCCACCAACGCTGTTCCTGGAAAGCGAGTACTGATGCGCACATCCGAAACCCATGGATCAGCAAGCAGGATCTCACGAGCCTCCCGAGTATTCACTGTAAAGACGGATGCACCTTTAAGAGTTTTTTGAACCGACGCAATGGCGTCTGGAGAGGTGTAAACCGCGCCTTCCATAGTGACTGTTCGAATAGCGAAAATTGGAGAAGCAAGAATTGCGATAACAACCACTACGCAAGCAACGACCGCACCTAACAGTTTTATCCACTTAACTTTCTTTAGTCGTTCGCGTCTGCGAGAACGACGTTGACGCTCTTCAAATGAATCATCAGGTCTGTCATTGTCAACAATCACCACGCGATCTAAGTCGTCGCCGATCACAACCAACATTCCAGAGTCGTCTGACATTCCACTAATCAAGGGGTCAATAATGACCATCGGCTCACTTACCGAGGTGCTCGGGTCTTCAAGGACAACAATGTCAACTTCATCTGCAACAGGAACCGGAGTCACGTCGTCATGGATCTCGACAATTGGTTCAAGTACCTCTGTGTCAGACATTTCAGTTGTGGTCTCAACTGATTCTCGACTACCGAATAAGCCCGATAGTTCTTTAAGCACCTCGTCTGATACTTCAGTCACCGAGATTTCCTCAGGTCGAACATTTGGTTGTTTATCGTCTGGCTGTGTCACGATTCCTCGCCGAGAATCTTTCGGACTTCGTGTTGCGCAGCCAACATTTCAATCGAAGAATGCAGCGGATTAGAAAAACGATTCATAATTTCAGAAGAGAACCCAACAAGACACACTTCGCTGTACAAACGCACACCGTGGAACTCTTCCACCGTAGCCTGCACATGCGTCATCACCTCAGCTATGTCCGATGCCAAAGCACCATCATTAGCTTGAATGAAATTTGCATGCTTCTCTGACACTTGTGCAGAGCCAACCGAATAACCCCGAAGATGCGCAGCGTCAATCAACGAACCTGCGCTATCAGGACCGGTTCCTGGGTTAACGAAAACCGAGCCAGCATTACGGCCACCTGGTTGATGCTCTCGTCGCCAACCCACTACAGAGTTGATTTCCGATGTACCAACCGTTGATTCCTGGGCAACAGTCCGTAATCGAACTGACAAAACAATATGGTGAGACGACAATGCCGAACCACGAAAATAAAATCCAAGTTGTTCAGCAGTGACACTTCCCACCTGACCACTGCGCAGCGACAGCACAGTGGCATCGACAACAGAGGAGGTCATATCTGCTCCGTGTCCTCCGGCGTTCATACGTACAGCACCGCCCACTGTGCCCGGTATTCCCACGCACCACTCAAGCCCACCTCTTCCGGCGTTCACTGAACGGCGAGCCAATACCGGCATCAGCATTGCACCATTGGCCTGAAGCACGTCATCAATCACCTCAACCTGATTCTCTTCCGGTGAGATTGCCATCTGAACAATCACACCATCAAAGCCAGTATCTGAAACAAGGAGGTTGCTTCCTCTTCCCATCACGACAATGGGCACATTTGGATACTGCGACAAAACACCGGCAATGGCGACAGCATCTTCACGACACTGCAATTTCACTACGCATGCCCCTAGTCCACCTACGCCGTACGTAGTTAAGGGGCCGAGTGGCACGTTTGAACGAGTGTTCAACCCGATACTGACCAATTCGTCGACGATGCCTGAGACTTTCATTATCGCAATTCTCGTAAATCATCTGGAAATGTTTCAATGTCCCCGCAACCCATTGAAATGCAAATATCTCCGGGTTTGATTCGTTGTGCAACAGCCGACACGATGTCTGAGCGCAATGGCGCCCACACCACTTCAGCATCACTGTGTGCTTTAACAATGGCATCCGACACCATTTCTCCGGTGACCCCATCAATTTTCTGTGTTCCTGATGCATACACATCTGTAATCACCACGATGTCTGCCCCATGGAAACAGTCTGCATACGAATCTGCCATCGACGCAATGCGGTGATAGCGGTTCGGCTGAAAGACAGCGATGACGCGTCCTGTTCGACCAGGATGCGAGCGAGCAGCCTCGATTGACGCTTCAATCTCAGCAGGCAGATGGGCATAGTCATCAATCAACAATGAACCACGAAACTCTCCCCTTTCGGTAAACCTTCGAGCAACACCCTCAAACTCACTAGCTGCTGCACATGCAACGACCGGGTCCACACCCAAACGCACCGCCATTGCCACGGCGCCAGCAAAATTCATTGCATTGTGTTCGCCTCGAATCTGCAGGTTTGAGCTAACCACATGACCACCAACTTGAAGATCAACACGCATACCGTTTGCTAACGACTTCGTCGACACTATTCGTACAGTTGCATTTTCATCTCTGCCAAACGTCGTAACACGTTCATCATCCGCAAGGGCTTTTACAATCTCTTTTGAGCCAACATCGTCAATGTTGAGAACAATTGGTCCTGAGACCTTTCGTACGACGTTTAGAAAACAATCTTGTATCGCCGCGAAGGATTCGAAGTAATCCAAGTGATCAATATCGACATTGGTGAGCAATGCACCAGTCAATGGAAGTACTTCAAGAGTGCCATCGCTCTCATCAGCCTCAATTATGAGCAACGAGCCATCGCCATGAAAACGTTCAACTAAGCCCTTTACTTCCGCCCCAATGATTGATGAAGGAGACAGTCCCCCATCAGAAGTCATGGCAGTCAACAATGCAGTTGACGTTGTTTTTCCGTGCGTCCCAGCTACCCCGATAGCAGTGGTTTCGGCGCATAGTGAAGCCAGAACACCTGATCGGTGGAGAACGATTTTTCCTAACCGTTGGGCTTCAACTAACTCTGGGTTGTCCATCGGAATTGCCGTTGAATAGGTAACAATGTCGGCGCCCTCAACGTGGTGCGCATCATGACCAATAGAAATCAAAGCACCAAGAGCACGCAACTGGTCTAGTACTGGGGACTCGCGAACATCAGACCCTGACACAACATGGCCCATCTCAAGCAAGAGTCGCGCGATGGGACTCATTCCCGGACCGCCGATGCCAACTACATGACATCGCACAGGTGTTGCTAGCGAAACTAAAGGCTCGGCGGTTCGGCGGGATGACTGCATCAGGCTCCCATTGTTTCATGCCCAACGCCTGAGCGTGCCGCCCCTTCGATTACACCAAGCAGAGCATGGCCACGGTGAAGAGAGCCAAGCATGCGAGCAGAGCGTGACATTGAAATCAATTTTTCAGAATTCCCGAGTAGTTGCACAATTTGAGTCACCAAACGACCATCAAGGCACGAAGAGTCATCCAAGAGGATTGATGCAGAAGAATCAGATAGCCAACGTGCGTTTAGTTCTTGGTGATTATCGGCCGCATCAGGCCACGGAACAAGAATTGACGCAACTCCGACAGTTGCAATCTCTGCAACGGTGCTTGCGCCAGCTCTTGCCACTAGCAAATCAAGAGAGCA
>JBIISL010000051.1:0-13911 GCA_044341035.1 Ilumatobacteraceae bacterium | reverse complement strand
AGGGCTAATACCGAACGAACCGCGGCGACTGCATCGCGTTGCGCCATCGCAGCATCAAATTCCTCTTTGGCGCGACTGAGAATGCTCTCAAGAGAATTTTCTTGGACAGGCGTAACGGCAGCCACCTTGGTCTTTAGGGCTTCGACAACTGGTGCTGTAGCCAATTGTTGTTGCGAGTCGTCTAGTACGGAAGACGGTGATTGAAGCAGCGATAGGGGGATGACAGATCCGGTTGGGTACACGAACGAGTTGCCCCGTAATCGGATAGTGACATTGCTATTGCCCACAACTGTGGCCGTAGCAGCATCAAGGTCAATGACTAGACCTGTGTGTTCGTCTACTCCGAGAACATATGTGTCAGTATCCAGCATTGATTCGAACATGCGAAGTCGTGCTTCACCGAGATAACAGAATCGCGTGTCGTGATTAGCACCTTCGGTGTTGTCATAGTGGGGAATCAAGGCGGCGTTGATGCCGATGGTGGCAAGAATGTCAAGACCATCAAGTCGCGTGACGTCTTGGCCGACCTTGTAAACCTCGTACACCGGAACAGTTGCTTTACCTAGGGTGAGCGCTGCTGCTGAAGCAAAAGTAACAATTCCGCCATTCTGCAATTTGTCATTAATGATTCGCGCAACAGATGAACCAGCCCACTGGCGTAGTGCGTAGGTAGGCGAACCGGGGCCGGCAAAGATGTAGTCGGCATCGGACAGTGCTCGAAGACCACGTTCGATTGCAACAGGATCTGCAGCGATGTGTGTGTCGTGTAGGCGGACTAATCCGGCTACGACAAGATCAACATTGATGGATGTATTGAAGTATTCGACTGCTTTGGCTGCAAGTTCTGGTGCATTTTCTTGAAATCCGTATGGCGTGTCGAGAACAACTGCCTTTACAGGCGAAGGAAGCAAGGCTGTCATGCGGCGATGTGTTGTCACCATCGTGGGAGCGGTTTCGCCTGAGCCCATAATTACAAGAATGCGCGGCAAACTCATGAGAAAAATCCTGAGGTAATCGCGTCGTCAACTACGCCAGCAAATTGCAAAGGAAACTGCGCATGTAGATCATGATCGGCGGGTGTGAACCATTCGACGCGACTATGTGAAAGATTGTCGAGCGCGAATTGAATTTGTGCACGCTTCGTCTTGGTATGGGCGTCCTCGGTACGCGATGCAGGGGTGAACATGACGGGCACCTTTATGTCAGACCACAATGTTGATGGTAAATGTTCCCATAATCCCCGAAGGACCTTGATGTGTCGTTCAAATGTAAGGTGCGGACGAATTGTGTTGTCTGACATTCGTTCCATATTGTGCATCTGCCCATCAATTGCTTCTTCGCTCCAGTCAAGATGTGCAGCGCGAATGTACGAACGAAGTTTGTCGTACTGCATGCCGGCAATTGCCGGAGGACTCATTGTCACCTTGCACTGATCCCATTCTGGGAATGCTTGTGATAACTCGATACTTCCGCCATCAACAGCGACGATTCCACGAATTGTGTCGCCGTGTCGATGTGCGTATTCCACCACAATGTTTCCACCCCATGATTGGCCAAGGACAAGAGGTCGAACCCAATTGCGTTGACGTGCACCTAATGCGTTAACTACATCGAGAACATCGTCGGCAATGTTTGCCATGTCATAACCGGTGTCGGGTTTGTCGCTGAGTCCGTGTCCGCGAAGGTCAATGGCAGTTACTGCGTGACCAAGTTCAGCAAGGCGTCGCGCTGGCCCGTCCCACAAGCGAGCATTCGAGGCGAGGCCGTGAATAAGAAGGATTGGAATGCCAGGGGACTCGTCAACCGATGACCACTGCAACATGCGCAGGGAAATGCCGTCGCGAGTTGAAATATAGAATGAATTCGGTGTGATTGTCACGCCTGCATTGTCGCACCAGATCGGCAATTTGGCACCGAGATTCTTAGAACTCGCAAGGGTGACTCTTGTCGTTCTAGAGTTGCAGAACGTATTCAAGGGAGAAACCATGAAATTGTCAATGGGAATCAGTTATTCAGATGGCTTCAAGCAAGCCGCCGACCGGGTCGTTGAACTTGAAAAGGCCGGTCTCGACCAAGTGTGGATCGCTGAGGCGTACAGCTTCGATGCCATCTCGCAAGTGGGCTACCTCGCCGCTAAGACAAGTCGCGTTGAAATCGGCACCGGCATCGTGAATGTGTACTCACGTACCGCCGCTTTGATGGCCATGACTGCTGCCGGTTGCGACTATGTCAGCGAAGGCCGTTTCATTCTTGGTCTCGGCGCATCTGGTCCTCAAGTAATCGAGGGCTTTCACGGAGTTCCGTACGAAAAGCCAATGCAGCGCATCAAGGAATACATCGAGGTATGTCGCAATGTGTGGGCGCGTGAAGCACCACTTGAATACCACGGCAAGACAGTCGACATCCCGCTTCCAGCCGGCCAGGGAACTGGCCTTGGGAAGGCTCTCAAGATCATCAACCACCCAGTTCGTAAAGACATCCCCATTTGGTGGGCATCATTGAAAGACAGAAGTGTTGAAGCAACAGCTGAAATGGCTGATGGATGGCTTCCCATCATGTTTTACCCAGAGCGCTACCACAACGTATGGGGCGATCAGTTGAAGGCCGGACTTGCAAAGCGTGATCCGTCACGTGGGCGTCTTGAAATTTCAGCTGGCGGAATGTTGGCTATTGATGACTCACTCACTGGTGATGCACAAACGAAGGTCCTCGATATGGCTCGTCCGAACATGGCTCTATATGTCGGTGGAATGGGTGCTCGTGGCAAGAACTTCTACAACGACATCTGCCGTGATTACGGATTTGAAAAAGAAGCTGTTGACATCCAAGACTTCTACCTTGAAGGCAAGAAGGCCGAAGCTGCTGCAGCAATTCCCGGTGAATGGATTATGAATGCCAACCTTGTTGGTTCGACTGGTTTCATTAAAGAGCGTGTCGCTGCTTTCAAGGAGTCAGGCGTAACGGTGTTGTCAGTGAACCCAATTGGCCCAGACCCCGTTGGCCAAATCGAAAAACTTCGCGCGATTATCGACGCCTGATCATGTCAATACTTACGGTTGATGTGGTGGCTCCCGGTTGGGAGCCTGTTCGTGATGCCTTCATCCATAGTTTTGACATTAAAGAGGATCGAGGTGCAGGAGTTGCGGTGTATCACCGTGGTGAATGTGTTGTTGACCTCATGGGCGGCTGGCGTGATCGTGAACAAGCGGTGCCATATGATGCTGACACTTTGCAGTTGGTGTTCTCAACGACAAAAGGAATTACCTCTATTGCGGTAGCAATGTGTGTTGAACGCGGGCTTCTCAGTTACGAAGAAAAAGTCACCGCATATTGGCCAGAGTTTGCAGCAAAGGGCAAAGCCGAAATCACTGTTGCGCAATTGTTGTCTCATCGTGCCGGTTTGTACACGGTTGATGGCGATATTTCGCTGGAGGATGCACTTGATTGGGGCACCATTACGGCGCGACTTGCCGATACGGCACCACTATTCCCAGTTGACTCAACGCACGGCTATCACGCATTGACATTTGGATGGCTCGCCGGTGAATTGGTTCGCCGTGTTACAGGTAAAAGTCTTGGTGATTTCGTGCGTGAAGAAATTGCTGGGCCGTTGGGCGTAGAAATGCATGTAGGCCTACCGCCAGCACTTGAACCGCGTGTTGCACATCTGATGGCGCACCCAATTCCAAAGTTTTCACCTGAAGAAGTAAAGACACTGATGGAAACAAGTGGGCCAGGAACAAAAGGGGCCTCCGCGTTGTCATTGAATGGTGCGTTCGGTCAGGGGGCATTCAACAGGAAAGATGTGCATCAATCGCAACTTCCAGGGGCGAATGGAATTTCAAATGCCCGATCATTAGCGCGCATTTATGCAGCGCTCGTATCAGACATTGACGGAGTGCACTTGCTCGGTGAGTCGGCTCGAAATAGGGCAACTACAAGTAATACGCCACACGGAGAAATGGATGAGATTCTTATGTCAGCCACTGATTTCGGAATGGGCTTTATGTTGCACTCGGAACGCACGCCATTTGCTGGTCCGACAAGTTTTGGCCATAACGGCGCTGGCGGTTCATGTGCGTTCGCTCAACCTTCACGCGAGCTTGGATTTGCTTATGTGATGAACACAATGATGACAACGATTGATGGCGACCCTCGTCCAGCGAGACTTATTGCTGCAGTGTCTCGTTGCGCAGACGCCGAATAATTCCTGCAGTCGCAATCAGATACACCACTGAAGCAATAGCGGCAGCTACTGCAAAAATAATGATGGCGGGGCGCACGCCAACAAATTCTGACGTAAGCCCGGCAAGGATGCTGGTGAAACCAATCATTGTGTTCACCATTGCCATGTCGCCAGCCATTACGCGGCCTCGCACATGATCAGGTGATTTCATTTGTAACCCCATTGTCGACAATGTCCATTGAGCGCCACCACTGAGGTGTGCAAGAGCTATGAAGACTGCAGCCATTCCGATAAACGGACTAAGAGCCGCACCGACATAACACACCGCGAAAACAAGCCCTGCGTACCCACACACTTTCAACAACTTGGCCATGTCTCGACCTGCAATACGCGCGCCAAGAATTGGTCCGAGACCAGAACCAATGCCGCGAACGCCAATGAGTAATCCGCGCCCCGAATCGCCAACGTTGAAAACATTGGACGCAAGGACCGCAAGTTGGCTGACAATTCCAGCACCAACGGCGAACGTCATTTTTGAACATAGCAAAGCAAGGATGACGGGGTCTTTCTTTGCAACGTTGATTGCTTCCTTCATGTCAGCAATTGGGCGCACGCGTCCGACGCTTGAATTTTGAGTTCGCTCACTTTGCATCGGGCGTTTCACTCCAGCAAATAAAAGCCCAGCGACAATAAATGAAACGGCGTTTGCGATGAATGCTGCATTTCGTCCAAATATTCCTGCAAAGAGTCCACCTAAGGCTGCACCAACAGCAAGCATGATTCCCCACGTGCTGCCGAACAACGCATTGGTCTTACGCAAATCGTCCTCATTGTCGACGAGGTTCGGAACTGATGCACTGGTGGAAGGCCCAACAAATGCAGCAAGTCCTGCGATCAGGCACTGAGAAACAAATGTGATCCAAATTCCTGTTGCCGAATGAAGTAGCAACAACAGTGCGGCAAAGGCTTGAAGAACTGAGACCACAATCAAGATTTTGCGTCGGTCGAAGCGATCAGCAAATGAACCAGCGATTGCGGACATGAACAGACCTGGGATGGTCATTGATACGAGGACTAATGAAACGAGGAAACGTGAATTAGTAACGTCTTCTACGAGTCCAGCTAGTGCAACAAAAGCAAACCAATCTCCGAGATAGGAAACAATTTGTGCGCCGAACACCATGCGTACATCACGGTTACGCCGTAAAAGAGAAAACACGAAGTTTTACGAAAATGTAGCTATGCGCTCGAGAGTGCGCCGCGCATCGGCCATAATCTCGTCAACTACCTGTCGTGCTGGTTTGATTTCATCAATTGCACCAACTGATTGACCGATAGCCATAAATGCCTTATTGGTGTCGAGCATTACTTCTGGTCCGACACCTAAATGGTCGATGCCAGCTTGGATTGTTGCAATGGCTTGAGCAGGGAAACCTTGAAGCTCTTCCGGATGTTCATCAAAGTGTTGAGTCCATTCAGTGCGGGCGACCCGGCATGTCTTGCCGGTATATGCCTTGCTGATAACTGTGTCATCTTCAGCCATCTCCAGCATTTTTTCTTTGTAACCAGTTCCGGTGTGTGCCTCGTGTGTTGCAATGAACTTTGTTCCGATCCAAACGCCTTCAGCACCAAGTGCAAGAGAGGCGATGAGTCCGCGACCATCAAAAATGCCACCAGCTGCGACAACTGGAACCTTGCCCTGTACGGCGTCAACAACTTGTGGTACGAGAACCATGGTGGCAACGGTGCCGGTGTGTCCGCCTGCTTCAGTACCTTGAGCAACGACAAAGTCGCACCCACTGGCAACAGCCGCTACAGCGTGGCGTACCTTGCCGCACATTGAACCAACAAGAATGTTGTGGCTATGTAGTTCATCAATGATTTCTCTTGGTACTCCAAGGCCTGCAACATAGATGCTGGCTCCACCATTGATAATGGCCTTGATGTTCCGTTCAATTGAATCAGGAGAAGCGGTGAGTAGGTCGACACCGAATGGTTTGTTAGTAAGAGTGCGAACTCGTGCCATCTCTGATGTCAAGAGTTCAGTTGACATAGGTGCCGCCCCGAAAGTGCCGATTCCGCCAGCATCAGAAACTGCAGCAACTAGGTCGCCATAGGAAACTCCACCCATGCCAGCAAGCATGATGGGCAACTCGATACCAAACATTTCAGTCAAACGTGTTTTCATGACCATTACGGTACAGCCACTATTACGCGCGGTACGCACCTGGGCGCCGAAGAATCGACCACGCGTGAAGGGCCGAACTGCAGTGATTCAAGAATGCGTAACGCACTAGTTGTTGGCTGTGCAATGTTGCGGCACATGCGGTTCCTGAGGGGCCAGCGCCGATGATGAGAACCTTTTTGGACACGATTCTTTGGCTGGGGGACAGTTGGGCTGTGTGGGGCGTGACACAAGTTCGTAGAGTTGTCAGAGTCCCATTCGGGGACCCAAAAAATATGGAGGCCATCGTGGCAAAGTTGTGTGAAGGACGTGTTGCAGTCGTAACAGGAGCTGGACGAGGCATTGGCCGCGAGCATGCGCTCAGTCTTGCAAGCCAAGGCGCCAAGGTTGTTGTAAACGACCTCGGCGGAAACATGGATGGAAGTGGCGACGACGTCAGTCCAGCCCAATCAGTTGTCGATGAAATCAAGGGCATGGGCGGCGAAGCTGTTGCAAACGGTGACGACATTTCTTCATGGGAAGGCGCACAACGCCTCATCAACACAGCTGTTGAAACTTTCGGAGATCTCAACATCGTGGTGAACAACGCAGGTATCTTGCGCGACCGCATGTTGACCAACATGACCGAAGAAGAATGGGATGCAGTTATCAAGGTTCACCTCAAGGGAACTTTTGGTCCATCACGTTGGGCAGCTGCATATTGGCGCGAGCAGGCAAAAGCCGGTAAGCCAACATCAGGCCGCATCATCAACACCACATCGGTGTCTGGAATTTACGGAAACCTCGGACAGACAAACTACGGTGCGGCAAAAGCAGGTATTGCTTCGTTCACCATCATTGCTGCGCTCGAACTTGCACGTTTTAATGTCACCGTGAATGCAGTGGCGCCAGTGGCACTCACCCGTATGACTGAAGGTCTTGGAAACGCACCAGAAACCGATGAGGAGCGCGAAATGCGGTCACCTCGCTGGATAGCCCCAATCGTTACCTGGCTTGCTTCTGATGAAGCTGCCGGAGTTACTGGCCGCATCTTTGAAGCAAGTGGTCAAACTCTCGCTATTGCAGAAGGCTGGCATCGTGGCCCAAGTCATGCTCCAGTAGATGACCCCACCACTCTTGGACCTATCGTTGCTCAACTTCTTGCAGAGGCTCGTCCGAATGCAGGAATGGACGGTCGCGACGGTTCGTGGCCACAAAACGCACGTTAAACAAAAGGGGAATCATCATGGCACTTAACCCAGATGCAGTAGGAACAGTCGGAGAGCCGTACAAAGTCTCATGGGCTTCAAAGGACTCATTGCTTTATGCAGTCAGTCTGAATATCGGAACTGACCAACTTGAATACGTCACTGAGAACACAAATGGCGTGACGCAAAAGACGTTGCCTACCTTTCCTGTCGTAATTGGTTACGGTCAAGGTGGCGGCAATTCAAACCCAATGCGTGGAATTGGCGAATTCAATCCAGCCAAACTTGTTCACGGTTCACAAGCAATTACCTTGCACAAAACACTTCCTGTTGAAGGATCTGCAATTGTGACAAGCAAAGTTGTTGCAATGTACGACAAGGTAAAAGCCGGAGTTGTTTTCACTGAATCAGAAGCAATAGATGAGTCTGACGGCAAGCCGTTGTATTCACTTCGTTCTTCAGTGTTCATTCGTGATGCCGGTGGTTGGGGTGGCGATCGTGGTCCGAGTGGTCCACAAAACGAACCACCAGCAAAAGCTCCTGACCATGAAGTCACATTCAAAACTTCAGCTGACCAAGCATTGTTGTATCGCCTAAACGGTGACCGCAACCCGTTGCATTCCGACCCTTCATTTGCCGCAATTGGTGGTTTCGATCGGCCTATCTTGCACGGACTATGCACGTACGGATTCACGGGTCGTGCGTTGCTGCAGGCATTGTGTGGCGGAGACTCTTCACGCTTCAAGCACATTGAAGGACGATTCGCGTCTCCAGTACTTCCAGGCGAGGCGCTCACCATCAAGATGTGGGAGACCAGCAAGGGTGAAGCAGTGTTCACTACTTCAGTCGGCGACCGCGTGGTCATTGACCAGGGCCTCGTGCGCTTCAGTTAATTGCATAGATAACTCGGACTTGGCCGCCCTTTGGGGCGGCCTTTTCCTTTCCCCGTATGGGTTTTCCAATCCTGATAAATATGACCGAATTAGTCGGGAATCGCTGTAGATTGGTCGAATGCCCACGACCACCTGGACCAAAGCATCTGTTGCTCTTCAAGCAGAAGAGATCAAATCCGCTGCCCGCGACCTAGAGCACGCCACGCCAGTTGAGATTGTGTGCTGGGCTGCAGACCGGGTGGGCAGTGACATCACTGTGACCTGCAGTTTTGAAGATGTCGTACTTGCTCATGTCGCTGCCACTGCAGTACCTGGTATTGAAATTGTGATGATTGATACGCAATACCTATTCGCGGAAACACAATGGCTTGCTGAAGAGTTACGCAAGAATTTTGATGCGAACCTTCGTATTGTTCATCCGCTTCACGTGACGCCAGACAATCTGTGGCAACGTGACACAGAAGCGTGTTGCAATGTGCGCAAGGTGCAACCTCTTAATGCCGTGTTGTCGGAAAAGACTGGTTGGGTCACGGGCGTTCGGCGCATTGATGGCCCCACTCGCGCAGATACGCCAGTCGTGTCACTTGATGCAGTTCGCAATGTTTTGAAGATCAACCCATTGGCGCTCTACAGCGACGAAGAAATGGAAACGTACGAGTTTCTCCATGAACTCCCGCGCAATCCACTGAAAGATCGTGGCTACCCAAGCATTGGGTGTTGGCCATGCACCAAGCCTGTAGCTGAGGGTGAAGACAAACGTGCTGGCCGCTGGGCTGGCCAAGCAAAAACCGAGTGCGGATTGCACGTCTAGAAATCGAAGAACAATAAGGAGACTCACATGAGTGCAGTGACATCACAGAACGAATTAGAAATACTGGCAAGCCGATCACATCTAGATCGTCTTGAGTCAGAAGCAATCACAATCATCAGAGAAGTGGTTTCAGGATGCGAATCTCCTGTGTTGTTGTTCTCGGGCGGAAAAGATTCGGCAGTATTGCTGTGGCTGGCCATCAAGGCATTTGCACCTGCACGATTGCCGTTTCCCGTGATGCAGGTCGATACTGGCCACAACTTTCCTGAAGTCATCGAGTACCGAGATGAATTCGTACGCACGTATGGCCTCGAATTAGTAGTGGCATCAGTACAGGAAAGTATTGACAGGGGAGACATCCCAGATCCAGGCCCAACCGGGAGTCGCAATCGTCAACAAGCAGTTACGTTGCTCACTGCTATTAGAACCCACAAATTCGACGCAGCATTTGGTGGCGGACGCCGCGATGAAGACAAGGCACGCGCCAAAGAACGCATTCTTAGCTTCCGTGACAAAAAAGGTGGCTGGGAGCCACGTATGCAGCGCCCAGAGCCATGGAATATTCTCAACCCACGCATTGTGAAGGGTGAACACCTTCGTGCTTTCCCAATTTCTAACTGGACAGAACTTGATATTTGGGAATACATCGCACGTGAAGAAATCCCGTTGCCAACTATTTACTTCTCTCACGAACGGACCGTCATTGAACGCGATGGCATGTTGTTGTCTGTTGGCGGCCCCGTAGTCCCTGAAGACGGCGAAGTGCCTCGCAAGGAAATAGTCCGTTATCGCACAGTGGGTGACATGAGCTGCACAGGTGCAGTTCGTTCAACTGCTACTAGCTATGAAGATGTACTTGCAGAGGTTGCTACAGCGCGTATCACCGAGCGTGGTGCCACCAGAGCAGACGACAATTTCAGTGAATCTGCGATGGAAGACCGTAAGCGCGAGGGCTACTTCTAATGAATGCAACCTCAACAGCATCAAATACCCAGGTGCGCATTGCCACTATTGGCTCTGTTGATGATGGCAAAAGCACATTGATTGGTCGATTACTGCATGACTCCAAAGGTATTTTCGAAGACCAACTCAGTGCAGTGACGAAGGCAAGTCGTCGCTATGGCGATGGCACCTTTAACTTGGCACTGCTAACTGATGGTCTCCGTGCAGAACGTGAACAGGGAATCACAATTGATGTGGCGTACCGTTACTTTGCAACACCGAAACGCAGTTTTGTGTTGGCCGACACGCCAGGTCATGCGCAATTCACTCGCAACATGGTGACAGGCGCTTCTGTTAGTGATATCGCTATCGTTCTTGTTGACGCGCGCCATGGAGTTGTTGAGCAAACTCGTCGCCACGTGTCTATTGCTGCATTGCTTGGTGTCTCACACTTGGTTCTCGCTGTGAACAAAATGGACTTAGTTGATTGGGATGAAACAATCTTTGACACTGTTGTCACCGATGTTGCAGCAATCGTTTCAACTCTCGGATCTTCGGTACCTATTCATCCCATACCCATCTGTGCAACAGATGGTGCAAATGTCGTCGATGCTGGTGACAAGACCCCGTGGTACGAGGGACCATCAGTTCTCGAACTGCTCGAAACTCTCGACATCACTCCGGTAGCAACTATCGATGCCCGTCTTGCTGTGCAGTGGACTTTGCGTGAGCACGGCGGAAGTGATTATCGCGGTTATGCCGGTCGCCTCGAAGGCGGCGCTATTCGTGTCGGAGATGCTGTCACGGTTCATCCGCAGGGCTACTCGAGCACTGTGATTGGCCTTTCTCGCTCTGGCACCCCAACAGACATTGTTGTGCCGGGCGACGCAATTGCAATTGAACTTGCCGATGACCTAGATGTCGGCAAAGGAAATGTCATTGTGGTCAACGGAGCACACCAGCCTGCTGATGCCACTGGTCTCATCGCTGATGTGTGCTGGTTTGCAGACGCGGAACTAACTGTGGGTGATGCAATCATTGTTCGTCACGCCTCTGGTGAAGTATCTGCTCGTGTTGCATCTATTACTCATCGCTTAGATCTTGAGACGCTTGAAAACACTCCGACCGATCGACTTGTTTTGAATGACATTGGGCGGGTGGAACTCGCACTCGCCTCAACATTGGTGGTTGATGAATATTCAGTGAACAGGGCCGGCGGAAGTGCCATAGCGATAGACCCTGTCACCAATGCCACCATCGGTGCCTTGATGATTCGATCTGGTTACTAACCCACGGTTTGTTATGGTCGTTGAGTGAATTCAACGACGCCCTCAGAACTTTCTACAGAAGTTGCAACTTCTCGCCACCGTGTACGACGAACCTTCGCCACCTTTCTCGGAGGCATTGGCATTACCTTTCTCGGGCTTGGTCTTATTGCGCTAGTGCTAATGAGTTTTGTTTCGTCACCTGCTGCAGCCAAGTCGACAGTGAAGAGTGCATTGGCTCAGCCTGATGTGCGCGATGTGATTGCAGACGAACTTATTGAACAGCTGGAAGATAGTGCCGGCAATGATGCGGAGAAATTGGTGTTCTCCATTGCACGTCCGCTAATTGTTTCGGCGGTGAAAGAAAAATTGGCAGATCCTGATCTTCGAGACTTTGCCGGTGATGTGGCAGCCACTGTGTATGCGGTGTATATCGAAAACGCACCAGCAGCATCTGTTGACATTTCAAAATTTAGTGATGCCACGCTTGCGGCTATTCGTTCTGCAGACCCGTCAATTCCAAAAGACCAGAACCCGACATTGGACCCGCTAAAAGTAGAGCGCGAACCAGGCGATACTGATTACAAATCCATTCGAGATATGGCACAGCGCGGCTCATGGTTGTTTGTAATTCTTGGACTCTTGCTGCAGGTTGCTGCATGGTTCCTCAGTGTTGCTAATCAGTGGAAGCGCACTTTGCGATTAGGAATCAGACTTTTCTCTGGAGGGGTCATCTTTCTCGGAATCGTCCTCGTAGTGCGAAGCAAAATCCCTCAGTCATCAACTGAGAACAAAGCAGCACTTGAAGCGGCCACGCAGTTCATTACCGACCCAATGGTGACCCGTTTTATTGTGTTGATTGTGCTCGGTGTAATCACCGGAGCGGTCGGATTCGTGATGAACCGCAAAGTGACAGCAACGGTTTCCTAAACTGCTGGCTGCATGGTCGATTCATACCGGGGCATGCTTGGTAATTGAAGTCCTAGAGCTCAGTTATTTCACCTTAATTTGCTTCGTCACTGCCAATGGAAAGAAATATTGATTACCACTGCTTCTGAAGGTGGCTCGACACTTGCCGTGTTTTGGAAATGACAACGACCAACCAGTTTGAAGTTTTGACTTCTTGAGAGCCATTTTGCCCTTTACCTTGACTCGCGTAGTAATAACCTTCGTTATTTTCGATACTTTGCATGTCCCTGACGCAGAAACAGTGAGGGGAGTGCCAGATGATGTTTTCATAGTGAACTTCAGAATGCGAGAGGTTGTCACAGTTGCAGGGACTCTTGGCGCCTTCAATTGAGTCTTGGCAATAGTTGTATTCTCGGTCTTGGCAATAGTTGCATTCTCAGTCTTTGGTTTCTCTGGAACGATAATGGGCTCCACCTGCGGGATGACGGTCAATGTGACCACTACGTCAGAGGCTGGTTCAAAGTTGTCCGTTCCATCTTGTGATGCAGTGAAACTGCATATTCCCAACTCAAGGAGCGTGAGAACATGCCCAGTCACTGTACAAATGCGTTCATCATTGGCACGCAGCGACACGGACGATCCCGAACTGGTGGCCACGAACGATGTCAGATCAATAGGAGCATTGCCAATTTGAACTGTTTGGATGCTTGCGACATCTGTCTGGATTGACTGCGCGGCTCGTGTTATTTCGACGAGAGTAGGTGTGGTGGATTTCGATAGGTATGAACTATCACTGGCCCTCGTCACCGAAACGAGACACGATCCAGAGGATGTGGATGTCAGTGTTCCGTTCTGTACTGAACAACCAGTTGCTAAGCCATCAATGGCAACAAAACTGAACTGACCAGTTCCTGAACCACCCGACGCCGTCAGCGTCAGCGGGGTTCCAAACGTTGTGCTGGTGCTCGTTAGAGAGATTGATTCTTGCTCAAGTGCCAGAATATTGAACGAGTAGATCAAGTCCGATACTGCTAGATACGCACCGTTCCCGGATTGCTGAACGATGATTTCGCAAGTCCCCGCACTCACAACGGTAAGTGTCAAGTCTGACACTGTGCATATAGAAGTTGTCTGAGATGAAACGACAACAGTCAATGTTGAGGATGAAGTAGCAATCGATGTGAGATCAATAGTGTCACCGATATTTTCAGCTGTAAGTGAATCAAGCTGATCAGTGTTGGTCATCACAACAGTTTGAGACAATTTGGTGAAATAGAACGTTCCGATTCCTAAACCCTCCTCGAATTCTCCATCTCCCAGAGCGGAGATGCGAACGTAGCAAAATCCAGAATTATCTCGAGTTACAGTTTGATTACTGATAGTGCAATGTTCCCGCTGGTCTTCGATATTCGCAGATTGACCTTGGGGTGTCGTTGGCGAGAGGTCGATATTGACTCGCCCAGTGCTCTCGATGCCATTGAAGGTGATTGAACGGGTTTGGTTGTACTCACTGATGTCGTCATTCACAACGAT
>JBIISL010000010.1:0-44137 GCA_044341035.1 Ilumatobacteraceae bacterium | reverse complement strand
GTCTTTTTGTTTCGGGCAAGCATGGTGATTGCATTAATCCTAAGCATTTTGGGTGAAGTTGTGAGTGAGGCACTCGCCTTGTACCGTAATGCTTCAACTACATCGCGGGGTGGAGCAGCCCGGTAGCTCGTTGGGCTCATAACCCAAAGGTCGCAAGTTCAAATCTTGCCCCCGCCACTAATACAACAAGTCTAAAATCCCAGCCTCTCCACAGAGGTTGGGATTTTGGTTATCTAGCTACTTGCAGGCTTCGAGTTCGTACATGGTGATGCCATCAAGCGGAACCCACAGCCCGGCGCCCACCTGGCGAAAGTGCTGTGAAAGATGACCTCGGTACCACTGTGCAGAGCGTTGGTACACCTGAAGGTCTGTGGCGTCTTCATCAACGATGTTTTCGTAATCCCATTTCGTTGGTAATTCGAGGTACATCACATGGCGGGTAGCAGCAGCAAGATTCTGAAACGCTTGAACCACCGATGCATTATCAAGATATTGCAAAACGCTATGACACACCACTAAATCAAATTTCCCGCGAGGGCGCCATGAAGCAATATCACGGCGTTCGTGGTTCCAAGCTGCACACGCATGTTCACTGACATCGATAGAACGAACAGTGACGTCAGGGTAGGAGCGGTGATACCAATCACGCCACATTCCCATTCCGGAACCAACATCTAGGACTGAGGAAATAGTGATACCCCACCATGCAGCAAGGTGATGTACAGCCAAAGCGAGGTGGCTAATTTTTTCGGCGTCGTGTGCACCGTTGTCTCCGTAGAAGCGCTGGTAATACGCAGTATCAAATTTCAGCATTGATGTACGTTAGGACGTAGTCCCGCGAGACACCCAAACATCGACGCTCACACGGGTTGACGGAGCAGCATTGGCGGCTGTTTGCCACACAAGTGGGGTCATGGAAAACAAGTCGTGTGCAGCGTCAACGGAGAGATCAAGATCAAACTGAATTCGTTCGGCATGTGTGGCTTGTATGGGTGATTCACTGCGGCGTTCTTCTCGCTCAATAATGGCCTGGTGGCGGTGTGGTCGCATTTGATGCAGATGGTTGGGGCCAGGGGAAACTGTGACCCATGTGCCACCTGGCTGCAGTACGCGTTGAATCTCCTCGAATGAGTGGGGTGCAAACACTGAAAATACGGCGGCGCAGGAATGATCAAGAATAGGTAGTCGAAAAGCTGAAGCAACAGCACACCGTGCAGTAGGAATTAGTTTGCTAATTAGTTGCACTGCCTTTTTAGAGATGTCAATACCGTATTTATCTGCTGCTACGAGATTGTCAAGGTAAAACCCTTCTCCACATCCGACATCAAGTACCGGACCATCAATGACGCCGAGTGCATTGTTAAGTGCAGTTGCGATTGGCATATACGAATGTGTTGCGAAGAATCTGCGCCGGGCAAGTAGTGATTCCGGTGTATCGCCTGATGTTGCACCCGTGGGCAGTCGCCCTCCAATAATCAGATTGATGTAACCCTCTCGAGAACGATCGAAAGAATGTCCATTCACACAATGAGCGTCATGTTGAGCAAGTTTCAATTCCACAGAACAGTGAGGGCAAGAAAACACTGTGGATTCCTTTATTTGCTCAATCATTGGGGAAGTCTGGCACCGCTTTTGCAGTATTTGCGCATTTATCGGACTATTCAATATCCCCGTGGCTGAGAACAGAGGCATTCTCACTAGCCTGTAACACGGCACCAACCCGAAAGATGGCCACAATGAGCGGAAATTCAGTATTTCGACATCAGCATGCTGGCGTCTTAAGTGTTGCCTCAGTTGATGCCCCAAATATTGTGACGTCCGATTGGATTGACGAGCAATTAGCTGAGGTGTATCAGCGCAATGGTTTACGTGCGGGTCTGCTTGCGGGCCTCGCCGGGGTTGAAGAACGTCGCTGGTGGGACGCTGACGTGTCTTTTTCTGATGCAGCGGCTTTGGCTGGTCAGTTAGCTATTGAGAAGGCAGGAATTGACCCGTCTCAAATCGGGGTACTGATCTCTACGTCAGTGTGTAAAGAGCACCTTGAGCCTTCGGTTGCGTGTCTTGTGCATGACCGCTTGAAATTGTCGTCATCGTGTCTGAATTTTGATGTTGGGAATGCCTGCCTCGGGTTCGTCAATGCGATGCATCTTGCCGCGACGATGATCGATTCAGGTTCAGTGGAGTACGTGCTAATTGTTGATGGTGAAGGAAGCAGGCACACGCAAGAAGCAACGCTTGAACGCCTTCGACAGCCAGATTCAACAGCACTTGATGTGTTCTCAGAATTTGCTTCCCTGACTCTTGGCTCAGGAGCTGCAGCAATGGTGATGGCTAGTTCCCATCGTCACCCAGAGACTCATCGTCTGATTGGTGGCATGGCCCGTGCAGCTACGCAACACAATTCTTTATGTGTCGGAGATCTAGAAAGAATGACAACCGATACTCATGGGTTGTTGGTGGCTGGTCTTGATTTAGCTGAAGAAGCATGGACAGATGCTCTTGTTGATTTTGATTGGGGCACGGGTATTGATTGGTACATCTTGCACCAGGTGAGCAAAGTGCACACCACGATGTTGTGTGACCGTCTTGGACTCGATTCCACCAAAGCTCCGGTTACTTTTCCTCATTTCGGAAACATTGGTCCCGCTGCAATTCCAATCACACTGGCAAGTGTGCAAGACAAAATCAAGCCAGGTGACCGAGTGTTGTGTCTCGGCATTGGCTCTGGCCTCAACACCAGTGCACTAGAGATTCTCTGGTGAACATAGCTAGTCCGCTCGATGCCCAGTTGGCTTCGTTCGGACTCAACCCTTCATGGTCTCGCACTCTTGATGTGCCCAGTCATGACGGTGCAGTTCATAGATGGCATCTGCTTGAGAAACCCGGAACTAGTGACCACGCGCCAGTGGTGTTGTGTTTGCACGGTAATCCCACATGGTCGTTCTTATGGTCACGACTCATGCATGAAATCGGGGATGATTTTCGCATAATCGCACCCGATCAATTATCGATGGGTTTTTCCGAGCAAGTGTCATCGCGGTCGTACCGCGAACGGGTCGCAGATCTTGCCGACTTGATTGATGCACTTGATGTTTCTGAACCAATGTGGTTAGTAGCTCAAGACTGGGGCGGTGCAATTGCTATGGGGTACGCAGTCGCACATCCGGAGCGTGTCGCGGGAATGGTGCTGTCGAATACAGGTATCGCAATACCGTCAGGGCGACGTGCCCCGCTGCTTATTCGAGCTGCAGCCGCAACAGGGGTTCACCGTTTGGTTACTTGCTATACGAAGTTGTTCGTATGGGGAACGCCACTGTTGCCGGGTGGTGGTGTTTCTGGTCAGCAACGAACTGCATTGGCGTATCCCTATCTGCGCCGAAAGAATCGAAGAGGTGTTGCAGATTTCGTGGCTGATGCCCCACTTAGTGCATCGCATCCATCTTTTAGTGACATCGCAGCAGTCGCAGAGAAAATTTCTGGGCTAGATATTCCAGTTCGTTTGATATGGGGTTCTCGTGATCCTGTTTTTAATGACGATTTTGCTCATGATCTAATGAATCGATTTACCAATGCGGCTCTTCACCGTATTGCTGGGGCTGGGCATTTGGCAGTTCTAGAAACATCGGTAGCTCCGTTAGTGCGCGCAGCTATTGAAGAACAAGTTGCCAATTCTCACGAACTGCTAGCGGAACCGGCCACAGGAGAAGTTGCAACATTGTGGTCACAGATTGATCATTGGGACAATGTCACTGAGATAGCTATCAGTGATGCCGCTGCTGATAGTTCGGTAACTCGGCCAGAGTTTGCTGCTCGCGTTGCAACATACGCCGAGGAATTACATCGGCGTGGAGTTGGCAATGCAGATCGCATTGCCATTCTGGTTTCACCGGGTATTGACCTCATCGCAGTGGTGTATGCATGTTGGCGTATCGGTGCAGTTGCAGTCATTGCTGATCGCGGGCTCGGTCTTCGTGGGTTACGAGCTGCCGTTCGTGCTTCTCGAGTGAAGTTTGTTATTGGGCCTGTGCGTGCTGGTGCGGCTGCCCGTGTGTTGGGGTGGGCCCCGCGTGCAGTTTTTATTCGGCTGAATTCCTTAGCTGCAGCTTCGGTGGTGACATTGGTTCACAAAGTGAGTGCACCAGAACCGAGCCCAGACGATCTTGCTGCTGTGTTGTTTACATCCGGTGCAACCGGACCTGCAAAGGGTGTGCGATACACGCATCGTCAGTTGTATGCACAACGCGACGCACTGCAAAAAACCTATGCCATCTCGCCACACGATAGTTTCGTGGCAGCTTTCGCGCCGTTTGCGCTGTACGGGCCTGCTCTTGGTATTACGACTGGTCTTGCTGACATGGATGTCACGGCTCCGAGCACATTGACTGCTGCTGCACTTGATGATGCATGTAGACGAATCAACGCAACCATGGTGTTCGCATCACCTGCTGCATTGGCAAACGTTGTTACAACAGCAACAGACAACTTGTCACACCTTGGAAAAGTGAGACTTGTCATGTCGGCGGGTGCACCAGTTCCTATTAAGACACTGCAGAGCGTGTCTGCGCTATGCCCAGATGCACAACTGCATACTCCATATGGAATGACCGAGATGTTGCCAGTGGCAGATGTTTCGCTTCTTGAATTGGAACGCATTGGGAATGGTCGCGGTGTGTGCGTGGGTCAACCCGTAACAGGATGTGACGTCTCTATAGACCCAGTAACAAAAGAAATTCTGGTCTCAGGTGAATGGATGTCAGCTGGGTATGACTCGTTGTGGTTCACGCAATACTGCGCACGACCAGTGGTTGCCTCGAATGGGCGAGTAACTAAGTGGCATCGTACGGGAGATGTGGGACACCTTGATAGTGACGGCAATCTATGGGTTGAAGGCCGCGGCGTGCATGTCATACATTCACCGGATGGTGCAATTGCTCCGGTGCCATTAGAAATCGCAGTTGAAACATTGCCAACTGTTGTGCGTGTAGCTGCTGTTGGTGTTGGGCCAATTGGGGTGCAACAGGTAATCATCGTTATTGAAACAAGTGATCATTCGGTCGGTGCAGCAGACGAGCAGCTAACTCGGGATGTACGGGCGGTTCTGTTTCCTCAGGTAGTTGCAGCAGTGTGGATTACTAAGCATCTTCCGGTCGATATCCGACACAACTCAAAAATTGACCGAGCAGCAGTTGCTCACGAGATGTCAAACATTTTGTCGGGACATAAGAAATGAAAGTCTTGGTCACTGGCACTGGCAGCATGCTTCTTCGGGGAATCGCAAATGAACTAATCAAACGCGGAGACGAAGTGGTCTGCTTGCAGCGTCGGCCAGTTGATTCTGGAGTTAGTCAAAATGCACGGCATGTCTCGGCTGATATTCGTGACGTCGAAGCAGTAACTAGTGCGGCATCTGATTGTGACGCCATTATTCATGGTGCTGCTCGTGTTGGGATCGTGGGGAAGTGGCACGAGTTTCAGACAACGAATGTAGGTGGCACTGAAAATGTGATTCACGCTGCAAAAAAACAGAATGTGTCGCGTTTGGTCTTTGTCTCAACGCCTTCGGTTGCTCACACAGGACATTCCATCATTGGCGCTTCAGCCGAACCCGCTCAGATAGGTAGGAAAAATTCTTTCTACGCGGAGTCAAAAGCAATTGCCGAAAGAACCGCACTAGGTGCGAATAGTGATGATCTAGCCGTAGTTGCGATTCGTCCTCATTTGGTGTGGGGGCCTGGTGATACTCAACTTATTGGTCGCATTGTCGAAAGAGCTGCCAGCGGGCGATTGGCAATTGTCGGTAATGGCCATGCGTTGGTAGATACCACATACGTGGATAACGCAGTCAGCGGACATATAGCCGCGCTTGATGCGCTACATATCGGCGAAAGTTGTGCAGGAAAGGCGTACGTTCTTTCTAATGGCGAACCTCGCACAGTCAACGAATTGATGAGATCAATCTGTGGCGCTGCAGGTGTTCCATTTACGCCGCGCCATATTCCATTAGCCACCGGAGTATTGCTTGGTTCTGTTGTTGAACGTTTATGGCCGCTGGTTCAATCATCTGAACCACCAATTACTCGGTTCATTGCTGAACAACTTGGAACTGCACATTGGTTTGACCAACGTTCATTCCAGAACGATTGTTCTTGGACCCCGCAGGTTTCTTTAGACGAGGGTTTTTCTCGCCTTGCCCAGTGGTTTGCTGCGCAATAGTCGGTTCTAAATTTTGTAGACCAATGACGCTGTTGCGCAAAGTTTGCCGCTATTTGCCCCACGAACTTCTGCACGACAGAAAGCTATTGTGCGACCGCGCTTTGTTATCCATCCTTCACAGACGGCATCTTCGTTATTGACTGCTGACAGATATTCAACGTTCATGCTGATAGTGAGGAATGAACCAGACATCACAGGGCCACCTACAGCTGGAACAACAGTTGTGTCGATCAGGCTTGCAATTGCTCCGCCATGCATGATTCCGGCAGGTTGATTCATCTCCTGTCGTGCAGGAAGACGCATGCGTGCATAGTCGAGTTTTATCTCTTCCACAACAAATCCGAGATAGACCGCAAAATTCGTATCTTGTTCCCACCGTGGAAACTGTTGCCAGAACGTTGATTGTTCTGCTGTCAGTGGCTGGAATTGATCTGCAATCATTTTAGAGAGAGTAGACCCGAGTAGCAGTACCACGGAACATGCTGTCTTTTTCAGATTCGGAAAAAGAGGATGTCATCTTTTTGAAAGCATTCCACAGCACGGGGTACGAGATTGACCAGCGGTCAACAGGGAAGTTTGATTCAAACATGCAACGATCAGGACCAAAGCATTCAATTGCATGTTCGTAGTAGCGCCGTTGAACTGCAATGAATTCATCTGATGTAGGAGGCGAGTCTGCGCTATCCCAACCGAATCCGTTGTCTGGCATAGCGAGTCCGCCAAGCTTGACAACAACATTCGAACATTTCGCGATGAGTGAAAAATCCTTCTTCCACTGTTCAAAGATTTGTTCGCGTTGTGATGCATATGAACCGACGCCGAGGGGGGTTCCAAAATGATCAAGAACCATTGTTGTATTTGGTACTGCTTTAGCTAGTTCTAGAAATTCTTGATTCTGATAGTGGTAGTGCCACGTGTCGTATGTCAGGCCGCGAGCACCAAGTGCTGTGACGCCACGACGAAAGTCAGGGTCCTTATAAAGATCTTTAGGTGCACGACCTGGGATTCGCAGAATTTTGTGATCAATCGCATGGGATAGTGCATCGCGAATTCCGCGGAACAATCCGTCTCCGGCTACTTCATGCGCATCAAGAATGTCGGCGAGGTCACCACGGCGTAAATCAGCGTGGGCAACGATTCCGGAAATGAGGTGCGACGGATCTTGTCGGGCCTGCGATGCCACAAATTCAGTTTCACCCAACGGAGCCAGGTGGTCGGGGCCATTGGTCCGATAACTAGCCCCGCATTCAATGAAAACTGTTTTTTCGATGTGATGGCCAGCATCTGTATCGCCGTGTAACTCTGCCAATCCGTAGGGGAGTGCGCCGCCTTCAGGCCATAAGTGATGGTGCGGGTCAACAATGACGCGAAGGGGGTCAACGATGTCTTCTTGGACTTGGTTGAGCCACTCTGAGGTGCCTGGAATGAAGTTGGTCATGGCAATGTTCTAGCCCGTTTCCCTATTGATTCATGTTGTTGGGGAAGTTCTCAACGGTCTGACGCTTATCTGGTTCAAAAACAAGGCAAAATATATGCTCATGTTGACCACCCGCCGCCTAAACGCGTACATCGCAACAACAGTGATGGTTCTTGCAGTTTTGATTCAGCAGGTAGTGACTGAAGGTTTATTGTCAGACTTCGACAAGTCGGCGCGACTCACTGCACGCAGCATTCGGGCATCTCAAGATGTTTTCTCAGTGACGGTCATGCTTGGTCTGCGCGGAATCATCTTGACAGTGTGTCTTCCGATTTTAGGTTGGGTGTCTTTGAAGCGACGCTCGTGGTTGCCGATTGCTGGGTTTCTCATAGTTTTGATTTTTGAAACTGGAATAGCGGGGGCACTCAAAATTTCTGTCGGAAGAATATTTCCTTATCAATACAGAAGCTTCTTCGGCAGAATCATGATCGGACAAGACGAGATGGCATTTCCTTCCGGACATGCTGCAAATTGTGTTGCGTTGTGGGGTTACATGGTGTGGTATTTCACACAGGCGGGATCTGTGTTGCGCCGAGTGGGCATATGGGCAGTAGTGCTTGCAAGTTGCATAGTTGGTATCTCATCATGGTTGATCAGAACTCACTGGCCAACGGATTTGCTCGCTGGTTATGCAGTTGGCTTTTCAGCGCTTTTGGCTGTAATCGGTTTGTACACGGCACTCGGGTTTAATCCCGAGGCCACGATTCAGCACTCACAAGAAGTTCATCACGAAACTGCGGGTGTGCAATAAGTGCTAGTGCATGCGCACGTTCGCGAATTGTGCGACCTTCTAGCTCTGCAACACCGAATTCAGTAATGATTGTGTCCACTTGATGGCGCGGAGTGCTGACAACACTTCCTGCTGGAAGGATGCCCATGATGCGGCTAGTGAGAACACCATTAATCATTGTGGTGGAAGGCAAACAAATCAGACTTCTGTCAGTCGAATCAAGTCCAGGCCCTGACACAAAATCTTCATGACCGCCAACGCCGCTGAATTGCGTGCCGCCAATTGTGTCAGCAACAACTTGACCAGCGAGGTCTACTGCCAGAGCACCGTTAATAGTGACCATGTTGCGATTGCTGGCAATCAGTTCAGGTGAGTTAACTACTTTGACTGGTAGGAATCGAACCACATCGTTGTTGTGCAACCATGTGTAGAGCTCTGGGATTCCTGCAGCAAATGTTGTGGGAGAGAAGCCGTCAAACCGGCTGCCTTTATTGTTTGTAACTTTTCCGGCCTGATGTAAGCGCATAAGACCAGTCGTGAACATTTCTGAATGCACACCGAAATCTCCCATGTCGCTCGCCGCAAGTGACAGTGCAATCTGATTCGGAATACCGCCAATTCCGGTTTGCAATGTGCTTCCGGAATGTATGAACGAAACGGCGATGTCTGCAATCGTGCGTTCAGCATCAGAGGGTTCGGTATCAGCCAGGTTCAGCGGAGTTCGGTCTGATTCGATGAGGCAATCGATCGCATCTACATGAATGCGGTGTTCATGAGATCCAACTCCGAAAGTGCGCGGAAAGTGCTCGCTGACTTCAACAAGAAGAATTCGCTCTGGGTCTGCACTAGCACGATGTATCTCGTCAACTGTCGCGCCGGCATGCACTGACAAACTCACCCAGCCATTAACAGGCAACGAGCCGGCTGTGGCCATGATGCGAGGGCGCATTTTTTCCAAAATTGGTTCAAAGCGACGGAAGTCTGCCGGAACGAAATCAATAGAGGCACCAGAGTCACGCAAAAACCGCTCGGCAGGGCCGAAAAATCCGCTGCGATAATGCACGCCCGGTTTCGCAAGCACCGCATACAGGTCTGGCATCAACGCGCCAGAGATTTGCAGGTCGACGTAATCGTCGCGGTCGCCGAGGGCATGCATGAATCCGCCTGGTACGCCTGGCCCGAGTGGGACGGCCAAAGTGTCTGTTGGGCGCACGATAGCGACGGCCTCAGAGATAGTCATACGAGCCATATGTCCCATGGTACGCAGGTAGCAGATTGGATATGCATCTGGCAGGCTCGTAGTCATGCAACAACACGACCTTCTCATCATTGGTGGGGGCCCTGCGGGGTCGGCTGCAGCCATTACTGCGGCTCGTGCTGGGTTGAAAGTAGTGCTCTTTGAGAAAGGGCCATATGGTCGCGACAAAGTCTGTGGCGATGGCCTTACGCCGCGCGCAATTGCCGCACTAAACGATTTAGGTATTGACCATTCTGTCGCGCATCGTATTGACGGCTTGCGCATGATTGCCGGAAAAAAACAGCGCGAACTCGCATGGCCAACGACCGCGCGTTTTCCAAATCATGGTGCCGTGTGGCCACGCCAACGATTTGATAATCATCTTTTGGATGTTGCAATTGCAAGTGGCGCAGATGTCCGATTCGAATCTGAAGCACTTCCTGTACTTGAAGATGGGCGCGTTGTCGGTGTGACAGTTGCAAATGAAACGTATCGCGCACCTTTTACAATTTTGGCTGCAGGTGCACAAGGAATGGCTGCAAAGATGTTGGGCGCAGAACGCGACCCCAATGAACCATTTGGTCTAGCAATTCGTGCGTATGCGCCAACACCGCGTCATGGCGAGCGTCATCTTGAAGCATGTCTCAGTCTGAGTGATGAACATGGCGTCGCGGTTCCAGGGTACGGATGGATGTTTCCTGCAGGTGATGGCACAGTAAATATTGGTGTTGGGGCTCTGAGCACCATGAAAGGATTCAAGAAATTGAATCTCAACACTTTGCTAGATCAGTACGCAACATTGGTACGCGACTCATGGTCACTTGGTGATTACATTGAAAAACCTCGTGCGTGGAGATTGCCAATGAGCTGCACCAAACGTCATGGGCCGGGTTGGGTAGCAATTGGTGATGCAGCCGGATTTGTAAACCCGATGAACGGTGAAGGAATTGATTACGGACTTGAATCAGGAATGTTGGCCGTGGAGCGATTCCTTGCAGATCCGAATACGGCGTCTGAGTCATACAACGAGATGGTGGGTGAGCGGTTCGATGCGTTCTTACGCACGGGGCGCAGGTTTAGTTTCATTATTGGTCACCCATGGCTATTGAAACCAGGACTACGGCTTGCAGTCGGTACTCAAGTGGCAGCTGACATCACACTGGCTGTCATGGGCAATCTGATTGATTCAAAAACACCAGGTGCTGCCGGACGCGTAATGAAGATTGCTGATGGCGCATTACGTATCGCTGACCCCGTTTTGCGACGTACGCGCGCCAAGGCATAAAACACGTCGCTTCAAGCCGTGTGAGCCGTATGCGGCACAGATAGGTTGGGGGCTATGAGCGCAATGAAACCAGACCTTTCCATTCCTGCAGGGGACGCACCTTCCGAACTTGTTCTTGAAGACATCACAGTTGGTGATGGCAAAGAAGCAGTCGCTGGCACAAATGTAGAAGTGCATTACGTGGGCGTTGCGTGGAGCACTCAACGTCAGTTCGATGCGTCATGGGATCGCAATGAAACTTTTGAATTTCGTCTTGGTGCGGGTCAAGTCATTTCTGGCTGGGACCAAGGAGTTGCCGGTATGAAAGTCGGCGGTCGTCGTCGCATCACTATCCCTGCTCATCTTGGGTACGGATCGCAAGGTGCAGGTGGAGTAATCAAGGGTGGAGAAACCCTCGTCTTCGTTGTTGATTTGTTGAATGTGAACTAATCATGTCTGAGTTGAATTTCTTTACTGCAAATGCTGGCCTTTCTGATGTTGCAAAACTAGAAGTGCCCGAACTGAAGCTGATGTATCGCATCGAGATGGCGGGTGAGTTGTTCTACAACATTTTGGCTGACCGTGTTGGCAACGAATCTGCTGCTGGTTTGCTACGTAAAAATGCAGTAGAAGAACGCGGGCATGCTCGTCGTCTTGCTCGCATGATCAGCATCAAGCTTGGCCATGAGTGGGAGCCCACTGCAGAAGAAGTCGAACTACTTGCAGTTCCACTTCCTGAGATAATCGATTCGAAAATGTTTGCCGCAGTTGTACAGGGCGAGCTGAATGGTGACGTTGGCTATCAACGATGGGCTGATGCTGAGACCGACGAAGAAGTAGAACGTTTACTTCGCCTTAATGGTCGCGAAGAAACTATTCATGCAGGTCGCGCGCAACAAGTTTTTGATCTACTGAATGCGTAACTGAGATGCAGTCCGTTGTTGTCTATGACGGTGACTGTGGAATCTGTGAAGCCTCTGCTGGGTGGATCATGGATCATGTTTCTACTGTCGACGTTGTGTCGCATCACCAATACGGGCTGACGCATATTGGTTCTGTTTGGTTCGTAACCGACAATGGTCGATTAGAAGGGGCAACGGCTATTTCAGCAATTCTGAAATTAGCTAACGCTCGCATATACCGAGCTATTGGTGTTGTGATTGGGTTACCAGGAGTGCTCTTTATTGCTGGCCTTGTGTATGCACTAGTCGCCCGCAATCGCCGGCATATTTCGCGACTGCTTGGCATGAATGCCTGCGGTCTACCTCCGCGTTAATTCCTTAACGAACAGAGGAATCTTGGGGAAGCATCTTGCGACGGCGCCACCAAGTTCGCAATGGCCCAGTTGCATATTTACTTGTGGCACCAATGAGTGCTGTTGAAACCAAAACGCGCGGGATGACTCCGATGCGGGCAAAGTATGGCGCCAGCACGACAGTGAAGACCAGAGCAATGGGATACACCCATGCCACGTCAGATAAAAACTTGCCTGTTCTGGTCTTGTGTCGTTCTACTTCGCCTAAGGCATTAAAGAATTCCTCAGTTCCGGCGGTCACTGTGACCTTTTCTGATGCCACTAGACGATCCGCTCTATCTCGCAGTGCTTGGCGAATCTCAGAGCGCTCCCATTCGCGCAAATGCAGAACATCAATAAATCGAAAAACCATGTGATACGGGTCTGATGGTTTCGACGGCCACAAAACAGTTGCACCTAAGCATCCGGGGGCAGCTTGCACCACTTCTGTCATGTCGTGGCACCATGTTTCGAATTCAGCCTTATGACGGGGCTCAACAGTCCGAGCAATTGTGACGGTTACTGTGCCCGGTGCAATCTTTGGCAACTGCCCAGTATTGAAATCTCCGGTCAAGTCAGCCATACACGGTACCGTAGTGCCCAATTGCTGTAGCGATAGACCACCCCTATGAATGCCCTTGTTGTGTACTGCCATCCCGTTGAGGGAAGTTTCTGTTCTGCGATGCGTGATGCTGCAGTGCGGGGTCTTGAGACAGCTGGCCACACAGTAAATATCATTGATCTTGCGGCAAGACAATTCAACCCAGTGATGTCGAATTCCGAATGGAATACGTATCGACAAGGCAATGGAGAGATTCCTGCTGGGCTCGAACTCGATGTCGAATTCATAAAGAGCGCTGAGATGATCGTTTTTGTCTATCCGACATGGTGGGGTGGGCTACCTGCACAACTGAAGGGTTGGTTGGAAAGGGTTATGTTGCCAGGAATAGCTTTTGTTTTTAATGACAAAAACAAAGTGAGACCAGGACTGAGAAACATTAAGCGCATACATATTGCGTCTACATTCGGCTCACCGTGGCTTTATGTGCGCTTAGTGAACGACAATGGTCGACGCATATTGGCGCGCGCATTCCGACTGAATACTTCCGTGAGAACAAAAGTGTCTACTTCAAGTTTGTATGCCATGGATACGGCTACGGATAAAAGTAGGAAGAGCTTCCTCCTTTCTCTTGAAAAGAAAATGGAGAATTTGTGAAAGTTCTCGTTGTTCTTGCTCACCCTTCACAAGAGTCTTTTGTTTCGTTCCTTTCTTCTGAAGTGATTGCCGAACTAGGAAGTGGCGGACATGAAGTTCGTCATCATGATTTATGGGCTGAGAATTTCAATCCTTTATTTACACCGTATGAACGGTTGAATCATGTTGGCGACGTGGCAGAAAAACTGCAACACCTGCCGGAACTCCGCCAACACATTGAAGACTTGCAGTGGTGTGACACTTTGGTGCTTGTGTACCCGACATGGTGGTCGGGCCAGCCCGCAATGTTGAAAGGCTGGTTTGACAGAGTGTTGATGAACGGGGTGGCATGGGTTCTTCCTGAAGGTGCCGCACGCATTCGGCCACTTCTTACAAATGTCAGGCGCTTAGTGGTTGTTACAACTCACGGATCTTCAAAGTTGGTCAACGCGCTTGAAGGGGAGTCAGGAAAACGGACGGTATTTCGTTCGGTACGTCTGATGCTGCATCGACGGGTTCGTTGTGAATGGATAGCGATGTACGGCGTTGATAACGCAACCCTTAAACAGCGCGAGAAGTTTTCTTCCCACGTGCGCCGGCGGGTTCGTCGGCTGGGCTAGTACGACGTGGCCCTGGCAGGGCCAATGAAATTGCCACCAGTGCTACAACTCGAATTGATACTGCCACTGCACTTGCATGACGAGGATGTTCTATTCCGGAGGCAAGCATATTGATGCAATAAATAACAAAAGTGAAGCTAGTCATGGCAAAAATAGCGAACAGATGTTTACGCCTTGATGCGCGTACTAACAAGGTTGTAGCTGCAACTACTCCCGCAATTAACCATGTTTCCCAACTACCAAAGTACGATCGCGCAAAACCAAAACGGGTAGCAATCGGAAGAAAGTTATCGTTGGAAGGACTTAGGGTCGGGTCTGATAGCTCTTGAATTTTTGTTAGCGATTCAGTTTTATGGCTCAGCACATATTTCCCATATGTGCTCCACCCATCAGAGATCACCCAGTTCGCAAACTGGGTACCACCAACTCGAATCATTGATGGCGGATTCTGTCCCACTGGAAGTTCTACCAATGCAAGTAATGCAGGATCAACGTCTTCGACGTAGTCGTATGACAAAGAGGTACGGAGAATTGGAAGATCTGGCATTCCATTTTTTACGAACCATAGATACCGTGCATCGTTAGACATGATTTGCTCAGCTAAAACTGTGTAGAAGTTCAATCGGCTATATCCATTGTCCGATTTGAACATGGTGAATCCCCACAATGACATGAGTAGCAATAGCGCGCACAAACCGAGGTTCCTGATCGAGTGTCTCCGAAGAATTTGTGTCAATACAAATGCCGTGCATACCCAAATAATGACTAGGTGTGTTGGGCGTACCATGCCACAGAGAAGTAGGGAAAGTAACCACAGATTGACTGTTCGGGAATTGCGCTGTGATGCAAGGTTGATACTGGCAGTAATCAATAACACGACAAAACTAATTGTGAGGGATTCGGAAAGAATTGCAAGGTCGTACCGAATGACCTGAGGCGTTAATCCCATTGCCAGAACAGCTGTCATTGTGCTGCGTGGATACCGAGAGTGTCGCGCAAGAACGGTTGAACACCAGCCCCATGCGATACTGCCGATAAGCACCTGACCTAGGACACGCGTTGAATTGCTGTTCGCGAAGAAATAGACAAGTGATACGGGCCATGGCCGGTGGTTGTTTCCAAAAAATGACAGTGACTCGTATCCGAGTGTGTCTGGAAAGGTGGCAATGGGTTGACCAACACTGCTGGCTGTTCGTGTCATTGCGTATGCCATCAATAAAAACAAGACACCGTTTGGACTACGCCACAGTGACAAAAGGCGAGGCATGTCCTTCACGGTAGTCGGGTTTCTCGCCAGAGAAGTGTGTCTAGTACCGTCAGATAAATGAAGACCCTGCAGGTACAACAACTTGGTTCCCTTGACTCAATTGAGATTGTGGAAATAAATTCACCCGTACTAACTCCCGGACATATTCGCGTAGCAATTTTGGCTAGTGGGCTGAATTATGTCGACTCACTGATGATTGAGGGGAGATATCAAATCAAGCCGCCTGTGCCGTATCGACCTGGGTCTGAAATTGTTGGACGCGTCATTGAAGTTGCACCTGATGTTACGAACATAAAAATTGGCGACCGAGTTTTTTCGCCAAGCGGCGGTTTTGCTGACGAGGCAGTTCTTCAGGCTGCGCGAGTGATTCCGATTCCTGATCAATTAAGTGATGGACAAGGTGCAACGTTTATGCAGAGTTACCTGACTGCGTGGTTCGCATTTTATAAACGAGCTCAGATACGAGAAGGTGCCACGATGCTGGTCCTTGGTGCAGGTGGTGGCATCGGACTGGCGGCAGTTGATCTTGGTGTCTCAATGGGCATGCGCGTGATAGCAGCCGCATCTAGCCCAGAGAAACGGCAACTTGCATTAGATCGTGGGGCCTTCGCCGCAATCGACGTTCTGAATGAAGATGTCAAGCTGCGCACTCGGGAGTTATGTGGCGGCGGCGTTGATGTGGTGTACGACCCTGTGGGCGGAGATCTTGCAGAGCCGTGTTTACGAGCGTTGGCACCATTTGGCCAGTATCTGGTTGTTGGTTTTGTTGGCGGAATTCCGCGTCTTCCTGCAAATCATGTGTTGCTTGCAAACCGCACTGTCGTCGGTGTGGATTGGGGTGCTTGGGTTGCCAAGAACGTGGATGAACACCAAGGCATGTTGCATGCTGTTTTAGGTCAAATAGCTGAAGGAAAACTACACCCTATTGAGCCGGTCACATATCCAATGAGCAAAGCAGTGCAAGCGATGCGTGACTTACAAGACAGAAAAATTGCCGGCAAGGTTGCACTAATCCCCGTTTTTGATTAGCAAGAATTTAGGGAACACAGGGTGCTGAACCCTGATCTAACACCGAAGAATCAAGCGCGCTAATGAAGCCCCACTCAAATGTGCGAGGTGTTAACACAAGTGACAAGACTCCGTGGTTGGTGTTTGTTCGAAATTGGCTACCTGGAACTGGTTCGCCAATTGAATGAACAGTTGCACCACCGAGTCCGCTAATGAAAAGTGGGACTCCATTCTCTGCAGGTGCGCCAGTTGCATCAAGTGGTGCGAATCGCTCGTAAATATGATCGTGAGCTGTGAGTACAAGGTCAGCGCCACCCGCTACAGAAGACTGCCATAAAAATTGTGTTGTTGGTGTGCCGAATCTTCCACTGGAAACTACTGGATGATGCATGATGACTGCCGCACATCGATTATCGGTTCGAGCACGAAGTAATTCAGATTGCAACCACAGCGTTTGTGGCGATGTTGCAGAGCATCCTTCAAACAATTGCCCCTGACACCATGAGTCGACTGCGATTATTCGCCAACCGCCTGCATCAGTGGTCCAATATGACGGGGACATCGCACCGAAATACTGGGTGTACCCATTTGCGCCTGCTGTGAGGTATTCGTGATTGCCGCGAACCGGGTAAGTGATCGAACGTAGTAAGCCCCACGACAAATCGTAATTAGCTTGAAGGTCTGGCAAACTTGCGCCTTCATATTGAAGGTCGCCGAGTGCAAGCACAGCTTGCGGGTTAAGCGATGTGATGAGAGTTGCGGTTGAGGCATCACCACACTGGAATCCTTCCGGACCAGATCCAGATATTGCACGACGATTGGCATTGCACGCGATGTCGCCTGCTGCGACGATACGAGCTGACTCATCGGTGCCGATTGGTTTCATTCGTACTCCATTTGGCCAAATTGCAGTTCCGTATGGTCGTCTACCTGTCGAACCGCTGCCACTATCACCCAGTTGTCCTTGGGCTCCTAGGCCCCAGCACCACATTGCAGGAGCCATGCTTGCAAGAGCACATGCATGTGAGGTACCAGCAGAAACAGTTGTCAGAACATCAAGGGGTAGTGCGGTGAGGACTTTTTGGAACCTAGATTTGGCGATATATGAACCATTTGCGAGTTGACTGAATCTGTTTCTTCCTCTGCACCAAGTTGCAGACTCTGCAGTTGTGACACATAGGAATTCGCTTCCTGCTGTGATTGTCAGTGGGTGTTTGACCGCCGAATTCACGGGGGTCATGCGAGAAGAACCGGCAGCGACACCAAGTTGTCCGTACTTATTGCTGCCCCAACACTGGATTCTTACCGTGGTTGACATGATGCAGTTGAACGCATCTCCGGAAACAACACTTGTAGCGCGAACTTTAGGAACACTTGTTGGACGTAATCGTGGGGTACTAAACCGCAGCCCTAACTGATGTGAGGAGTTTGTGCCCCAACACCAGACCGAACCAGTTCTGCGAACAGCACAAGTATGAGCAGTACCCACATCAACTGAGATCACGCTCGACATAAGCGCACGAACTGGAACAATTGAATTGACTTGAGTGTTGTTGCCGAGTTGTCCTCGTGTGTTTTTCCCCCAACACCACACTGAATCATCTAACAAGTTGGCACATGAGTGGTACATGCCAACGGCAACAGAGCGCACTCCGTTAATTGGAATCTGAATAGGGGTTGCATAGTCCGCAAAGCTCGTCGTTGGGGATACTGACAGTGGATCTGGAACAGTGATCATTGTTCCCCAACACCAGAGACTGGTGTCCGCGCGCACTGCACAAGAAGTCGTGCCACCGACCGCAACCATGCTTGCATCGGCAATGAGAGACGGAATGAACGATGAAGAACTAGTCAGGGTGCCAGTGCCGAGTTGGCCACGCGTATTGGAGCCTGAGCACCACACAGCCGCATCACGAATGATGCATGTGTGTTCTGATCCGGCAGCAACAGAAGTGATGGCAGGAGTGACAGCCAATCCAGGTCCTTCGACAGTCGAGTTCAGTGCCGATGATGAATTAGTTGTGGTCAAGAAAAATGATCCGACTAAAAGTGAAATTGCAATAAATAGTTTCATGGTGGTCACCGATGTGGTGTGACCACGCTAATCAAGTTTGTGTGATGAAATGCATCACCTTTAGTCAGCGAAAAACGGTGTGTAACCAGGTGCTGTCAGTGGCCATGGCTTGATGCGTTCGATATGAGATGCAAGACCAAGGGTGAGATTGTCTGCAAAACGAGGCCCAGTGATATGGATGCCACACGGAACACCATTTTCATCTAGACCCATCGGCACGCTTGTCGCTGGGTGTCCAGTTAAATTTGCATCGGGAGTATTCAGTGTGACCATTGGGTCATCCGTGTTGCCCGCACGCGTGGGTAGCGGCCCCTCTGCTGGCCATGAACGCGCATTCGATGTTGGTGTGAGAAGAACTGCGTCATTTCCGAGCAATTCATCAAATCGGATACTGATTTCATGACGCTTTCGTTGGGCGGCAATGTACTGATCAATTGTGACAGTGGCGCCAAACTTCAATTGAGATTGCACGTAATCAGATAGTTCATTCCAACGGTGTTCTTCATGGCGCAAACTTTGTGTGAGTTGCGCAGTAGACATAATGAACCAGTTCCAAATGGTGTCGTTATCCGATGGTGAAGCAACACGTTCAACTGTCACGCCGCTTGCAATGAGTGCGTCGATCATCGATTCATAGTTAGCTTCGATATCAGGGTCAACATCTGTTCGAAATGTGCGACACGCAAGAACGCGACGTGGCATTACAGGATTCAATGCGATGCTCTTTGCGGGCAATCCCAAGAAATCGCCAACGGCTGGGCCATGAGTGATTGCTGCTTCATACACAACATCAGCGACGCTGTGGCCGCTTGTTCCTTGTGTCGAGAAATCAATCCATCGTGGAAGCACATTGCGTCCGATTGCACCCATCGAAGGCTTGTAACCAATAAGTCCTGTTGCAGATGCAGGCCCTCGCACGCTGCCTCCACCATCAGAAGTAGTTGCAAGGGGTGTTAAACCTGCAGCTAATGCGGCTGAAGAACCACCACTGGAACCACCCGGTGATTTTTCAGGGTTCCATGGGTTACGTGTTGCGCCGTACACCTTGTTTGTTGTGTATGCGGTTGCACCAAATTCGGGGCTATTTGTGCGGCCAATAATGATTGCGCCTGCTTCGCGAAGCCGCGCCACGACTGAATCATCAACTTCATCGGCAGGGCCATCGGCGTACATGGTTGACCCAGAAGTAGTGACGTGACCTTTTACTCGCGCCATATCTTTCACTAAGAACGGAAGTCCGGCTAGTGCCCCCGTGCGTGGGTGCGATGCAGCAAGTTCACGCGCTTCCTCGGCATACACCGCCACCACAGCGTTTAACGGTTTGGCTGCTTCGATACGACGAAGGCTCTCGTTGACGAGATCAACAGGGTTGATCTCTCCTGATCGGACTTTGGCTGACAGTTCTTCAAGCATCAGCGAAGACTAGTGATTATCGGCCGAGAGGAATCCATCGCCAGTCGAGCTGGCAAATTGTTGGGTCGACAACTTCAAGAATAGAAAGCCCCAAAACACTTGCACGGGCAGATAAGCCTGTTTCGGGGCTGATAGTGGCGCCAGGAGGCGCTTTCACGGCAGCAGCCATGAGTGAGCGTCGGGCCGCAATTGTGTATGTAGCTAGTTGTGCTGCAATATCGGGAGAGTGTCGTGCAGCCACAATGCTTTCCAGACGGAAGGTACGCCATTGGGCAAATGATGGTGACATGTAGTTCGCCAGAATTTGAGTGACGACTGCACGTTGGTCAGTCGCGGTGAAGACCGGTATCCACTCTTCAACATCGCGGCGGCTTTGTGGAGGAAATAAGACTTCTAAACAATCAGCCACGAGAGCATCTTTGTTTTCGTACAAGCCGTAGATAGCACCGACACTGACACCAGCTCGACGTGCGATACGAGACACTGTGGCACGGTGCACGCCAGTACGCGAGATTACGTACTCGCTTGCCGAAATCAGTGCATCGCGAACATCGTCGTATGTGGTGGGAAATTGATACGGAGCGGTATTGCGTAACACAACGGCGGATTTGGCGGGCTTGATAGGTGAATGAGCTGAAAGTGTGAAAATTTCAATAAGTGCGGTGGGGTCAATCATGTTGTGCTTGTTGTCAACATATGCAGAGTTCAGCAATGAAGCGCCAAACAATGTGCTGATTGCTGACACAACTGATTGGCGTAATGCACCGTCTGTTGATGGCCCAACACCGCGGTCATCAAGGAGACCATTAATGTCTCGCTGTACAACTTCGCCAATTGTTTCGTCACGTCGAGATGCAATGATGACTTCCATTGCACTACCGAGGTCCGGCACAATTCCGGGGTCTGTGGAGCGAATGAACAGTTCAGCAATTCTGCCCATGTTGGTGTTGTCTTTAGAGATGACAGCGTCTGCGAGCAACGTAATGATTTCGGACAACATCGGCCAGAAACTTTTCTCCCATGCCATGACCACGAGTTCTGATCTGTCATCACATCGGGCATAGATGGCACCGCTCGAGAATCCGGCGTCAGCGGCAACACGGGTGAGGGCCATCTGGTCAACTCCGACGGTGCGCACCGCGCTAGCTGCACTATGGGCAACCTTGAGGTCGGTCTGACGGGATTTTTCGGACTGCTTAGTGGCAATAACCATGGTCAGATTGTCGCACACATGGAGGCAAAGCGAACATCCCTAGAGTGGGGGCGTGACACTTTCTCTAGCTGCCATTCAGATGTCCATGTCCGATTCTCGGGAAGACAATGTTTCAAAGGCTGAACATATGGTGCGTCAGGCTGCATCAGATGGCGCCAAAATAATCCTTATTCCTGAATTGTTTGAGGGTCAGTATTTCTGCAAAGAGCAAGATGCTCAGCATCAGCAACGCGCAACAACAATTGATGAGAATCCCACCATCTCTCATTTCCAAAAGATTGCTGCAGAACTCAACGTAGTGTTGCCGCTCAGTGTGTACGAACGCGCAGGTAATGCGTTATTCAATACTGTTGTCATGGTGGATGCTGATGGCTCTCGCATGGGTGTGTATCGCAAGAGCCATATTCCTGATGGTCCGGGATATTCCGAAAAGTTTTATTTCAGTCCGGGTGACACAGGGTTTCGAGTATGGACTACGCAGCACGGAAGAATTGGTGTGGGTATTTGCTGGGATCAATGGTTTCCCGAAGCCGCACGTTCAATGGCCTTGCAAGGCGCCGAATGTATTTTGTATCCCTCTGCAATCGGTAGTGAACCGCAAGAACCCACGTGGGATTCATCAAAGCATTGGCAACGAGTGATGCAGGGACATGCTGCGGCGAACCTGATGCCAGTGATGGCTGCAAATCGAATTGGTCGAGAAGTGCAGAATTTGACAGAAATAAATTTTTATGGCTCTTCGTTCATTGCTGACAACACCGGTGCTTTAGTGGCAGAAGCTGGTCGTGATACTGAAGAAGTTATTCATGCAACTTTTGATCGGCCTGCGTTATCAGCGTTGCGTTCATCATGGGGCCTGTTCCGTGATCGGCGTCCGGAACTCTATGGAGCACTCTTTACTCTTGACGGAAGCGAAAGTTATTTTTCGCATCCCACTAAATAGAGGTCATTGAATGACTGCACTCCCGCGCCTCATGCCTGCTGAGTTTGAACCACACCAGAGCACATTGATGTGTTGGCCATCGCGCGATGATATTTGGGATGGCCACATTGCTGAAGCGGAACGTGCCTATGCAGAACTTGCAAACACAATTGCTGCGTATGAACTAGTCACAATGGTTGTTGACCCAAAACACATAGAACGCGCTGAGTCATTGTGTGGTTTGGGGGTAAGTGTTGTCACTGTGCCAATTGATGATTCATGGTGTCGTGACAGCGGACCGATATATGTGCGTGAATCAGATGGCGGTCTCGTCGGTCTTGATTTTGTGTTCAACGGGTGGGGACAAAAGTTTGTACCCCATGATCAAGATGCGCAATTGGCTTCACGGGTGCTGTCACTACAAAATCAACAGAAACGCAGTGTTTCAATGGTTCTTGAGGGTGGCTCAATCAATGTTGATGGGGCAGGAACCCTTATCACCACGATGCAATGTCTTTTGCACCCCAATAGAAACCCTGGGATGACTATGTCTGAAATAGAGACTGTGTTGAAGGAAGAACTCGGAGTCTCATCGGTGGTGTGGTTGCCGCATGGTCTAGCACTTGATCATGATACTGATGGTCATGTTGACAATGTTGCTGCATTTACAAAGCCTGGACATGTGTTGTTGCAAGGTTGCAGCGACGCGGCTGAAGAAGATTACGCACGTATGTTTGTCAATGAAAAAATCGCTCGCGCATCACTGTCTGGTGTTGGTGAAAAACTAGATGTTGATGTCATTCCAGTACTGCCATTTGTAGAGACCGGCTCGGATCGTGTCGTAGTTCCGTATTTGAATTTTTATGTAGGAAACAACTTTGTCGTTATTCCAGTTACCGGACATGAAGCAGACAATGACATGGTGCAGATGATTGGCGAATTCTTTCCGGGTCGTGACACAGTGCCACTGGAGATTGGTCGCATCCTTGCTGTTGGCGGCGGTGGCATTCACTGCATCACTCAGCAAGTGCCTGCCTAGAGACTCCAGTCAATAGGTGTTCGACCTGCTTCTTGAAGAAGCAGGTTTGTGCGAGAGAAGGGAGCACTGCCAAAGAACCCTCGATACGCCGACAAGGGCGATGGGTGAGGTGCCTCAAGAATTGCGTGATGGCCCTGAGTAATCAGCCTTTTTTTGGCCTGAGCGTGTGCGCCCCACAAGATAAAGACACATCGTTCTGTGTTGTCATTCACGGTACGAATGATCTGGTCGGTGATTTCCTCCCATCCCTTCTTTGCGTGGCTGCCGGCACTTCCTTCACGAACGGTGAGCGACGTATTGAGCAATAGAACTCCTTGTTGTGCCCACGGTGTGAGCGTGCCATGTGTTGGCGGTTTCAGCCCGATGTTATTTTCACGTTCAATAAAAATATTTCGTAACGAAGGGGGAATTGCGGTATTGGGTTGCACAGAAAAACTCAAACCATGCGCTTGGCCATGTTCGTGATACGGATCTTGTCCGAGAATGACAACTGATGTATCAGTTGGAGAAAAATACGACAAAGCAGAAAAGACCTGATCGTGTGGAGGGAAAACTGTGAATTCTTCTCGTTCGCTAGAAATGAATGATGTGAGTTCAATGAATGAATTGGACGACATCACATTTGTAAGGCTTACTTTCCATTGTGGGTGCACGGTCTTATCGTACGAACTACACATGCCCTATAAATACTAGACAACTGAATCATATTGATTGCATATGTATGTCGTAATTGCTGGGTACTTTTTGGCACACTAGAGACCTCATGCAATTGTCATTGTCAATTGATATTGGCGGCACCAAATGTGCAGTCGGCTTAGTTACTCGTGACGGCGAGTTGATTGACCGCACCTCTGTTTCTGTAAATCCTCGTGACACTGCTGATGATCTTTTTTCTGACATTGCGGAAGCAGTGCAGCAACAACTTGCGCGCGCACGCGAACATCATGGTGATAGTCCGTTAACTGTAGGTGTCGCATGTGCAGGTCCAAGTACCCACAATCTTGAATCAGTGTCACCTCTCAACATTCCGCAGTGGCGTAATTTTCCGCTACGTGATCGCTTAGTTGACATCACTGGTTTGCCAGTCTTTGGTGATGGTGATGCAAAAGCATTGGCACTTGCAGAAGGCTGGGTAGGCGGCGCAAAGGGCGTTGACAACTTCATGGCCATGGTGGTTTCCACCGGAGTCGGCGGCGGCATTGTGCTGAATGGCCAACTGCTGGAGGGCAATAGCGGCAATGCCGGGCATATAGGGCATGTAATTGTTGAGCCCAATGGCCGTAGGTGCGTCTGTGGAGGCCGGGGCTGCCTAGAGGCTGAAGCATCTGGTCCTGCCATCGAAGCAATTACTGGTCGCTCACCGACGCAGCCAACGTACGAAATCATGGTGCGCACTGGTCGGCTTGTTGGCCGCGGAGTCGCATCAGTATGCAATCTTTTAGATCTTCAGCTCGTCTGTGTGGGCGGAAGTGTTGCACTCGGGTTTGGTGCAACATTCTTTAACTCAGCGCAACGCACACTTGATGATCTATGTGGACTTGAATTTTCTCGCGGAGCCAGAATCATTCCGTCTCGCTTGGCTGACCAAGGCGGGCTCATTGGCGCAGCTGCAGTTGGTTGGCGCGGTCTCAACCGCATGGCATCAGTGCCTCACTAAGAGTTCATCGAAGAGGTGGTCTTATGACCACTGCAGTAAATCAACTTGTACTTTGGTGAGTGACTGTTGAACATCAATCCATTCTCCGATGCTAGGTATGGGTCGTCCACGAGCAACGAACAACATTGATATATGCATGTGTGGTGGTTCCAACATATTGAGTCGCTGACGCTGAAAATGAAATGGACTACGGCCGTCAAGTAGCGGAACAACCCCATGAGCAGTTCCACACCCAACGATCACTATCTCGCCAGGACCCTTGATGGGAACCTGCGTATAACCAGCAAAAGAGCCTGATTCCACTGGGTGATGATCAATGATGTCAGCCGACAAATGCATGGTTGATTTGTCCCCGTGCCACAGCGGTGTTCCGAGACGCATTCGAAACTCACGTGACGGATAGTCGCGTCGTAACGAAGCGTATGCGGCGGTATCAAGATGGCTGATGTACACAGGCAATGCTGGGTCGATGTGTTCTAACCAGTGCGTAATATCAGCAATATGAGCTGCCATGTCGCCAGCAATCGGTGGGTGAATTGCAAAACCACGAACGGTGAATTGCGCATCAGCAATATCAGAAAGCAATGGCTGCAAGTTGGCAAGTGCAACTCCGAAACGTTTGGTTGACGATTGCAGCTTCACAATGACATCGCCGCGCCACTGTGCACGTGTGAGTGCAACAACATGATGAGGGCTTCCAACTGTCAGCACTGTATTCATCGGCAAGTTTTTTGGCGGTGCAGTCATTGTCGGAGTCAAAACAATGGGAGTGAGATGTGACGGTGTATCGCGAACTTCAAACACAGTGCCTACGGCAACTTCGCGAGATAACTCGCCAGCGATCTCCATGAGGTTCCAACGTCGAAAGCCGTAACCGTTGCCCTTCACGACCGGAACAAGACCAGGGGTCGCATTAGCAACGCCATGAACATGGGCTAGCCAGTCTGCTCTGCGGACAGTGAGTCGAATAGTCACGTCATGAACCGTAGTCGGGAGACTAATTCCCGAGTTGTTCAGTCGGGAATTAGGTCATAGCGTGGGTTCATGGCAAAAGTATTTGGGTTTCCCAATCCAGTGAACGAAACATCGGCTCGTGTTGTGGCCACCGGTGCTGTTCTGATGAGTGTCCTATTTGTAGTCACTGGTAATCCGTGGGTCCTTGTGCCACTGACATATGGGTTCATTGCCCGAGTACTCACAGGACCCCTGCTCAGTCCGCTTGGCCGAATTGCCACTGAAGTCATCACGCCACGAATGAAGCGCGACCATGTGTTTGTGGCGGGACCTCCGAAAAGGTTTGCTCAAGGTATTGGTGCAGTGTTTTCTATCGCTGGGTCATTGTTGTGGATTCTTGATCTGCCTACTGCTTCACGTGTCGTTATTGGAATGCTGGCGTGTGCTGCATCGCTTGAGGCGTTTGTCGGCTTTTGTCTCGGATGTGCAATCTTTTCCCGCCTTATGCGGTGGGGTCTTATTCCCGCTTCAGTGTGCGAGGAATGCAATGACATCAGCGCGCGGCTGAACGCCGCACAGTAATTACCGGCAACAAGCAACGTAACGAACGTGCGCGAACAGCGCCCACCCAAACTCCAGCTCCGTATGCCACATCTTCAAGAATTCGCATGACGAGATAGCGAATGGGATGACCCGGCTTGTAGCGCAGGAGCCCAACGATTGGGGGAACTAGAGCACTGAAGGTCAACATTGCACCGAGACGAATAGAAAATAATGATGCAACAAAAAATAGAGGCCACCACGCTCGCATGATGGCCTCTGCGAGCAGGCGCGTGGTGCTGGTGAGCCCCTTCCATGCAAGTTGTGTACGAACTTTGACAGGCAGAGATGTTGACCGCAGTGAAACAACGAAATAGGCCATTGTCAATACACCGAGAACAAATGCTAAGTAGATGTAGCCCATTAGTAGTGACGCGGCTGTAACCAATAGCAAGACATGAGCACGTAACGGAGAAGCAGTTCGTGGGTGGCGCTGGTCAAGCGATGCTGCACTAGTTCCGTAATTGAATCGCTGTTTCAACATCGCGCGCATTGACCGCCGCGAGCGGTGGACGCATTCAATGGTAGGGATATAGCGACACCAGATTCCTGCCGCAATCATTCGCCACACAATGTCGACATCCTCACCAAGTCGCATTGATTCGTCGAATAGTTCCACGGTACGCAACGATTCCACATTGCACACAATTACTGCTGCCGGAACATATGAGACTCGTGACGTGGGACGGATAAGTGCTTGAGTATTGCCAAGGTCCAGTGGAGAGTGGTGTGATTCAAATTCGTTGATGAAAGTGCGGTCATGCGCGCAGATGATTCGGGGTGCCACAAGGCCAACTCGTTCGTCGTCGAGATACGCACCGAGAGAAAGGACCTGCTTGGTTGTAACTACAGCATCGGCATCGATACATGCAACGAGTCGGGTTGTCACTGCATTAATTCCTGTATTGCGAGCAGTAGATGGACCCGCATTAGTCGCCAGCCGTATTATGTGAATACCTGGGATATTGATTGCATATGGTGAGGCATCATCCACCACGATGATGGAGAGACCAGATAGTCCAGCAACTAGCTCAGCGAGATTTGAATGTTCACGTTCATTGGCAACAAATGCCGGAATCACAACTGTGATATCTGAAGGGTTGGCGGAGTGATTGATCAGTGGGTGAACTGCACCTGTGGCCAATAAGCGATCTGTCAATTGTGCATGGTTCGTTGGTAATTCGGAATTGGTCTCGATGGCATCCAATATCCTTGAGCCGGCATCGGTAACACCGAAGTAGGTGAGAGGCGAGCCAGCGAGAACGCCGTTGCCTTTTTGAGAACGAAACCACTGTTTATCGGGAACTAAACGGACACTCATAGTTGGGTTCCAAGCCATTTTTTGGAGAGTTCAGCGAGATGTGATGCGAGATGCGATGAATACAACTTCATTACCGCAACACCATGTTCTTTGGTCGCGGTTGTCGGATCACCGAGGACACCATTTTCAGATACGCCAGCAACACCTTTTTCACGCATCGTCGCAATTAATTCAGGGGCATTACCGGTGGTGCCCTTCTGTACACGGTCTGTAAGAACTTTGTCTGGAGCAATGTGAAGCATGAGCGACGTTTCTGTATGACCAGCATGCATATCTGAACCGTCATATGACGGCAGAGACCACATCGAGTACTTGATGTTTTCGTATGTCAAAGCTGAGCTAATTTGCGCGAGCGCATCTGCGTTGCCGCCATGGCCATTTACTATGCACACACCTTGCGCCCACGATGCTGATCGACAAATTGCAACAACACACGCAACTAATGCATCAGTTCCTGTGCTGAGCGTGCCACGGAATCCGGCGTGTTCGTCACTTGCAGAAATTGCAATAGTAGGCGCAGTAACAAATGCGGCTGTATCAATTTGTGCGTCTTGCAAAGCATGCTCAACAACCGAATCGATGATTATGGTGTCGGTCTCGAACGGCAAATGTGATCCGTGCTGTTCAAATGAACCAAGTGGCAACAATAAAACACATGAGGCAGCTGAGTTCGGACGTGCGTTTGTCATGCTAATTGCTTACAGGTGTTGTCGATGATCCGAAACGATGGCGAAGGAACCGAGCAATTTCTAATGTAATGGTTGCACCAATTGCAATCGAGAAGGCCACGAGAAATGCTTTTGTATGGTTGTCTTGAAAAGATCGACCGCCGATAAAACCAAGAAGTGTTCCGTACATTGCCCAGATCGGGGTAGCGACAGCAATCCATTTCACAAACCAACGGCGGTTCTGATTAGTGATGCCACAACTGAGTGTGAGAAGTGTGCGTCCACCTGGGATAAAACGCGCAGTTATCAGTAGTTCGCCTCCGCGCAACTGAATTTGTTCATGTGCCCACTTCAGTCGGCGCTGTCCTTTAGCGCTACTTTCATATCTCCTTCGTAACGGACCTGAGAATCGACGTCCGATTTGATAACTGATGTTGTCACCGGCAAATGCACCAGCAGCGGCTGCGACAATGACTAACGACCAGTGAAGTTCATGTAGGCCAGCGCTGACTCCGCCAATAATGACTAGTGATTCACTTGGAACAATAGGAACGACGGAATCAAGTAGTGCTATAGAAAAAATCGCAAGATAAAACCAAGGCGAACCTGAATAGTGCTCAAGCCAATTAAAGAACGAATCAAGAAATGAGAACACAAATGTGGAGGTTAGACGGCTGAGCCTGTCACAGGTGGCTCGGTGCCAGACAACAAGCGTTTGATGTTCGATGCATGTCGAATTTCTACTAGAGCTCCGATGCCAACTAGCGAGAAAATTTCCCAAGCCTGGGTGCCACTGATTACAAATGCTGCAACTAAGACCGGAACAATTGCTATCGACGCAATAGAGGCCTTCTTTGAAATTTTCATCATGAGCAACCAAGTGAGAGCAGCACCAATAAGAAGAACAGGATGAAGAGGCAACAAACCGCCTGCCCCTGTTGCTACACCCTTGCCGCCTTTGAATTTCCGAGTGATGGGAAAGACGTGACCAAGTACAGCTGCAGCGGCACACGCAAATGCGGTAGGCCGGTGGTACAACATTGCTGCTACTGGAAGCGCACCTTTCAAGGTATCGCCGACGAAAACGTAAATCCCGTATTTTGTTCCGAGTGCACGAGCAACGTTGCTGGCACCAGGATTACCGGAACCAACTGTTGTGATGTCGATGCCTTTTGATTTTGCAATAAGAATTGCTATGGGCAAGGTGCCGCAGAAATACGAGATGATTATCGCTATTGCTGCAACAAAAGAATTCACGTAGAAACTTTACTCTTTATGAGAGTGCGTGCTGGCTTTGAATGGTCCATCGATGGTCGGGGGATAAGCGAGACAGGAACTGACGGCAAGAGGACTTCGCCATGGCCCGTTACACATTCGGGGTCTGGGCCGTCTAACGGAAGACCAGTGAAGAACTTCGCGGCCATGCAGCCACCCTGGCAAGCATCAAATGCGCCACATGACGCGCATGCGCCGGCGCTTTGTGGTTCACGCAGTTCGGTGAATAGATCTGATTCACGCCAAACATGAGTGAAGCCACCATCTTCAAGCACGTTGCCAGCTTTAAATGTGTCGTGAATAACAAATGGGCACGCGTACACATCGCCGATTGGGTCAATGAGGCACACCACTCGGCCAGCGCCACACAAGTTCAAACCTGGCAGTGATTCACCGAATGCATTGAGGTGGAAAAACGAGTCACCAGTGAGAACGTTCTCGCCGTGTGCAAGCAACCAGTTGTAGATCTGGCGCTGTTGAGCATTTGTGGGGTGAAGTTCATCCCATGTATCTGCGCCTCGTCCCGCTGGACGCAAACGCGTAATGCGCAATTGCGCTCCGTATGAATCGGCGAGGGCTTTGAATTCATCAAGTTGGTCTACGTTGTGGCGCGTCACAACCACTGAAATTTTGAACTGACCAAAACCGGCAGCTTTCAGATTGTCCATCGCACGGATGGCTGTGTCGAACGAACCTTCACCGCGAACTGCATCGTTTGTCACGGCATCTGTTCCGTCAAGGCTGATTTGAATATCGAGGTAATCCATCGCAGTGAGGCGCTCTGCGTTTTTCTTGTCAATGAACGCGCCGTTTGTGGAGAACTTGACGCCGATGTTATTAGCAATCGAATGTTCAACAATTTCAAAGAAGTCACGGCGAATCATTGGTTCGCCACCACCGATGTTGATGTAAAAAACTTGCAGTGCCGCTAGTTCATCAAGAACTGCTTTCGCTTGTTCAGTTGACAATTCACGATCATCGCGTTGTCCACTGCTGGACAAACAATGCACACATGCCAAGTTGCATGCGTATGTGAGTTCCCATGTAAGGCAGATAGGAGCATCAAGCCCCTGCTTCATTTGTTGGCCAAGGCTATGAGAGGACACGAATTATCTCCGATGTAGTGAGGGAAGAAAGAGCTTCAATAAATGAGGGCCACCGTGATTCGGCGACACCTTCCGCAACGAACGTGTCACGCAACGATGGATGTTCACCCATTGTCTTGACGACACGCACAATGTCTGGGTGACGAAGAAAAACTAAACGACGGTTGCCGTAGTGATAGGCAAGCGCACCAAACGGTTCAGGCCGGATCGCGACTTGAGGGTGCAGCTCGCACGCGGACTCAAGCGTGACTGTCATGATGTGGCGAGGTGGTTAGTACACGCCGCACATGCCGTCGATGGAAATCTCCTCGACGAGGAGTTCCTCGACGATGGGGCTTTCCACGCTGGCTGGGGCCTGCTCGGGTACTTGTTGTGGGGCAATGTCCTTATCCATGCCTACGACAGTACCTTCCGCGAAGCCCACTAGAGAATATGTGGTGTGATTGGCTAATCTCGGAGCAGACCCTGCCAGGCACCTGGCAGCCAAACAAGGGGGCTTCTATGAAGACAACCGCTGCAATTCTGTGGGAAGTAAACGCTCCGTGGAGCGTTGAAGAAATTGAGCTCGACGCGCCGAAAGCCGGCGAAGTCTTGGTCAAGATTGCCGCTTCAGGCATGTGCCACTCTGACGAACACCTCACAACTGGTGACCTGCCGTTCGCACTGCCGATCATCGGTGGCCACGAAGGCGCCGGAGTTGTGGAAGCTGTCGGCGAAGGTGTCAGCTGGCTCGAAGTCGGTGACCACGTGGTGTTCGGGTTCATCCCGTCATGTGGTCGTTGCCCAAGTTGTTCAACAGGTCATCAGAACCTCTGCGACCTTGGCGCACTTATGGGCCTTGGCTTGCAAGTAACTGATGGCACATCACGCCATCACGCTGGCGGCAAAGACCTCACACTGATGTGCATGCTCGGTACGTTCGCCAAGCACACAGTTGTTAACGAAGCATCCTGCATCAAAATCGAAAAAGATGTTCCGTTAGAGAAGGCATGTCTTCTTGGTTGTGGTGTTGTGACAGGTTGGGGATCTGCTGTCTATGCAGCCGACGTTGCTCCTGGCGACACAGTCGTAGTTGTCGGTGTTGGCGGTATCGGTGCCAATGCAATTCAGGGTGCTCGTCTTGCCGGTGCAAAGCGCATCGTCGCCATCGACCCAATTGAATTCAAGCGTGAAAAGGCTATGGAGTTCGGTGCAACACACACAGCGTCGTCAATGGCCGAAGCATTGCCGTTGCTACAAGATCTCACATGGGGCACTATGGCAAACAAAGTCATCATGACAATGGGCGTCGGCGACGGACAAATGATTGGTGATGCAATGGCGCTCGCTGCAAAGCGTGGTCGTGTTGTTGTTACCAACATTCACCCAGCATTTGAAATGGGCGGCGCAAACATGAGCCTTCTTGATCTCACATTGATGGAAAAGCAACTTGTTGGTTCATTGTTCGGTTCAGGCAACCCACGTGCAGACATTCCAAAGCTTCTCGGTTTGTACCGCGAAGGCCAACTTGATCTTGATGGTCTGGTAACAAAGACATACAAGCTTGAAGACATTAACGAGGGATACCAAGATATGCGCGATGGTAAAAACATCCGCGGAGTTTTGATCTACTAAATAACCAAGACCAGAAATGGTCCACCATTCCAGGGGGAAACAACAATGAAGTCACGCGCAGCAGTTTTGTACGGGATTGATCAACCTTGGGTGGTTGAGGAAATTGAAGTCGATGATCCAAAAGCCAATGAAGTATTGGTGAATTGGAAAGTTGCTGGCATGTGCCACTCAGACGAACACTTCGTCACTGGCGACATGGTTCCCCCGAAGGAACTGTTAGCCATGATGGGCGTCGACGATTTCTTTCCATTTATTGGTGGCCATGAAGGCGCCGGCGTAGTTGTGAAGCTTGGGGCTGGTGTTACTACCTTGCAAGTGGGCGACCATGTGTCAGCAAGTTTTGTTCCTTCGTGTGGTCGTTGTCGGTACTGCTCGACTGGTCGCCAAAACTTGTGCAACTTGGGTGCAGGCACATTGACTGGCGGAATGATCACCGATGGCACGCATCGTCACCATGTGAAAGATGGTCGACCTGTGAAACTGATGGCAAAACTCGGGACATTTTCTGAGTTCGCCACTGTTGCTGAAGCATCTCTGATCAAGGTTGAAAAAGATTTACCACTTGATTGTGTTGCGCTCGTGTCTTGCGGCGTCGCAACTGGTTGGGGATCTGCAACAAACCGCGCAGATACACAACCTGGCGACACTGTCGTTGTTGTGGGTATCGGTGGCATCGGAATCAATGCGGTACAAGGTGCTCGCATGGCAGGAGCTAAGCGCATCATTGCAATCGACCCTGTTGAGTTCAAGCGCGAGAAGGCTATGGAGTTCGGTGCGACACACACATACGCATCAATGGCTGAAGCAATTCCTCACCTCATGGAATTGTCATGGGGTGAAATGGCTGATCGTGTCATCATGACTCCTGGAGTTCTTCACGGCGACATGATGGGTGAAGCAATGACCATGGTGGGTAAAGGTGGCACATGTGTTGTCACTGCTATTTCACCTATGGATGAAACCAGTGCAGATATCAACTTGTTCCAGTTGGCAATGTGGAACAAAGAAGTGAAGGGCACCATTTTCGGCAGCCTCAACCCACGCGCTGATATTCCTAAATTGCTCGACATGTATCGCGTTGGCGACCTCAAGCTTGATGAACTCATCACAAAGCGTTACACGCTTGATGAAATCAACGAGGGGTACCGTGCAATGCGCGAGGGCGAAAACATTCGTGGCGTCATAGTCAATGGCTAAGTCGTCATTGCGCACGGCGCTTTCAACTCAGGTCGTCGGTCGTACTCGTGAAGTAGAACTGGTACTTGCTGCTCTTGCTGCAGACCGTCATGTTTTGCTGGAAGGCCCTCCCGGCACCGGAAAATCAACGTTGTTGCGTGCTGTGGCCCAAGGCCTTGGTATCGGGTTTGAATTCGTTGAGGGCAATGCCGAACTAACTCCGGCGCGCCTTGTTGGCCATTTCGACCCCGCTCGTGTTCTGAACGATGGGTACGACCCCAGCATTTTTGTTGATGGCGCATTAGTCAGCGCTATGCGCGACGGATCACTTCTGTACATCGAAGAGATAAACCGCATTCCAGAAGAAACTCTGAACGTTCTCATCACAGTCATGAGCGAAGGCGAACTGAACGTTCCGCGTCTTGGTCGCGTTGTTGCTGCTCATGGTTTCCGTATGGTGGCTGCAATGAACCCGTTCGACGCGGTGGGTACTGCGCGAATCTCTAGCGCGGTTTATGACCGAGTGTGCCGCGTCTCTATGTCGTATCAGTCGGCTGAAGATGAAATTGCAATTGTTCGCCGCAATACGGAAGGCTCCGGAGTTTCTGATGCATGGCTTGAAAAGGCTGTTGCAGTAGTACGCCGTACGCGGTCACATTCTGATCTACGTGTTGGTTCTTCTGTTCGCGGTGCTGTGGACTTTGCAAAAGTCGCAGTGTCATTGGCCGAACTTCGTGAAGCAAATATCGAAAACCCCAGTGTCGGCGTTGATTCTGCATTGGTTGCATTGTCTGGTCGCGTGAGGGTGCGTGAAGGCAGCGTTCGTACAGCTGAAGAAATAGTCACAGAAATCTGGCAAGACGTTTTTGGCCGAACCGAAGGGGACGCCAACGGGGGAAAAGTGACGGCCCCGACAGGGGCGGACACGACCTCCCGCTAACGAAAGAAGGCGACGAAGCCGACCAAGCCGTCGCAGAAGCAGGGAAGCGCACCACATCGCGTCGTGATCTTTCTCGCCACGAAAATTTCGAAAACATCTCGCCTGAAGTTGGCGAACTTGATGAAGTTGCTGTTGATGAGGCAATGCAGAACAGTCCTGATGAAATGTTGGGAATGCTTGCTGACCTCACGGGGGCAACAGACCCCGCATTGCGTGCGCTTGCGCAACAACTCGCAGGCCGCCTGATGCTTGATATTGGCAACCGTGGTCGCACACGCCCACATGGCGTTGGAAAGATGGAAGAACAGGCGTATCGGCCTGATGCGGGCGATATTGATATCGATGCAAGTCTTGACGCCATCAGTGAAGCTCGTAACGGAATAGCGCTTGATCCGGAACGTTTACGCATTCGCGGTTGGCGTAAACCAGGTACGGCTTTCTGTTTGCTGTTAGACCGAAGCGGCTCAATGGGTGGTAAACCTCTTGCAACGTCAGCCGTTGCAACGGGCGCTATTGCAAGTCGGTGCCCAGAGGATTACAGCGTCATTGCATTCGGGAAAGATGTGGTGGTCGCCAAATCGCAAGATGTGCCGAAGTCAAGTGAGCGAGTCATCAATGATGTATTGACATTACGCGGGCATGGCACAACCGACTTGGCTGGCGCGCTACTTGCGGGCCAACAGCAATTGTCGCGTTCACGCGCTGGCAGGCGAGTAGCAATTTTGTTGTCTGATTGTCGCGCCACTGTTGATGGTGATGCAGAAGCTGCCGCCATGAGTATGGATGAAGTGATCGTTATTGCGCCTGCAGAAGATTATGAGGAAGCGCAAGCATTTGCGGATCGCATTGGTGCGCGCATTGCACTGGTGAGTGGGCCAAGTGAAATTCCAGAAGTACTCGCGCGAGTACTTGAATAATTAGAACTGGCAGTTTGGGTCGTCTGCAGGCACAATCCCGCGCGTATCCTGCTCAATCAATAATGAAGGAATAGTTGTCGTCGTACTAGTACTTGTTGATGAGGTTGTAGTGGCAATAGGTTTTGAAACTGAAAGTCTGACTGCAGATGTGGTCGCTATGACTGCAGCCAATTCTGAAAATTCAGAAGATGCATCTGCCATTGAAGTTTTCTTCAGTGTCGTAGACAAACTTGCCTTACCTTGAAATACCGCGAGGATTTTTACGGAAAGATCGCTTTTGAAATCTGGCACAATAACGGACGCTTTATCAATAATTTGTCCGAGCCCAGGCATGGTGTAACTGCCCATGGTGTTTGCATCGAAGTTCTTCATCGCCTGACCTAATTGCAAAACAGTGATTGCATTTAGCCGATCATCCGTTATCACGTTCTTCAATGCCGCATTCAAGATTCCGGTTGCGACCCGAGGGTTTGAACCTGCTTTTTCAAGTGCTTTCTTAACAAGTCGCCGTATGAAATCTTGTTGGCGCGCAATGCGACCCCAGTCAGATGATTGGTCTGTGCGCCATATTTTTTGTGCGGGGTCGAACCATTGAAAATGGCGTGAGCGCATGTAGGCAAGTGCATGGTCGCCCTGAAATGTATAGCAAACATTTGCCTTAGGCACTCTAAAACCGGTGCGCCTATCACGAGATTTATTTGCAAACGGAACTCGTACTCCACCAACTGCGTCAATGACTTCTTTGAACGCGCAGAAATCAACATTCACATAATGATCAATCGAAATGCCAAAGTTTTCCTTAATAGTGCGAATAAGGCGATTCGGATTTTTCTTATCAAAGTTCGAATTGATTCTCCCTTGTCGAGTCGATCCAGCTTGGGTTACCCACATGTCTCGAGGAAACGAAAGAACAGCTGCTTGGTTATCAATGGGGTTCACACGAATCACCATGATGGAGTCACTTCGTTCGCCATATGAACTGCGGACTCCGAATCCGCCGGCATATTTTGAATCTTTTGCAATGCAAGCATTGTTGTCTGATCCGGTGATCAAGTAGTTCTTTGCCTTTAAGTCACCAACTGGCAAGTTGAAGGTATTTGAATTCTGGTCAACTGAATCAATAGTGACAACTTTGCGGTTGTTCAATTTCCAGTTGGCGTACAAAAGTCCAGTGCCTGAAAATATTGTGAGGACTGCCAGCGCGATATTGCCGAGGAGAAAGACTCGGTGTTTGCCAGAGTGACGAGGGGAAACGATTTCATCTGACATGACCCTTACACCGTAGTTGTGCAAGCGGCCCGTCCGTAGTCGCTGTGCCAGGGTCTATTGAATATTGGGCGCAAGGGTCACGTTCACCGTGATCTCGTTCGTGTCTGCAGTGGTGACGCTCCACTTTTCGACTGAACCCGCATCGGCAATATCGGCCCAGCCAGCTGTTATCGCGGACGCCGCATCAATGCTGGCAATGAAGGACGCCTCCGTGACCACCGCGCGTTGACTGACTTTGGCCTCAGTCTTTGCGCGACGAATGACACCAATGGCGCCACAGATGGCATCAAGTAGTTCTTCGTTCGGCCCGCTTGTTAGACCGAGGGTCAAATCAGTTGTTGTCGGCCATTGCGACTGGTGAATGGAACCTGGTTGCCACCAGTTCCAAACCTCTTCAGTGACAAAGGGGAGAAGCGGAGCTAGCAGGCGTTGCAAGGTAGAAAGTGCACGACGCAATGCGGCACGCGCTGACATGGCGCCCTCTTCCGAATGACTGAGATATCCGCGGGTCTTGACCAGCTCGACATAGTCATCACAGAACCACCAGAAGAATTCTTCGGTGCGTTCGAGAACGCGAGCGTAATCGAATGCTTCGAATGCAGCGGTTGCTTCCTCAACAACACCCGCAAGACGATGCAACATTGCTACGTCGATTGCTTCTGTTGGCACTACATCATCAACTACTTCACCAATGCCAAGAACAAACTTCGACACGTTCAATAACTTGGTGGCCAACTTGCGGCCAACCTTCATTTGGTCTTCACTAAACGCAGTGTCAACTCCAGGGCGAGCACCAACTGCCCAATAGCGCACAGCGTCACTGCCGTAGGAATCAAATAAATCGGCTGGCGTTACAACATTGCCTTTTGATTTCGACATTTTCTTGCGGTCGGGGTCAAGAATCCAGCCGGATAATGCAACGTGAGACCATGGTGCAACATCATGTTCAAAGTGCGATCGCACCATGGTGGAAAACAACCATGTACGAATAATGTCGTGACCTTGTGGGCGTACGTCAAATGGGAACACACGCTCAAACAAATCGTTGTCGTCTTTCCACTTGCCAGCAATCTGTGGTGTCAGCGAAGAGGTCGCCCAAGTATCCATAACATCTGGGTCGCCAATGAAGCCACCAGGTTGTCCGCGTTGGGCTTCTGTATATCCAGCGGGTGCATCGGTACTTGGGTCAATCGGCAACAAAGTTTCATCCGGCACCAAAGGTGAATCATGCACAGTTTCACCCTGTGCATCTAGCGGATACCAAACAGGCACTGGCACGCCGAACCAGCGTTGGCGGCTAACGAGCCAGTCACCGTTGAGACCTTCTACCCAGTTCGAATAGCGATGACGCATGTGATCTGGCAACCAATGCAATCCAGCACCACGCGTCAGTAATGCATCACGCAGTGCAGCATCACGTCCGCCATTGCGGATGTACCACTGGCGACTTGTGACAATTTCTAAAGGACGATCACCCTTTTCATAAAACTTCACAGGGTGCGTAATTGCGCGAGGTTCACCAATCAGTTCACCTGATGCACTGAGCATTTCGGCGATTGCAGTTTGCGCTTGCTTGGCAGACTTTCCGACAAGTGATGCGTAGTGGGCGAGACCCGCAGGGTCAGTGAGGCCACTTGGTGCTTCATTCACAATGCGGCCGTCGCGAGAAATGATTGCACGCATTGATAATTGCAGTTCGCGCCACCAAATGACGTCGGTGAGGTCACCGAATGTGCAGCACATAGCAATGCCTGTGCCCTTATCAATCTGTGCGAGAGGATGTGCGAACACTGGCACTTCAACATTGAACAAAGGTGTGCGCACTGTTTTTCCAAACAATGGCTGGTACCGCGGGTCATCAGGGTGTGCAATTAGTGCAACACATGCAGGCAAAAGCTCTGGCCGAGTTGTATCAATCAGAACATCACCAGAACCATCTGATTTGTGAAATGCAATGGTGTGATACGCGCCCGGACGATCGCGGTCTTCTAACTCGGCTTGGGCAACTGCAGTACGAAAATCAACGTCCCACAATGTTGGTGCTTCTTGTGTGTACGCCTCGCCACGTGCAAGGTTGCGCAAGAAAGCGCGTTGGCTGGCACGACGTGAACGGTCTTCAATAGTGGTGTACAACAATGACCAGTCGACTGATAAGCCGAGACGACGGAACAAATCTTCGAAGACCTTTTCGTCTTCTGCCGTGAGTTCTTCGCACAACTCAATGAAGTTCGGGCGCGATATCGGAACAGCTCGGTGATCTTTTGGTGGGTCACCACGAAACGGCGGCTCGAAGTTTGCGACGTATGCAACCGACGCATCACATGACACGCCGTAGTAATTCTGAACGCGCCGCTCGGTGGGTAGGCCGTTGTCGTCCCAGCCCATCGGGTAAAACACACTTTTCCCACGCATGCGCCAGAAACGAGCCACGGTGTCTGTGTGGGTATAGGAAAACACGTGTCCCATATGCAATGAACCGCTGACCGTGGGCGGAGGAGTATCGATGGAAAAGACATTGTCGCGGGTGGCGGACCTGTCAAAAGAGTAGGTGGCGTTCTGGTTCCATGCCTCGATCCACTTGGGCTCAACATTTTCGAGGGAGGGCTTCTCAGGGACACCGGACATAGGACTTAAATCGTAGGCTTGTCAGAGTGCTGAACCTCTACGACACCGCGACGCAAAGCGTTAAACCTCTGGCTCTGCGCCAGCCGGGGTCGGTCAGCATCTATTTATGTGGCCCGACGGTCTACGGACCGCCCCATTTGGGTCATGGCCGAGCCACTTTGGTCTATGACATTCTGCGCCGCTATCTCACGTGGACCGGATTGTCGGTGCGCCTTGTTTCCAACATCACCGATATCGACGACAAGATCATTGACCGAGCCAATAAAGAAGGTCGCCCATGGGCCGACATCACACGCAAGTGTGAAGCCGTGTGGTTTGAAGCAATGGGCAAACTCGGCGTTATTCGCCCGACTGATGTTCCTCACGCTACTGAATACGTACAGAGCATGGTCGACATGATTAGCACTTTGGTATCTGACGACAAGGCGTACGTGACAAATGATGGCGTGTATCTCAGCATCGCAAGTGTTCCCGACTATGGCTTACTCGCACATCAAAGTCTTGACGACATGCTTAGCGGCGGTGGTGACCGCGAAGTGTTCGGCGCGAGTAACAAACGACACCCGTCTGACTTTGCGTTATGGAAATTCTCTAAGCCGGGTGAACCATCATGGCCATCACCATGGGGTGACGGTAGGCCAGGTTGGCACAGTGAATGTGTTGTTATGAGTCTTGATTTGTTGGGAGAAGGTTTTGACCTTCATTGCGGCGGCGCAGACCTGCGCTTTCCGCACCATGAAAATGAACGTGCACAGGCTGTTGCATTAGGAAAGACTTTCGCGAATCATTGGATGCATAACGGATTTGTTGTTGACATTGAAGGTGAAAAGATGTCGAAGAGTCTTGGCAATGTGCTGAATCTCATTGATTTGCTTGAAAAGTACGACCCGCGTGCGTACCGCATGTTGTTGCTACAAACGCACTACCGCTCACCGACGCGTGTGGGGCAAGAGAACATTGACGCATGTGTTTCTGCGCTGGCAGGCCTAGATTCTTTCGCCGCCCGCACGTCAGCACATAGTGATGGCACACCAGATCCAACAGTTATGAATCAGTTCACCACAGCAATGGACAATGATCTTGATACAACAACCGTGATGGCGTTGGTGTTTGATTCAGTTCGTCGGGCAAACACGGCTATGGATACTGGTGATGCTGCGACTGTCTCATCGGTTCGTGCAGCAGTCGTTGAAATACTCGGCGCACTTGGCCTTGAACTTTCATTAGGCGACGACATAGACGTAGACATCGTTGCAAAGGGCGCTGCACTTGATGCCGCACGAACCGCTAAAGATTTTGCAGCAGCAGACGCCCTACGCGATGAACTGCAGTCACTCGGCTATGTTGTCGAGACATCGAAAGACGGGACGCGCATCAGACGTGGCTAAGAAAGAACGCACGCCCATGCCGGCGGGCTATTGGATAATTTGGACCACAGTCGCACTTGACCTCGTAGGTTTCGGAATTGTTGTGCCCATCTTGGGCCGTTACGCAGAACGATTCGGTGCGAATGGTCTTCAAGTTGGCCTTATGTTCGCATCGTTCTCTGTTGCGCAGATGGTGTTTGCTCCCATTCTTGGACGTATCTCCGACAAAGTTGGCCGCAAACCAGTCATTGTGTTTTCGCTTATTGGTACGGCGGTTGGCAGTTTTGTCACCGGTGCTGCAGGTGCACTGTGGGTTCTCTTTCTCGGTCGAATTCTTGACGGTGCTTCAGGTGCCAGCGTTGCAGTTGCGCAAGGTGCCGTCGCCGATATCGCACCGCCTGAACAACGTGCGCGACTAATGGGGATGTTGGGTGCCGCATTCGGTGTTGGCTTTGTTGTGGGGCCAGCGCTTGGTGGTCTTGCTGCACTTGGAGGCCCACACGTGCCGTTTTACTTAGCTGGCTCTATTGCTGCAATTAACGCGGTTGCCGCAATAATTCGATTGCCAGAAACAAAACCTGATACTTCCCACATCACTGAAAAACATCAACGCGGAACAGCATTGTCGCCCGCTTTGAAGCGTTTCGCCCTTGTCGGTTTCCTTTCAATGCTGGGTTTTGCCGGTTTCGAAGCAACGTTTTCAATTTGGGGTGAAAAACAGTTTGGCTTTACTGAAGGTTCTGCATCAATAGTGTTCGTGTTCGTCGGTGTCACGTTGGTTGCGGTTCAAGGCGGACTCATCGGGCCTCTTACACAAAGACTTGGTTCGCGAAAGCTGCTTCGCATTGGTTTGTCGCTTGTTGCAGTCGGGCTTCTCTTGCTTGGCCTTTCCAATACATGGCCGTTGCTGTTTATTGCATTGTTTTTATTGTCGCTCGGACAGGGTATGTCTGGCCCGTCAGGCAGTGCGTTGGTTGCAGAACTTGCGCCAGTGGAACGTCGCGGTGAAGCAATTGGATACCAACAAGGCACCGCCGCATTTGGTCGTGTCGCTGGCCCAGTAATGGCCGGCGCATTGTTTGATCATGTTGGAATCAGCGCACCATTCTTCGTGAGTGGTGTTTTAATTCTCTGTGCAGTGGGCTCCGTATGGAGCATTACTCGCTCGGCAATTACCGCAACGAATTAATCATCAGCCCAAGAAGGCCAACTGTGACAAGTTGTGACGACATGATTGCGGTGAACATTTTCCAGCTCTGATTGCGAAAGCCACGTTCCATCGTGGCCGTAAGTTCAAGCTTCGTGGTCTCAACGGAGTGTTGTACTTCCATAAGCGACTTCTCTAGGTCGGTTCGCGTCTGAAAAATCAATTGCTTTAGATCAGTTCGTGTTTGTGTTAACGCTTGCTCTAAATCAGTTCGTGATTTCGTGATCATTTGCTCAAGCTCTGTGCGAGTGGCGATAGCGCTGAACTCGATGTCATGCTTGGTTGCGAGGCGCAGTTCGTCAAGGTCTCGTTTGGTCGCGAATTCTGTCCAAGTGATTGGCGGGAGCTGCTCCATAAGAATGTCAGCCTCCTCCGTGCCAATGACTTCGCAAAGGCGAGCGTGTAGCCGCCTCTTGCTCTGTTCTGTAAAAGCCAAAGTAGCCCCCTTAGTTGATACCTGCAAACAATGTGTGCGCCGGATGCCAGCCTTTGGCAGTGGGTTTCAGAACGCACCTGATTATTTGACGCAGGGGTGTTACCCGCAGGTAAGTTAGACACATGGCTGATTTCTCCCTCTCCCTCAATGAAGACCAACTCCAGATCAAAGACTGGATTCATCAGTTCGCTGTTGACGTCATGCGCCCGAGCGCGCACGAGTGGGATGAGCGTGAAGAGTTCCCATGGCCAATCGTGCAAGAAGCTGCAAAGAACGGTTTGTACGGTCTCGATTTCCTTATGAGCGCAATGGCAGATCCAACTGGGCTTACCATGCCAGTTGCTATTGAAGAAATGTTCTGGGGCGACGCAGGTCTTGGAATGGCAATCATGGGTTCAGGTCTTGCAGCTGCAGGAATTTCTGGCAACGGAACACCAGAGCAAATGATGGAGTGGGTGCCACAGTGTTACGGCACACCAGATGATGTGAAGCTCGGTGCGTTCTGTGTTTCTGAACCAGATGCCGGCTCCGACGTTTCTTCATTGCGCACACGCGCCGTGTACGACGAAGCAACTGATGAATGGGTAATCAACGGAACAAAGGCATGGATCACCAATGGTGGAATTGCAAACATTCACGTTGTTGTTGCAGCAGTTGATCCGGAACTCAAAGGTCGCGGCCAGGCATCATTCGTGATTCCACCAAACACCAAGGGCTTGTCAATGGGGCAGAAGTACAAGAAGCACGGTATTAAGGCATCGCACACATCAGAAGTAGTTCTTGATGATGTTCGCGTTCCTGGTCGTTGCCTTCTTGGTGGCAAAGAAAAGCTTGATGCAAAAATTGCACGTGCTCGCGAAGGCGGCCACTCTGCGGGCGCACAGCCAGCAATGAAGACATTTGAAGCAACTCGTCCAGCAGTTGGTGCACAAGCACTTGGTGTTGCACGCGCTGCATATGAATACGCACTTGATTACGCCAAAGAGCGCGTTGCGTTCGGCAAGCCAATCATCATGAACCAAGCCATTGCGTTCAAACTTGCAAACATGGCCACAGAAATTGATGCATCACGCCTCCTTATCTGGCGCGCTTCATGGTTGTCAAAGAATGGCGGTTTCAAGAACGCTGAAGGTTCAATGAGTAAGTACAAGGCATCTGAAACTGCAGTGCGTGTTACTGAAGAAGCAATTCAGATTCTTGGTGGCTATGGCTACACACGCGAATACCCAGTCGAGCGCTGGCACCGCGATGCAAAGATTCACACCATCTTTGAAGGTACTTCAGAAATTCAGCAGCTGGTGATTGCTCGCGCAATCTCCGGCTTGCGCATCGAATAAAACCTGGTTTCAACTAGGCAAGAGAAGTTCGGCGTTACTCACGAAGAATGCTTCGATTGCCGCATCACCGAGCGGTGTGATGTCGGCGGCCATGCGTCCAATTGGGTCAGTGCCACCTTCAGGGTGCGGGAAGTCTGTCGAAAACGCGTAGATCTCGGACATTCCGTAGCGTTCTATTTGTCGAGCCGTGCGCTCCCAGAAAAATGGCGTCACGCGAATCTGGTCGACGAATACTTCACGCGGACTTCGCTTCAAACTTTCACGCAGACGACGCGATAACGCGAGACGATCTTCGAGCAGGTCGACAAATGGACCAACCCACATTGCGCCAAGTTCAATTACACCAACTCGCAGATTCGGATGACGGTCGAAAACGCCACCGTAGATCATCGTTGCCAAATAGTTTTGTGCGGCGAGATGCATAGTGGCCAACGTATGTGGACCGATTGGTTCACCGGTCGAGAAGGTGCCAGGTCGCAACAACTCGGTATCACCCCATGCGTTGCTGGCAAAGAAGCCGTCTTGGCCACCAATGTGCAAAGTGACGGGAAGTTCTGCTTCGGCGAGTAACGCCCAAAGCGGGTCAAGTTCGTCCGCAGCCGGCGAGCGACCACCAGGTGCGATGCCGTCTTGGATGAAAACTGCTCGTGCACCGCCAGCCGCAACTCGCTCGGCCTCAGCGATTGCGCCCTCAATTGTCGT
>JBIISL010000009.1:0-44307 GCA_044341035.1 Ilumatobacteraceae bacterium | reverse complement strand
CTTGAATCGGCGCCATGTGTTGCTCTCGACGGTGCCCTCGAACAGATCGTTGATAACTACATCGACAATGCTCTCGGCGCAGCGCCCGACAATTCCAACATCACCGTTGAGGTGCATCGCGTTAATCGCCATATTCAAGTAGACGTCATTGATGACGGCCCGGGATTGTCGGAAGAAAAGCGTGCGCTTGCATTCGAACGTTTCTGGCGTGGAACTGACATTCAGAATGCTCCAGGTACAGGGCTTGGTCTATCGATAGTTCGTCAGTTGGCTGTTGCCAGCGGAGGTGTCGCAGAATTGTTGCCCCGCACAGATGGTAAGCGCGGGCTTGTTGCGCGTATCTCGTTGCTCGCGCGCTAATACGTCTTAGTGGATGTCACCAATCCAAAAGGGCACGCGTTCCAACAGGTTGAGACTGACATTGCGACACGTATCCAGAACAGCGCATACGGGGTCATTGTCGCCTTTATAAACATTTGCTAGCGAAACTGGCACGCGACTCACCACTGTGAGGCTTCGCTCTGGTGCATCCGTTACCTGGTGAAACGAATCAATTGCAGAAACTTCAAGGGGTAGTTCTACGCCGCCGAGACCAGCAACTTCCGTGGCAAGCACCAACAAATCTGGCGGATGCACAAGTGGTGGAAATGCCCATGTGAAAACAAGTGGAAAAGTAAAGCCTTCAGGTGGGTCACCGTCGGGGTCGTCCATGGCAAGTACTGCGTCTTCGAAGCTGAGAAGCGTGCGCGGATCAATCTCCAGGCTGACGTGAAGGTCTATGGGGCCATTGCAGGCCTCTTCGGGGTGAAGGTCCACCTCCCATAGCTGACGCAGTGAATATGTCTCTACAAAATGACGCTCGTCGTGCACGTGAAACCCATGGTCGACGGCATGACTCTTTAAATCGGTGACAAATCCGGCAATGTCGATAACGGCCACGTCATGGACACTACCGTTCAGTTGTGCCCCATTTCGATTACAACTCTGCGGACCGCGATATTTTGGGGTTTCTACACGACGTAGCGGACGCCGCCGCTGACACCTTGGACGAAATTGCCGACTGGTCGATGTCGGGAGAACGCGAAGGGCAGTATTCGGCAGACGTCGTGATCGACGATGTCATCGTTGATTTATTGCAAGCGTCCGGGTTTGAAGTTCTGTCAGAAGAGAGCGGCATCGCTGACATTGTGTGGCCAATTGCCGACGACAGATTGCTCGTCATTGTTGACCCTCTTGACGGCTCGACAAATGCAAGTAAAGGACTTCCATGGTTTGCAACATCGTTGTGCGTTGTAGACCGTCATGGTTTACGCGCGGCACTGGTTGCAGAACAGTCGGGTAGTGAAACCAGATACGGCGCATCACGTGGTGGGGGAGCAAATCGCGATGGGGTTCCGGTTCGGGTGAACCCTCTTGCCAATGTGTCGCAAGCAGTCATCGGCACAAACGGGGCACCGCCCTACCCACACGGGTGGTGGCAGTTCCGTACCCTCGGCGCAGCGGCGCTTGATATCTCCTTAGTTGCAACGGGTGGCCTTGATGGCTATGTCGACTTCCATGATCACGGCGTGTGGGACTACCTAGCAGCGGTGCTGATTTGCCAGGAAGCTGGTGCCATTGTTGGCGAAGTAGATGGCAAAGACTTACTCACTATTGACCCTCTTGCTCGGCGTAGCCCTGTGGTGGCGTCGTCACAAGCGTTGTTTGACTCTCTGGTAGATACCGCCCGCGCTAATCGCCACTAGTGCTATTGCGGGCGCCTCGCGCGGCGCCTCTAATGTGTTGGTATGAATCACATCTCACATTGGATCAACGGCGCCCCTGTTGCCGGCACATCTGGACGAAGCGGCGCAGTCTTTAACCCTGCCACTGGTGTACAAACGTCAACCGTCGATTTTGCGTCTATTCAAGAGATTGATTCTGCAGTCGCCGCTGCCACTGCAGCTCTGCCTGCGTGGCGCGCAACAAACTTGTCGCGCCGTGCTGAAATCATGTTCAACGTTCGCAACTTGGTGCAGAGCAATCGAAATGAAATTGCTGCCCTGTTGAGCGCCGAGCATGGCAAGGTCATTACAGATGCACTTGGTGAGATTGCGCGCGGTCTTGAGAATATTGAGTTTGCTTGCGGTATCCCACACCTGCTGAAAGGTAGCTATAGCGAACAAGCGGCTACGGGTGTTGATGTGTACAGCATTCGTCAGCCACTTGGCGTCGTTGCAGGTATCACTCCGTTCAACTTTCCAGCAATGGTTCCGATGTGGATGTTTGCAAGTGCAATCGCGTGCGGCAATACCTTTATCTTGAAGCCAAGCGAGAAAGACCCATCAGTAGCTCTGTTCTTAGCTGAATTGCTAAAGCAAGCAGGCGTTCCCGACGGCGTATTCAATGTCATCAATGGTGACAAAGTTGCAGTTGATCGTTTACTTGAGCACCCGGATGTTGCTGCTGTGTCGTTTGTTGGCTCTACACCAATCGCAAAGTACATCTACGAAACAGGCACCAAGAATGGCAAGCGCGTACAGGCCCTAGGTGGAGCAAAGAACCACATGCTGGTATTGCCAGATGCTGACCTTGATATGGCAGCCGACGCAGCTGTCAGTGCGGCATATGGTTCGGCGGGCGAACGTTGCATGGCTATTTCCGTGTTGCTTGCAGTCGATTCCGTTGCTGATGCACTTATTAAGAAAGTTCAAGAGCGAATTCCTGCGATCACAGTTGGTCCTGCCAGTGATGCAGCAAATGAAATGGGTCCGCTTATTACTGCAGAACATCGCGACAAGGTAGCTGGCTATCTTGCAGGTGCGGCAGCAGAAGGTGCAACTGTTGTGGTCGATGGGCGCACCAATGTGCCAGCCGACGGTTTCTTTATTCGCCCCAGCATCATTGACGGCGTCAAGCCCGGTATGCGGTGTTACGACGAAGAGATCTTTGGTCCGGTACTAAACGTTGTGCGGGTGAAGTCGTATGCCGAAGGCGTTGCACTCATTAATGCCAACCAGTTTGGTAACGGCGTGGCATTGTTTACGCGCGATGGCGGAGTGGCTCGTGAATTCCAATTTGACATCAGTGTTGGAATGGTGGGCATCAACGTGCCTATTCCTGTTCCCGTGTCGTATTACTCATTCGGTGGTTGGAAGAACAGTTTGTTCGGAGACCATCACATGTACGGCCCAGAAGGCATCAACTTCTTTACGCGCAGCAAAGTAGTTACTTCTCGTTGGCCAGACCCACGCACTTCAAGTGTTGATCTAGGGTTCCCACAGAACCGCTAATACTTATTTGCCGGTGTAGTACGTATCGGCAATATCAAGCACTTCGTCGATGATGGCAAGGCCTTCAGCAATTTCGGCGTCACTTGTGGTGAGAGGTGGTGTCACGTGCATGCGATTGAAATGGGTGAATGGCCATAAGCCTTTTGCTTTAGCAGCGGCTAAAACTTCGCCCATTGGTTTTGCATCCGCACCGGCTGCATTGAACGGCACAAGCGGCTCGCGTGTATCGCGGTCGCGCACTAATTCGATAGCCCAGAAACATCCCAGCCCACGTACGTCGCCAACACTTGGGTGTTTTGCCTGAATTGCTGCCAACCCAGGTGCAATCACATCAGTGCCAAGTCGACGGGCTTTCTCAATGATCTTTTCTTCCTTATAGATATTGATAGAAGCAATGGCTGATGCACATGCAAGTGGGTGACCTGAATAGGTAAGTCCGCCTGGAAACTGGCGCTCACGGAATGAGTCGGCAATACGGTCAGAAATAATGACACCGCCCAGTGGTACATACCCCGAGTTGACACCCTTGGCGAAACAAATGAGATCAGGGGTCACATTCCAGTGATCAACCGCAAACCATTCACCACATCGGCCAAAGCCTGCCATTACTTCGTCACAAATCATGACGATGCCGTGTTCATCGCAAATGTCGCGCACGCCTTGCAGATAGCCAGGTGGTGGTACCAAGATGCCATTAGTTCCTACGACAGGTTCCAAAATGATGGCGGCGATGTAATTTCCACCTTCCACCATGATGGTGTCGCGTAAGTGTTGCAGCGCACGTTCGCATTCTTGTGTTTCACTTTCGGAGTGAAACGCAGAGCGGTATGTGTAGGGACCCCAAAATTTTACGATGCCTGGCATCGCAGGTTCTGCTGGCCAACGGCGCGGGTCCCCGGTGAGTTGAATTGCTCCGCCCGTTGCGCCGTGGTAACTGCGGTACGTAGACAGAACTTTATTACGACCAGTGTGTAGTCGCGCCATACGCATGGCGTTCTCTGTTGCCTCTGCGCCACCGTTCGTGAAAAACACCATGTTCAAATCACCAGGTGCAAGTTCTGCTATCAAGCGAGCTGCTTCACTGCGTTCCTCGTTTGCGTGAAACGGTGCAACAGTACACATCTTGTCAACCTGAGCCTTGATTGCTTCAAGCATTTTTGGATGCTGATGTCCAATGTTCACATTGATCAACTGGCTCGAGAAATCGAGATAACGCTTTCCGTCTTCATCCCAGAAGCACGATCCTTCTGTTCGGGCCACTACGAGCGGAGAAATAAGAGATTGTGCTGACCATGAATGAAAAACATGCTTACGGTCGTTAGTAAATGCTTGAGAAGCCATATTCAACTCTAACCGAGGGTCCACCTGTGCTCCGATAGTCGTTCGGGTTCGCCGAGGTGACGGTGTAGCTGAAAAATGGGGAAGTACGGTGGGGGTATGCATTTTTCAAAGCGCGCTCTTGCTGTAGTTGCATTATTGCTAGCTGGCGCAATCACAACGACCTCTGTGAATGCAGCCAGCGTGTCTACTCCGTGGAAAAAGGCTCCCACCAAAATCGCTTTTGGTGCCAGTGTGTGGACAACGTCCACAACAGGCGCCGCCCTTACATTCACAGTCAAGGGAAAATCGTTTGCTATGTGGTTCACTGCCGGACCCAAAAATGGCAAGGTGGCTGTTTACGTAAATGGCAAGCGGTCGCGCATTGTTGATCAGTACTCCGCTAAGACCACTAGGCGAGCAGTTTCTTTTACTCGGGCGAAGACAAAGAACAGTGTGATGGTTGTTGCCTTATCAACAAAGAATAAGAAGTCCAAAGGAACAAAAGTTACGGTTGATGCTTTTTCTCCCAATACATCACGCTGCGCAAAGGGGTGCACCAAAAATCCGATTCCACGTTCTGTTCCGGGCATTGTTGAAATCTCTGGCACAGATCAGGTGTGGTACCCAAGCGCTGTTCCAGCCGCAAATTCTCGGGAGTGGGTCGTGGCAATCGGAAGTTATGTTCGCGGGAAAGATGTGGCACAAATTGAGACCGCAGTTCCTGTCATACGTGCAGCAGCCTGTGACCAGGCAAAGAAGGTTCCGCGAGGTGTGGTCATCTTGTCTTTTGGTGCACAACGTGCAACGGGCAGTAACGGTTTCGGTACCTTGATTTCTGTTGCACAAATTGTTGCTACCGCTTCTGCATGGGCAACTGGACTAGCTGAATGCGGCACAGGTCCATGGGAAGTATCAATCGGAACTAGTAACTCGGGCTCTGTAACTGCCTACAACGGTTATATGGGTGGAATTGCATGGGCAAAAATTGTTGCCGCAGCACAAGCTGAATCCGATCCCCGAACAATCATTTCTGGTTCTGTTGACCTTGAACCTGGTTGGGGGCCTCCTGGCCAGGCTCGTGCATGGGTAGACGGGTACGTGCGTACAACAAATGCGCGACTATGGAACTTTGGATCAGCAGACGGTTGCCCACAAACTGTCAGTACAGATCTCACATGCAACAACGGCTGGACCATTGATGATGTGTTGTGGGTGTCAGCGCATGCTGGGCCGAATATTTATGCAATGCCTCAAATACATACAAAGGGTGGAGCAATGTCGCGTCAGTGGGCAGTTCTTGCAGCTAGAGCACTCTTGATGAAGATGCCAATGCGGCTCGCAGGGCTAACTGTTCAGACCGCAGCGTGTAGTCAAGTTAAGGGCGGATGTCCTACCACTGGAATTTCAGCATGGGACGGATGGGCCCAGTTACGCAAAGCACTCGACGCCATTCCATCAACCGCCGGCATGCCACTTGGTGCACCAATGGATATTCGATGGGGCTGGGCAAACGGTTTCGTGATTCCTCCGCCAACCACCACGACAACAACGACGACAACTTTGGCGCCGCCTGAAACGACAGCACCTCCAACGACGCCGCCTGAAACGACTCTGCCAACAACGCCGCCAACAACGCCGCCAACAACACCTGGTTGATTCAGCCCGATCGGCTAGGCGTTTAAGCCCTCAGGCTTCATGAATTAGGCTTGCCGTATGAGCTTGCATTCGGGGGAAGACACCTCACAGAAACCGTGGCATCTGCGCGACAACTGGGAACCAATGCATGTGGAAATCACCAGTTCTGATCTGCGCGTTGAAGGAACCATTCCACAAGAACTAGATGGCCTCTATGTACGCACTGGCCCAAACCCGGCGTCAGGCACCTCGCCCCACTGGTTCTTTGGCGATGGCATGTTGCACGGCGTGCGCATCCGAGATGGCAAAGCCGAGTGGTATCGCAATCAATTTATTGATACTCACAGTGCGGCCTTAGCTCGCGGTCTTCCCTACGAGCGCGTCCCGGCACTAGCCCGCGGCACAGGAAACACTCATGTGCTTGCGCACAATGGTTCATTGCTTGCGCTTGAAGAAGGGCATTGGCCGTTCAAGATAGACAGCAATTTACAAACTCTCGGATATGAAAATTATGACGGTGAGTTGACATGTTCAATGACTGCTCATCCAAAGATTTGTCCTGTTACAGGTGACCTTCTTGCCTTTAGTTATTTCTCGTTCGAGCCACCGTATGTTCATTACATTCGCATAGGGGCTGATGGCAAACTAAAACAGCTCGACCCTATTGATGTTCCGAACATGGTGATGATGCATGATTTCAATGTCACGCAAAAGAATGTTGTGTTCATGGATCTCCCATTGCAGTTCGATCTCGGTGAGATGGCTTCGGGTATTCCATTCAAATTCAATCGCGATGCTGGAGCACGTCTCGGTGTCATGCCACGCAACGGGCGAGGCAGTGACACGCGGTGGTTCGACATTGATCCGTGCTATGTATTCCACGCAGTAAATGCTTATGACGATGGCGACAACATCGTCCTACATGTGTCACGCCAAAACGAAGCGTTTGGTTCCAGTTCAGATGACTACGCCGAAGTGGGTCGACTCTATAAATGGACGATTGATACTGCTTCTGGAAAAGTCTCTGAAGAAATGATTGATGACCGACCAGGTGATTTTGGTCGAGTCAACGATGCTTATGTCGGTTCAAAGGCACAGTTTGCATATCTCATGTCATTAGGCGGAGAAGGTAATTCAGAAGAACCTATTTACGGCTCGTCACTCTGGAAATACGACTTGTCCTCCGGCCAATGCTGGGAACATCATCTCGGTTCAACAACCCGCGGGGGAGAACCAGTGTTTGTCGCGTCTTCACCAAACGGGGCAGAAGACCAGGGCTATGTAATGACAATCGTTCATGACACCGCAACTGAGAAATCTCGACTAATCATCATTGATGCCCAGAATTTCTCTGCTCCGCCCTTGGCAACAATTCACTTACCGCAGCGCGTCCCCTATGGTGCGCACGGCAATTGGGTGCCCTCCGGCGTCATTGCAATGTAGGGGACGCTAGAGACGGTTTCTATTTAAATGAGACGAGTACTACCTTGCGTTTAATGGTCTTGCCCTTAGTAGATGACAGAACGACCTGACACAGTCCCTTTTTCTTCCGAGTGAGAATGTTTTTCTTGGATAACGAGCAGGTTTTTTTCGAGGCCTCTGACACGCTTCCGGTTAACTTTGCACCCTTAGCTATCTTTAGTTTTGCAACAGAGGCGAGAAAAGTAAGGGATTGAGTACGCAATTTTGACGTGATGCGCACTTTGGATTTTGAACCGAATCCCAACTTGACTTTGATACGAGGGCTCGAGAAGTGAAACCCGCTTGCGCTAAAACGAACCCAGTTCTCATCACGAGTGATTGTGACCCTCTGGGTTATTGGTGTTGCGACATCGGTATATCCAATCTCGATGGGAACTGATGTCGGTAGAGCGGAATCGCCGTAGAGACATTGTGCTACCAAAGGGGGGATAGCCAGTGAATAACTACCAATCGCTTGGTTCCCATTTTCATCAAAGTGAGGAGAAGCGACGTTGTAAGAAAGAATTCCGTTAACGCTGTCCCATGTCGGTGGATCATCGTCGTACACAGCTGCATTGGTGGAAACAATTCCAACAAATCCCGTGATCTGGTTCATGCAGTTATCCGAACCAGTTGCCCCCACATACTTAGGGTTGATTCTTGAACTGGATTTGACTATCCATAAATTTTGAGTCGTGAGAGCCCTGTCGCCGATGTACTGATCAAGAGCATTGAATAGACTGACGGATCCGGCGGGTTCTCTGCTTGTGGTCGAGCCAAGTGGCAGGTATCGCAATTGTTGTGACAATAAGTCAGAAGGTGCTGTCGCGGGAACTACGCCTCCTGCAATAAGAGTAGGAGCAACATCTCCTTCAATTTTGTATTGCATCTGCCCATTAGAAGTCTCTGAGCTACTTATCGTGGGGTTAGTAATGCGGCCATGCATCCATCCTGAAGCTGATTTCGGCATTCGAACTGTTGCTTTGATTCTTGTTTGTGCTTCAAAAGGAATGCTTTGATAACACGTAGTCAAATTTGCGAAATTTTTTGAACCACATGTCCCAGAGGATCCGGTACTCCAAGAAATGGTGTCCCTCGAAGGATCTTCAATTCGGGGACTTGGTCTAATGAAAGGCAATTGGTACGTTCCTGTAACAATCTGTATTCGAGAAACACTGAAGTCGGTGGTAGTAGAAGACCATTCCAGTTTTCCACTCTTCATGGAAAAACCCATACCAGTTATAAACTTGATTAGGTACAACTCTCCAGACTGAGAGCGCCATAACGACGGAAATTCTCCACGTGGAGTGTTGAATTCTGAATTCTGCGGAATTGAAGGCAAATTCTTCACGACATATTCAATAAAAGTCAGATTGGTGAGTTCTTCTCCTGCAACAGAAATTTGCATTCCCTCGATGCACCCGATGTCACTGTCGCTTTCGCATTTACCAAGGATCAAGTTCGCACTAATCCCACCAACGTTAGATCGCGTGCAGGATGTCTCTGAGAGGTCAGCACAAAGGGATGAAGTAAAGCTGTCTAAATCGGTAGGTATTTTTGGAACCATGCGAGTGACACGCGAAAGACTGTCTGGGTTCTCAGGTTCAATCAGAATGCCGTAATTGTCTCGGGCTTTGGTGAGATCTTGCAGAATTTCAAGCGCAGATTTCGGAACTGATCTAGGAGGGGAGGATTCGTCAGCCCTTGCTGTGTTCACAGGAATCATAAGTAGTCCGAGAAACAGAATGGCGGCGATAATGCGGCGATTAAAAGACTTGAGCTGGGGCATGCCCGCAAATCTAGCAAAGCAAGAAAACTTCTCTTTGTCCTCCGATGTCATTGCTATGTAGGGCTTAGGGCTTCCTAACTGGGAAGTGGAAATCTGCTACGGTGACCAATGGATACAGCATTGCTGTTGCGTCCAGAAAGTTACATATGTCTCGGTTTATGAAATCTGTAATAAGTGGCGTCGTTTTGGCAACGTCGACATTTGCAATGAGCAATGTTGCGTCGGTAAGCGCTGCGTATCCTGCGAGCAGAAGCGCATTTCCTGCTTGTGGTAGCGATGCTGCGGCTGAGTATTGCATTGAGCAGTTCGCATTCACTCCAACTGGCGGAGTACTTCGTGAAGTCACCCCTTCGGATATTCCGGAGGCCAATCTAGATTCTGCAGGGATCGGGGAAGTCAATGTTGTTGCCACATTGAGTGCTGGATATGCCGGCACATCTTCGACACCGATGCTAGATGGTGTTTTAGCAAGCCTCAGCTTGAACTTTTATGATCCACTTTCTACAAAGCCTTCTACTTTAACCAAGACCGGATTACGTGACGGTCTCTACAAAGTTGTAATTCGCACAGGAGACTTCGACCCTTCCTCCATGATGTTGATTGGTGCATATGACTCGTACACAGTTGTGAAAGGTGCCGATGGCTTCTTCACCGTTACTTTGACAGCCCGACCTATCCCCTGGGCTGCTGTCGTAAATCTAGGCGATGACAGTGCGTTGCAGGCATGCAAAGCAAGTCAGTGGACTACTAACTGTGAAGCAAACATGGCTAACCAGAAATATATTCTTGCAACTTTCAACATGATGGACACTGCCGTAGTGCGCGAAGCCGCCCGTGGAAGTTGGGTATCAACGAGCGCGTCGACAATTCAAGTCGCGGCATCTACCAGTAGCCTTCAATACAAGTTCACAGTTGAGGGTCCTCACTACGTGCCAGCCGACTTTGGCGTGCCAGAACTAGCGCAAGAAAATGGGAGATCGTTAAACCCCGCATTCTTCAAGATGTATGTTCCGTTCGCGATGATGGCGGCATCAATGTCGCAGGCCGGAGGTGCTGTTTCCGCTGCAGATGTCGCAACAATGATGGCGAATCCTTCAAGTGTTTTGACGGGAACAATTTTTGAGAAAAATGGCACAGCGGCTGCGGTAGAGGTTCCACAAGAACTCACCTTCGCTTCTGCTTCTGCTGGGGTAGTTGTCGACTTCAACTTGAAACACTTTTCGGCTCCAAACCCGAGTCTTAAATTGAAGGCTCCTGCAGCATTGACTGTCGCTCCGGTGGCTGTTGCAAAGAAGCCGACAGTGACTACGAAGAAATCAGCCACTGCAAAGTCATTCGCTGATTATGCCAAGTTGACTGTTGCTAAGACATCAACTGTGTCTCTTAAAGTCTCCGCTGCTTCGAAGAAGTATTGCGCTGTAGTTACCACCAAGGTCAAGGGTATAAAAACCATGAAGCTGAAGGGCCTGAAGAAGGGGACATGTAAGGTCACTGTGACCGTGACTCCTAAAAAGGGCTTGGCGAAGCGTGCAAACGTCACGCTAAAGATTTCGTAACTTATTTGGCTTGCTGATGAATAGGTCGTAAGGCCGTTTTATTTTGAACGTAAAGTTTTGTTTATAAAAGGACTATGTCGCCGAAGGAGTACGGCCCGGCAAGCAGCCCATCCCAGAACTCACGCAGGCCGTCTAGTGGAGTAAACACGGGTGTGGGCATGTTTAGATCGAAGTACCCCGAGTAAGGACTGATGACTTGAAGCAAGTCATCAAGGGAGCAATGTTCTTGAATTCCTTCTGGGAAATACTCCATAACTATGGGTACACGCGATTGGATAGCTGACGTTGCCCCGTCAAGTACAAATTTCTCGAAGCCCTGGACGTCCATGAAAATAAGGTCGGTCCGTGGATTCAAGTTGGGAACGATTGTGTCGAGCCGCATAGAAGAAACTTCAGACGAAGGCCTATCTCGATAGTCGCCTATGCTTGGCGTTACTCGATGGTCGCCGAAGTTATCAGTGGATAGTTCTAGACGAACCGACTGGTGGTCTTCAGATCCCACAGCAATCTGGTGGCATGTGATTCGAGAAGTCACATCGTTAATTTCGCAATTAGCTGTGAGTAGAGAGAAATTCATAGTTTCAGGTTCGATGGCAACGGCAGTTTGCGCAATGTTTCGCGCAACGGCAGGAATGCAGATAGAGCCAATATTTGCACCAACATCAACTAGCAGATCTATTTCGGTACGTCCTAAAAGTTGTAGCGCAAGAGTTAATTTGTCAAAATCGTATTCTCCGTGCAAAAAAATATTCTCGCCGACAGGGTCATTGGTGTGAACGATGAAGGTTTCCCGACCTCTTACTAATGTGTGGGGCTCGCCGGAAGCACAAATCTTTATCCACTGCTTCTTCTTGATTGTTTCGTGGCTTTTGATAAGTCCTCCATGAGGCTTAGGTGTCTGAAGGACCGAAAGGGGTAAAGCAGTTGTGCAGATTTTGAATGGACTCTTGCCCGCTCAATCGTAGTTCACTGTGGTTTCAAGGTTCGGTGGGGCATATTCACCAGAGGTGGTCTAAGCCACGTAAAGGCCTAAACCCTTATTGGGAACAGCCCCAGGACACCTATATGCTGTGGTCTCCGAAACATTCGGGCGTTTAGCTCAGTTGGCTAGAGCATCTCCCTTACAAGGAGAGGGTCGGGGGTTCGAGTCCCTCAACGCCCACTAAAAAGGCACCCGCCCAAGTTTTGCTTGAACAGGTGCCTTTAGTGTTTTCAAACGCAATGTGCTTGTCAACATTGGGCAGGACTAAGTTGGTTGAAACGGTTAGGGGATAATCATGGGTCGTTCAACACAGGTTCTTACAGGGGGCATCTATTTCGGGGAAGGACCGCGTTGGCATGATGGCCGGCTGTGGTTCAGCGACTTCTACGCCTTTGCAGTGAAGTCTGTGTCGTTGGCCGGAGATCTGCGTACTGAGTTTGAAATTGAAGACAGACCATCTGGTCTTGGTTGGATGCCTGATGGGTCGATGTTGATTGTGTCAATGACAAAGCGTCAAGTGCTGCGTCGTTCTGTTGATGGGAAAATGTCAGTTCATGCTGATCTGTCTGGTGTTGCAGGTTTTCATTGCAATGACATGGTGGTTGATGCTGCGGGTCGCGCATATGTGGGAAACTTTGGTTTTGATCTTGACGCAGAGATGATGGCTCGCGGAGTGGAATCAGTAATTGCTGAACACCCGACAGCGAAGCTTGCCTGTATTTCGCCAACTGGTGAAGTCAGTGTTGCTGCTAACGACATGCACTTTCCTAATGGCTCAGTAATCACTCCCGATGGAAAGAACTTGATTGTTGGAGAAACTCTGGGTGGCATGTTGAGCTCATTTGATATCAATTCTGACGGCACCTTGACGAACCGCACGGAATGGGCCACAACATGGCCACGTGTGCCTGATGGTATTTGTCTTGATGCCAAAGGAAACATCTGGATTGCAAACCCTATTGCCCCTGAATGCGCACTGATCTCACGTGGTGGCGAAGTACTTGAAGTTATTGATACAGAGAACAATTGCTACGCATGCATGCTGGGTGGCGACGATGGACGCACGTTGTTTATGTTGACGGCTAAGTCTTCTATTGCTGAAGAAGCTGCTGCGCATCAAGAAGGAAAAATTCTGATAGCGACCGTAGATACGCCCCATGGCGGAAGGCCGTAAGGGCTACTTTTTCATTTTGTCTAGTGCTTCGCCCATTTGGCGGTGCACAGCGTTGATGGCCTGTAATGGGCGCATCATGACACGAAATTCAACAATCTTGCCTTTGTCATTGCATGTGATGATGTCAACACCGTTTGCATACTTGCCCTCAATAGTTGTTTCGAACTCCAGTACTGCGGTGTTGCCGTCAAGAACTTCTTTTGTGTAGCGAAATTTGGTCGAGCTGTTGGTATCGCTAGTACTGGCGGACTTTTCGCCAGGGAGAGTTTGACCAGCTGCCAGCAGATACATCTTTGTGATCTCTTTGCCGACCTGCGGGGTGAAGACAATGGGGGAGAAGAATACGCAGTCGTCGTCGAGCAATATGTCGAGCCCGTTCTTGAGTTCTCCGCGCATGTGTGCGTGCCATTGTGCAATTACTGCGTGAATCATGATTGTTCCTTTGTGTAGTTGTGACAAGCGTAGTGAATGACGGTGAAGCACCTGTCGTTTACAGTGGCTTAGGTGAAGAAGTCCTGGTCATTTACCTCAGAGAGCACCTTGCTTTCCCAGGTCACCTTCTGTGTGGTCGACCTTGAAACCACCGGTAGCTCCAGCGCATTTGGCGGCATCACGGAAATTGGCGCCGTGAAGTACAGGGGTGGCGAGGAAGTGTCGCGGTTCAGCACTCTCATCAACCCTGGTCATCCGATCCCTGCGAACATTGTCATGCTGACAGGAATCTCGTCGTCCATGGTTGCTGATGCCCCTCGCGTAGAAGAAGTGTTCGATGTGTTTCTGGACTTTGTTCAGGGCACCGTGTTGGTTGCGCACAACGCTCGCTTCGATGTGGGTTTCTTGAACGCTGCGCTTGAGCGCCACGGGTATGACCCGTTGTCGAACGCCGTTGTCGACACGGTCACGTTGGCGCGTCGGCTTGTGCGTAGCGAAGTGCCCAACTGCAAACTTTCTACGTTGGCGGCTCATTTCAACTTTCCGCACCAACCTGTGCATCGGGCAATGGACGATGTGTTGGCAACAGGAGACTTGTTGCACTATCTCATTGAACGCGCTGCAGCATTTGGAGTCTTCGATATTGAGGATTTAATTGCGTTGCCTTCTATTGGTGCGCATCCCGAATCTCAAAAACTGAAGATGACAGAAGATCTTCCGCGCGGGCCAGGTGTGTACTTGTTTCTTGATCTCGCAGGCGAGGTCTTGTATGTCGGGAAAGCAACCAATGTGCGAGCTCGTGTCCGTAGTTATTTCAGTATCGGTGAATCGCGCAAAAAGGTTGGCTCACTGTTGAAGTTGGTGCACAGTATTCAGTGCATTGATACCCCAGATCCTGTTACGGCTGAAGTGTTTGAATTGCGCCTCATTAGGCGTTTACGACCTCGGTATAACTACGCCGGAACGCGCAGTGAAAAGTATTGCTATGTGCGCTTCACAACAGAAGAAGAGTGGCCACGTCTTGTTGTCACAAAGACAGCATCCTCCAAGGGAATCACTCTTGGCCCGATTAGGACAAGAGGTATGGCGCGCGATGTTGTTGACGCTATTGAATCTGTGGTTCCGCTACGTCGGTGCACGGTGCGTATGGGCCGAAATTATGTTGCACCCACCGATGCGCCCGTATGTTCTGCCGCTCGCTTGGGGTTGGCCGAGTGCCCGTGTTCGGGGTCTGCAGATGCAAGCACGTATGGCGCCATTGTTGACACTGTTGTGCGCACTCTGAATGGAGATGCCGAAGAAGTGGTTAATCTCCTCACTAAGCGAATGAATGTGCATTCTCAGAACCAGCGATTTGAGGAAGCTGCTTTTGTTCGGGATCGCATTGAAACACTCGGCAAGGCCCTTGATCGACAAGCTCAGGCCAACGCACTACGTGATGCTGGACTGCAGGACATCACGCATGAAGGCGTTGTTTATCGCATTGATCAGGGGGTTCTGGTAGAAACGCTGGGCGGTGGGGAAGTGTGTAAACCGGAGACAATAAATCTTCCGAAAAAACTTGAACATTTGCGTGCGGTGCTAAACGTGCCCGCAGATGAGTCACCCACTGATGTTCTTGATGAAGTGATGTGCATGGCTCGGCTTGTGTCCTCGTTATGCTGACTATATGAAGTTGAGAAATGCAGCGGCATTAGCGATGGCAGTTATTGCGCTGTCGGCCTGCGGTGCAGATTCTTCATCCTCTATTGAGGTAGTCGCTACAACAACTGCGTTGTCCCAAAGCACGGAGCCTCAGCCGGGTTCAAATGTGGACGACTTCGTTGCAAAGACAGTGAGCGGAGAGACGTTCGTGCTGTCAAACGCGCTTGCGCAAAAGCCAGTGGTGTTGTGGTTTTGGGCGCCTGGTTGAGGCACTTGTAATTCAGAAGCCCCCTCGGTCGAGGAGGCACGGAAAAAATTTGCAGATTCGGTCACTGTCGTAGGTGTGGCATGGGCCGGCGACCAGTCGTCGTACCAGTCTTTTGTAGACAGACATGGGTTGACCTTTGCCAATCTTGATGACACGCCCGGTGACGTGTACAACAAATACAAAGTGCCGTATCAGCCTGCATGGGTTTTTGTGGCAAAAGATGGCACCGCCACCACACGAATTGGTGTGATTGGTGATTCTGAGTTGTCGCAGTTAATTCAAAAAATGAACTAACTGAAGGTCTTAGAGCTGCAAGCTCTTGATTTCGAGGAACTCCTCGAAACCGAAATCGCCAAGTTCGCGACCAATACCTGATTGCTTGTATCCACCGAATGGTGCGTTGGGGTTAAACGCTCCACCATTCACTGTTACTTGACCAGTGCGGATGCGGCGCGCAATTGCGATACCGGTTTCCTTATCGGCGGCGAATACTGCACCAGCGAGACCGTATGGGGAATCGTTTGCAATTTCTACTGCGTTGTCGATGCCGTCGTAAGGGATCAGAACAAGAACTGGACCAAAAATTTCTTCCTGAGCAATTGTCATCTTGTTATTCACTTCTGAAAAGACTGTTGGCTTAACGTAATAGCCCTTCTCGAGACCTTCAGGAGCATCAGGACCGCCAGCAATGAGCTTCGCGCCTTCTTCGATTCCCTTATTGATGTAACCAATAACGCGGTCGCGCTGTGCTGCGGAAGCGAGTGGTCCGACGTTTGTGCCTTCAGCGAATGGGTCTCCAACTTTTACGCCAGACGCAACAGCTGCTGCAAGACCTTCGGCTTCTGCAAGGCGTGCACGTGGCACCAACATGCGGCTGAGTAGTGAGCATGTCTGACCACTGTTCAGGAATGCCTGGCCAGTTCCGCCCATGATTGCTTTTGCGAATGTTGCGTCGTCAAGACCTTCACCAATGATGTTTGCGCTCTTACCACCAAGTTCGAGTGCGACTTTCTTGACAGTCTCTGAACCTGTTTGCATCACCATTTTTCCAGCGCGTGTTGAACCAGTGAAAGAAATCATGTCGATATCTGGGCTTGCAGAAATTGCTTCACCAACTACAGGGCCAGTTCCGGTTACGAGGTTGAATACGCCGGCAGGAAGTTTTGCTTCGTGAATAATTTCGGCAAGCATGAAGGCATCGATTGGCGCAACTTCACTTGGCTTCAATACAACGGTGCAACCTGAGGCCATTGCGAACGCAACTTTTGCTGCGATCTGATGCAATGGATAGTTCCATGGGGTGATGCATCCGACAACACCGATTGGCTCGCGAACAATCAATGAGCTTCCGACTTCTTTGTCGAATTCAAATGATTCTGCAAGAGCGGCTGCCTGCTTGAACGAGTTGATGGGGAGTCCCACCTGAATCATGTTCGACAAGGCCTTTGCCATTCCGGTTTCACGTGAGATTGCGGAAGAAATTTCGTCCATGCGAGCAACAAGCGCATCGCCAATTGCATTTAGGTACTTGGCGCGGTCTGCCTTTGGCAATGAGCTCCATGAAAGGAACGCGGCCTTAGCTGCGGCTGCTGCCTTTGCGACGTCTGAAGCAGTTCCTTCAGGAATTGTCGCCATGACTTCTTCGTTTGTCGAGTCAAAAACTGAAATGGTCTTTGAACCTTCTGAAGCGACCCATTGGCCATTGATATAGATCTTGTCGTAGTTCTTCATGGTGCATACCCCTTAGTGACGCCACGAGTTGTGGCTAGTAATTAGACGCTAGGGGTTCGGGGGTCTTTTTGGCAAGAAGGCCTTAAAACTGCGGATCCTGTGTCTTAGGCGAGGACAAATCCTTCGTAGCCCTTGGCTGCAACGTCTGAACACTTATCCGCATACGTCGGGAAGCCAAGTAGTGGCATGAAGACGCGGGGCTTGCCCGGAACGTTTGCGCCGAGGTACCAACTGTTACACGACGGATACAACGTCATGTCGGCGACGGCATTTACGAAGGCCACCCATTCTGTTTGTTCCTTATCGGTTGTCTCGATAGTTGTCTTGCCCGTTGAAACAATGTGGGAGATGCAATCAGAGATCCATTCCACATGCTGTTCGATGGACATAATCATGTTGGTGAGAACTGAAGGGCTGCCAGGGCCAGACACCATAAACATGTTTGGGAAACCAGCAGTGCTGAGGCCAAGGTAGGTGACTGGGCCAGCGTTCCATGCGTCTGCCAGTGGTTGATCATTGCGACCTCGAATATCAATCTTGAGAAGCGAACCGGTCATTGCATCGAAGCCGGTCGCATAGACCAGCACATCAAACGTGCGTTCTTCGCCTCCAGCGACAAGGCCAGTCTTCGTAATGCGCTCTATGGGTTCAGTACCAACATCCACAAGTGAGACATTGGGTCGATTGAAGGTTTCGTAGTAACCAGAGTCAAGGCATAGGCGCTTGCAGCCAATCACTTGTGTTGGGAGAAGTTTCTGCGCAGTTGCAGGGTCCTTCACGATGGAATAAATCTTTTCGCGCACAAACTCAGCGACAGTTTCATTTGCATCGTGATTCAGGAGGAAGTCGTTGTATGAAGAAAGGAACGCAAAGCCACCTTCTTCCCAGCGCCGTTCGAACTCTTGACGACGTTCAGTGTCTGAGACTTCGAGAGCCGATTGCTCGTTGCGACGAATGCGGGAACCGAATGCTCCCATTTGTTGTCTGTTGAGATCTCGGAATTCGTTGTAGTTGCTTTTAACTTCTTGAACGTATTCCTTGTCGATTGTGTCATTACGAGCGGGGATCGAATATGTGGCTGTGCGTTGAAACACGGCGAGATGTTTAGCTTGTGCAGCAATGATGGGAATACTTTGGATGGCAGAAGAACCGGTGCCGATGAGTCCGACAGTTTTGCCTGTGAAGTCAACACCGTCATGTGGCCATTCGCCCGTGTGGTACGTAGGGCCACTAAATGAATCTGCGCCGACGAAGTGGGGGACATTTGTGGATGACAAACAACCAGTGGCGAAGACAACGAACCGAGCAGTGAGGACATCACCTTGGTCAGTTGTGACGCGCCAGTTATTTGATTTCTCATTGAAGATTGCCGACGTAACGCGCGTTGAGAATTGAATGTCGCTTCGCAGGTCGAAACGGTCTGCAACATGTTGCGCGTAGTTGAGAATTTCTGGTTGACCGGCATACCGTTCGTTCCATTCCCACTGTTGTTGTAGATCGTTATCAAAACTGTATGAGTACTCAACACTTTCAATGTCACAACGTGCGCCTGGGTATCTATTCCAATACCAGGTGCCACCAACGTCTGTGCCAGCTTCGAATACTTGAACCGAAAGATTGGCAGCACGAGCGCGATGCACCATATACATGCCGGCAAAACCTGCGCCGACTACTGCGATGTCAACTGAACGTTCCATGGTTCCCCCCTTGGTGTCCGATAATCGAAACCTTAGTGGGGACAGAAGGTGAGTGGTCTAGTGGATGAGACCAGACCACTCAGATCTGAATTAGTAGCTGCGCGCTGGGCGTGAGCTGCTTGAGCGCTCACCGCGAGGTCCGCCTGGGCGTCCTCCACGTGAGTCAGGACGTGGTCCGCGAGGTGAATCGCTACGAGGGCCACGAGGTGAATCGCTACGAGGGCCGCGGTCACGGAAATCACGATCACCGCGAGGTGCGTCACTGCGTGGTGCACGGTCACGGAAATCACGATCGCCACGAGGTGCGTCGCTGCGAGGAGCGCGGTCTTCACGAGGACGGTCGTCGCGTGGACGATCATCACGAGGTCCACGGTCTTCACGTGGGCGATCATCACGAGGGCCACGGTCGTCACGACGATCGCGTCCGCCGCCGTAGCCGCCTCCGCCACCGTATGACTTGCCGCCGCCTGAACGACCACGGTCTCCGCCGCCACCGTATGAACGGCCGCCGCCACCTGAGCGTGAACGATCGCGATCGCGACCGCCTCCGCCGTTGCGGTTTCCGCCGCCACGACGCTCTTCGATTGATGGCATCTCTTTGAATTCGCGCTCACCAGGAGCAATTTCTTCAAGGATGGCGTCGCCCTTAGCAACGTTTACTGAAATTGGATCGATGCCTGCATCTTTTGCAAGACGCTTGACATGACGACGCATGTTCTCAGTCACCATGGTGATAACTGTGCCTTCTGCACCGGCGCGAGCGGTACGGCCCGAACGGTGAAGGAAAGCTTTGTGCTCTTCTGGTGGATCAGCATGGATAACAAGCGCAATGTCGTCAACGTGAATACCGCGTGCTGCGATGTCTGTTGCGACAAGAGTGTCTGCTTTTCCGCCTGAGAAGGCAGCCAAGTTACGTGCACGAACATTCTGTGACAGGTCACCGTGCAATTCAACGCTAGGAACTCCAGCTTTGATGAGTGCTTCAGTGAGTTTGCGCGCGCCATGCTTGGTGCGAGTAAAGACAAGTGAACGACCAGGTGCTGCACACAAATCTTGCAATACATCAAAGCGATTTGCTTGTGACACGTTGAAGAAATAATGAGTCATCATTGCGTCGTTCTCGTCAGTTGATTCAACTTCGTGTGTAACTGGGTTGTTCAAGAACTTGCGAACAAGCTTGTCGATTCCGCGGTCAAGAGTTGCTGAGAACAACATGCGCTGTCCGTCGCGAGGAGTCTTTGATAAAATCTGTGTGACGTGCTCGAGGAACCCAAGTTCAGCCATGTGGTCAGCTTCGTCAAGAATCGTGATCTCAATTGCATCGAGGTCTACGTGACCTGATTCCATGAGGTCAATGAATCGTCCTGGGCAAGCAACAACGATGTCAACACCATTGCGCAATGCTTCGATCTGCTTTGGGTAACCAACGCCGCCATAGACGGTGGTGGTGCGCATGCCGAGGCGACGTGCGAGAGGTGCAAGAACGTCACACACTTGGTTTGCCAACTCACGAGTTGGAACCAAGATCAGTGCACGTGGTGCGTAGTTCTCGCGTGGCTTGTTGCTCTCGAGCAAACGAGCCAACAATGGCAATGTGAATGCAAGCGTCTTGCCGGATCCCGTGCGGCCGCGGCCGAGGGTGTCGCGACCAGCCAACGCGTCTGCGATGGTTGCTTGCTGGATAGGGAATGGTTCGATGAGACCTTGTGAGGTCAGTTCATCAACCAGGGGCGTGGGCAGACCAAGGTCAGCAAAAGTAGGACGGGTGTCCATGGGGGTATCTCCCTTATAAGGGCCATAGATACCGGTTTGTACCCATGGGTGCACTCGAAGCGCTTGAGCAGACTAGCGGTACCCCTGTGGAAAACCTAGGGATATCTCAAATTATTTTGTGAGTGTGACTTTGATTGCAAGGTCACCTGCGTGGGAGGCCTTGCGAAATATGCGCTTCAGCCAGGAATTCGCAATGATCGCAAGGTACATGAACCAGTACTTTTTGCGCACCAAATCAGCGACACGCTTCGAATCTGCAGCATCAAGAACTACCGCTGTGCCTTGGTGCACGGTGGCATTGGCGGCGACTAAACCTTTGAACGTTGACACCGCCAGCGTTGCGCGAGGGTCACGGCGAACTCGCTTTACTTTGAACGCATCATGGTCAGTGGTGAATGCGTATCCGCCTTCAAAAGGCACAACCCAGACGGGAAGAGAAACTGCTGTTCCGTCTTTCTTATATGTCGTAAACGAGACATATTTAGCGGTGTCTAGGTCTGCAGGCATAAGAGTCCTCTTCAGAAAAGTAATGACAACTATTGGTCGGGGAGGGGAGACTTGAACTCCCGGCCTCCTGGTCCCAAACCAGGCGCGCTACCAACTGCGCCACACCCCGCGGTGTATCCGATAAGCCTATCGGGAGGTTTTAGCTGGCGCTCTTAGCAATACGAGCAAGACGCTTTGCGGTGCGACCAGTCGGTGCAAGATGGCGATGGTCGAGGTCTCCTAATTCGATGCCGTTTGAAAAAAGCACGCGATAGCGGAGCCAATTGAAACCGTTCGACAAGATCACTTTGCCCTCTGAGCCAACAGCTACGCCGTCGAGTTCGACAGTTGTGACCACCTTGTCGCCGTTGCGCAAGTTGATTTGGCCCTTGTGAGGGTTTGCAAGAGCGTGGGGCTTCCAAAGAGTCATGGCTCCATTATTGCCTGAAACAGTGTCAGACAAGCGAACCCGTGAATCGGGCGCCAAAAGTCCAGTCAGTCAGGCACGCCGATACACTTTTCAATCTGTGAAAAGCACTCTCGAAGCCCTAGAGGGCAACAAAGTCAAGCTGTCCATCGAAGTTGACGAGTCGGAATTCGACCGCAACTTGGATGCTGCATTCCGAAAGATCGCTCATGAAGTGCGTCTCCCTGGCTTTCGGCCGGGCAAAGCTCCCCGTCGCGTGCTTGAGGCACGTATCGGAATTGATGCTGCGCGAGGCCAAGCATTGCAAGATGCGATTCCTGAATATCTCAGCAAGGCAGTGCGCGAGCATGATGTTGACATCATCTCAACACCCGACGTTACGTTGACAAACAACAACGATCCTGTTGATGCGGATAATCCGGTTCCAGCCGAATTCGTATACCCAGTGATGTTCGAAGCAATTTGTGAGATTCGTCCTGAAGTCAGTGTTCCTGGCTACGGCGGTTTGCGTATTGAATTATCTAGCCCTGATCTTTCCGATGAAGAACTTGAAGAGGCAGTCGCTACAGAGCGTCGTCGTTTTGGTTCATTGGTTGATGTTGATCGTGCTGCAGAAACAGGCGACAACGTAGTTATTGATCTTGAAGGACTTCGTGACGGAGAGCCTGTAGCCGGACTCAACGTTGACGAATGGACCTATGAAATTGGGCGTGCTTGGGTTGCGCCAGGTTTTGATGATCAGCTCACTGGCGCAAAGAAGGGCGATGTACTTCGCTTCAACGCCATTCCGAACGGCACCGAAGAAGCAGCAGATTTCGTAGTCACTGTGAACCGCGTTCAAACATTGGAACTTCCCGAACTCACTGATGAATGGGTCGAGACAAACATCGCAGACTCAGACACAGTTGTGGAATGGCGTCAGTCGCTCCGCGACCGTTACACCGAGATGCGCGTTAACCAAATGCGTCGCACCGTAGTTGATCGTCTTACTGACGAGCTTGCAAAGCTTGTTGAAATTGAAGCACCAGAGTCAATGGTTGGCGCAGATATGCAAGCACGAGTTCAGAACACGATTCAGCAGTTCCAACAGCAAGGTATTGCGCTTGACCAGTGGCTTTCAGCGACAGGTCAAGACACCGAGTCGTTTATTGCTGGCATGAAAGAGCAGTCAGAAAAAGCAGTCAAGGTTGATCTTGCATTGCGTGCAGTGGCATCGGCGCAGAACATCACCGTCACTGATGATGATCTTGAAGCAGAATTTGAGTCAATTGGTGTTCGCGTCAATGAAAAGACCGCCAAGGTACGTAAGGCCTACGAGCAGAACGATGCCGTTGCCGACCTTGTTGCCCAGATGCGCAAATCTCAGGCGCTCGAATGGTTGCTGCACAACAGCACCTTCGTAGACCAGAATGGAACTGTTCTTCCCACCGACACGGTGCTCGGAGATCACGACCACGACCATGATCATGACCACGACGATGAAGACGAAGCAGAGGATGCAGAATGAACTTCCAGAATTACTACGTACCAAACGTCACTGAACAGACCAGCAGAGGCGAACGTACCTCTGACTTGTTCTCCCGCTTGTTGAAAGAGAACATCATCTTCTTAGGGATGCCTATTGATGACACTGTTGCAAACCTCATCTGCGCACAGCTCATTCACTTGGAGAGCGAAAACCCAGACCGCGATATCAACATCTACATCAACAGCCCTGGCGGCGATATCACCTCGCTTTTTGCTATCTACGACACGATGCAGTTCATCAAGAACGACATCGCCACCATTTGTCTCGGTCAAGCAGCCTCTGCAGCAGCCGTACTTTTGGCTGCTGGCACCAAGGGCAAGCGCCTAGCTTTGCCTCACAGCCGCGTGCTTCTCCATCAGCCATATGGCCAGGTTGGCTATGGCCAAGTGACCGATCTGGAGATCGCAGCCAAGGAAATCCTTCGTATGCGTGACCTTTTGGAAGAGATTCTTGCCAAGCACACGGGCCAGAGCATGGAAAGAATTCATGCCGATACGGACCGTGACTTCGTAATTGAAGCGAATGAGGCCGTCGAGTATGGCATTATCGACAGTGTGATTTCATCACGCGAATTAACGGACCGTTCCGGTCCAATTCGCTAACACACAGTTCGAGGAGGGCCTTCGTGGCCAAGTTTGGTGACACAGGAGAGCTTCTGAAGTGCTCCTTTTGCGGTAAGTCCCAAAAGCAAGTAAAGAAACTCATCGCAGGACCTGGTGTCTATATCTGTGATGAGTGCATTGACCTGTGCAATGAGATCATTGAAGAAGAAGTGGGCGAGCGCTCAGATGTGCGTCTTGATGTTCTTCCGACTCCAATTGAAACTCGTACATTCCTCGATGAATACGTAGTGGGACAAGAGCGCGCGAAGAAAGTTCTTTCTGTCGCAGTGTTTCATCACTACCGTCGCTTGCAGTACATGCAGCAAAACACGGGCATTCGCCGTGACGAAGTAGAGCTACAAAAGAGCAACATTTTGCTGCTAGGCCCGACCGGTTGTGGAAAGACACACCTTGCCCAGACTCTTGCTCGCATGTTGAATGTTCCGTTCGCTGTCGCTGATGCAACAGCTCTCACGGAGGCTGGATATGTCGGAGAAGACGTAGAAAACATTTTGCTCAAACTTCTTCAAGCAGCAGATTTTGATGTGAAGCGCGCAGAGCAAGGCATCGTGTATATCGATGAGATTGACAAGGTTGCTCGTAAGGCAGAGAACCCAAGCATCACTCGCGATGTTTCGGGCGAAGGCGTGCAGCAAGCACTGTTGAAGATATTGGAAGGCACTGTTGCGTCGGTTCCGCCACAAGGTGGCCGTAAGCACCCACATCAAGAGTTCATTCAGATTGATACAACCAACGTGTTGTTCATCTGTGGCGGAGCTTTTTCTGGTCTTGAACAAATTATTGAACAACGCATCGGGCACAAGGGCATGGGCTTTCACGCCACCGTTGCCTCAAAGGTAGACAAGAACCCAGGCGAGTTGTTCGAACAAGTTCTCCCCGAGGACTTACTGAAGTACGGAATGATTCCAGAATTCATTGGTCGTTTGCCGATGGTGGGTGCAGTGCACGCACTTGACAAACCTGCGCTGATGCAAATTCTCACTGAACCGAAAAACGCTCTCGTCAAGCAGTACGCCAAGTTGTTTGAATTCGACGAAATTGAACTTGAGATCGTGCCGGAAGCGTTGGAGGCAATTGCTGAGCTTGCAATGACTCGCGGTACTGGTGCACGCGGACTGCGTTCTATTCTCGAAGAGACTCTCCTCGATGTGATGTACGAATTGCCTGGTCGCACAGATATTTCTCGAGTCGTTGTTAACGCTGAATGCGTGAAGAACAAGGCAAAACCTGAACTCGTGTCACGAGCTGCAGCACGCGCACCGCGTCAGCGCCGCGCTGCCTCCTAGGACTGCATGAATTATCAAGAATCGCTTGTGTATCTCGACGAGCACGCCTCGTATGAAAAGACAGGTCGCGTTGATGCCCCATCAACAGCAACTATTGAACGCCTTTTAGAGGTACTGGGAGATCCGCATAATGATTTCCGGGTTATTCATGTCACCGGCACGAACGGTAAAGGTTCAACATCGCAAATCATTACTCGTTTGTTGATGGCACACGGGCTGAAGGTGGGAACCTATTCCAGTCCTCACCTTGAAAATGTTCGCGAGCGTATTCAAGTGAATGGTGAGCCAATTGCCGAGATTGACTTCGCTGATTCAGTGGCAGCTGTTGCGAATGCAGAGGGAATTGGCACAGTACGGCCCTCGTATTTTGAAATCATGACGGCCGCAGCTTTTCGTTGGTTCTCTGATGACGCGGTAGAGGTTGCAGTTGTCGAAGTGGGAATGTTGGGCCGGTGGGATGCGACAAATGTGGTGAACCCGGATGTTGCTGTCATTACAAACATTGCGCTAGACCACACTGAATTTGCTGGCCCAACATTGGCTCACATAGCAACCGAGAAAGCCGGAATCATTAAGCCTGGTTGTGTTGCAGTTATTGGCGAAGTGAATGAAGACCTGCGGTCAGTTTTTGCCGCGGAACAATGTGAAGAAATGTTGGTTCGTGGCGAGCAGTTTGATGTTGTTGATAATCATCTGGCGTTGGGTGGTCGGTCAATTCATATCAGTACACATCGTGCTGAGTACCTTGATTTGTTCGTCCCACTACATGGGTGGCATCAGGGTGACAACACTGCGGTAGCGATTGCTGCAGTAGAAGCATTTTTCGGAACTGCACTTGATGCAGAGACCGTGCAAGAAGGATTGGCTGGCGTATTGATGCCAGGTCGTTTTGAAGTTGTTGGGCATCAACCACTCGTCATTCTTGATGGTGCGCATAATCCGGCAGGGGCCGATGTGTGCTCGAGTGTCTTTTTTGAAGATTTTGATCCGCATGGTCGCCGCATTCTCGTTGTCGGGGCCTTAGGTGGCAGAGACATAAGCGACACCTTGTCGGCTCTAAAGGTTGATGAGTACGAAATGGTTATCTGCTGTACGGCGCCTTCACCGCGGGCTCGACCTGGACGTGAAATTGCTGATGTGGCGCGTGGCATGGGGTGTTCGGAAGTTGTGGTAGCTGACACCGTTGAAAAGGCCTGCGACATTGCTCTCGCTGATGCAACGAGCGACGATGCCATTCTGATCGCTGGTTCTCTCTACGTCGTTGGGGCTGCACGGACCCATCTTCGGCGTGTTTTACCCTGACTGGGTTTGATTACGGGGGCAATCGAACGGTCCTGGCGTAGCCTGTAGGGCATGTCAGATCGCACCCTTGTTTTGTTGAAGCCCGACGCCGTTGAACGCGGACTTGTCGGGGCCATTTTGTCTCGTTTCGAGAATAAGGGCCTAAGAATTGCCGCAATGGAATTGCGCACCCTCGATGCCGCCATCCTTGCTCGTCATTACGAAGAGCATGTTGGCAAAGGGTTCTATGCAGAGCTTGTTGCATTCATGGGTCGTGGACCTGTTGTTGCTCTCGCCATTGAAGGCCCAGAGGACACCTGGGAAATCGTTCGCACCATGATGGGTGCTACGAATCCTCGTAAAGCCGACCTTGGCACCATTCGTGGCGACTACGGCACGCTGTTCACTGAAAATCTTGTCCATGGTTCAGATTCAGCAGAATCAGCAGCCCGCGAGCTTGGAATCTTCTTTCCCGCCCTCTAAGGCGCGGGTAGTTAGCATTTCTGCGGAGTTGACGTTTGCGCGCCAATTCGGGGAGATCTTTATATGAGTCGGAATAATCCTTTGTCGATGGGGCGTGACATTGCAATCGACCTCGGCACCGCTAACACTTTGGTGTATGTGCGTGGTCAAGGAATTGTTCTGAACGAACCATCTGTTGTTGCCATTGATATGCGCGATGGAAAACCTGTTGCTGTTGGCTGGGAAGCAAAGCGCATGCTCGGTCGAACGCCTAAACATATTGAAGTGATTCGCCCTCTAAAAGATGGTGTTATTGCCGACTTTGATGTGTGTGAAAAAATGCTTCGCTATTTCATTCAGCGCGTTACCACTAGTCGCTGGAGCAAACCACGAATGGTGATTTGTGTTCCCTCTGGTATCACCGGAGTAGAGCAACGCGCTGTGCAAGATGCCGCTGAATATGCGGGTGCTCGTCGTCCGGTTCACATTATTGAAGAACCGATGGCAGCTGCCATTGGTGCAGATCTTCCTGTTCATGAACCAAGCGGAAACATGATTGTTGACATTGGTGGCGGGACAACTGAAGTCGCGGTCATTTCGCTTGGTGGCATTGTTGTTGCACAGAGTGTGCGTGTGGCTGGCGATGAACTTGATGAAGCAATCGTGGCCTACGTGCGTGCCGAGTTTTCTTTGGATATTGGCGTAAACACGGCAGAGGAAATCAAGATTCAAATGGCCTCTGCGTGGCCATTGGCGCAAGAACTCACCGGAGACGTGGGCGGACGCGACACAGTGTCTGGCTTGCCTCGCACTATTGAGATCACTTCGGCAAATGTTCGTGAAGCCATTTCAGAGCCGATTGCTGCCATTATTGATGCTGTGAAGTCAACTCTCGATCGCACCCCTCCAGAATTGGCGGCAGACATTATGGATCGCGGAATCTATTTGTCTGGTGGCGGTGCATTGCTGTCGGGAATGACACAACGACTCACTCATGAAACTGGAATGCCGTGTTACATCGCCCCAGATCCGTTGTATGCGGTCGCTATCGGTTCAGGTCGCGCACTTGAAAACATCGAAGCGATGCGCGGAATGATGTCCTTCCCAGGACTCGACCAGCAGTAGTACAACTCCCGTGGCGGACTTCTCCTTCACGCGGCGCCGGGCGATCCTCCTGCTGTCGCTGACCTCAGTGATTCTGATCACATTAGACATGCGCGGAAGCGGGCTAATTAATTTTGCTCGCTCGACATTTGGGGTTGTGTTTCGACCGATTGAAAGCGCGACACAAGTAGTCACTCGTCCTATTGGGAACGCATGGAATGGCATTACGCATTACAACGAGGTTGTCGAAGAGAATAACCGTCTCAATGATCTTGTTGCCTTTAATGAGGGGGCAACAATTTCAGCTATTGCAAGTGTGCGCGAGGCACAAGAATTGTTGTCATTGAACGGACTTCCAACACTTGCTGGAATCGGCTCATGTACTGCCCAGGTTGTTGGGCAGTCGCCATCAAACTTCACGCAGACAGTTGAAATCAACCGAGGTTCTGAATGTGGTCTCAAAGTCGGTATGCCAGTACTGAACGCAGCGGGGATGATTGGCAAAATTACTGATGTCTTCAACAAGCGAAGCGTTGTCATGTTGCTGACCGACCCTGGCTATTCCTTGGCTGTCAAAGTCGTCAATATTCCGGCACCAACTACAACCACTACGGTTCCTCCCGGTTCTCAAGTAGGCAGCACAACTACAACTACAACTACAAGTACCACCACGACAACAACGCTCCCGCGTGTGACAACCACAACTGGTATCCCGGGTTTCGTACCAGGCGTCACAATTGCTACATCGTCCACATTTGCGCCATTGCCAGGTGAAGTCACCGTGCCACCAGTCGACGTTGGGCCAAATAAGCCCGGCAAGTCAACTAACTCTCAAATCACTGTTCCGCCCGGATTAGATGTTCCCTTACGAGAGACCGGAGCTTTAGAAGGCAGAGGAATTTCTCGTAGTCCAATTGTTCGCTTTGTTGAGAATCAACCTCGCTTTGGTGAAGTACGAGTGGGGGCTCCCATTATTTCTGCTGGAGGAGCTACATCTCTAGCACCGCCCGACATTGTCATTGGTTCAGTGAGCCGAGTTGTGAAGCGAACCGGAACTCTTGGTCCGATTCTTGAAGTGACTTTGGCTGCAAACTTGAAGAATCTGAACTTTGTCCGCGTCTTGTTGTATCAACCTTCATCGGAACGTGCGCGTAATCCATGATTGAAAGAGTTCTTCTATTTGCAGAGAATCGATACGCGCGACTTATTTTGATTGCACTTCTATTTCTTGCTTTGCAAACTACGGTCTTTAATGACATGCGGCCATTCGGGGTCTGTTTGCAAGTGATGCTTCTGTTGGCGGCATCTGCCGGACTTGCGCGTGGTTCTGATACGGGTGCAATCGCTGGCTTCATTGTTGGATTGTTGTATGACATGGTTCTAGCTACACCAATGGGTTTGTGTGCGGCAGTGTTTGCAACGGTCGGATACTTAGCTGGTCTTGGTCAATCACTCGTGTATGCACCAACGTGGTGGTCGCGGATGTTGCTTGCTTCAGCAGCAAGTGCCATCGGCATGGTGCTCTTGCCAATTGCCTCAACAGTCACAGGTGCTACTGGCATCTTGAATATGCATGTTTTGTTTGTCGCGCTTATTGTTGGCTTGTTTAATGGGGCCTTGAGCATTCCGGTAGAGCGTCTTTGCCGATGGGCGCTTACTGAGCCGGTGGCCGTTCGCTGATGGCACGCGAAAGCAGAATGTCACGGCTAGCAGTTTTGGCAACGGTTGCAATGCTGCTTGGATCGTTACTGTCCGTACGTCTTTGGTTCCTGCAAGCAGTCGATGCTCCTGGTCTTGAACAACGTGTACAAGAGGTGCGCACGAGAACGGTAAAACTCACTTCAGAGCGTGGCCGCATATTTGATGTTAAGGGTCGCATCATGGCCGATAATGAACGTTTACTAACAATCACGATGGACAGAGCTGTGGTGGCAAAGCCGCTCGACCGTCAGCAAATGTGGAATCGACTATCGGGTGCGCTGAACATTTCTGTTCAAGAACTTGAAGATCGTTTTGTTTCGAAGAGATACAACCAGTTGCAACCATTGCCATTAAAAGAAGATGTTTCTGAAGAGTTGGCAATCTTTTTGCGCGAGAGGTCTGAGGATTATCCCGGTATCGATGTTGTAGAAAATTGGAGACGTGAGTATCCATACGCTCCGATGGCTAGTCATGTTCTCGGATTTTTGGGCGCTATTCGTGAGAGCGAAACTACGTACTACAAGAACCTTGGGTACGACCCGGATGCGCGTGTTGGTCAATTTGGTGTTGAACAAACATACGAATCAGTCCTGAGAGGAAAATCGGGGTACGTGAAGTATGAAGTTGACTCCCGTGGACGAATTCTGCGTCTCATCGAACGAAAAGAACCTATTCCTGGTAATGATTTGCAATTGTCTATCAATCTCGACCTACAACAGTTCACTGAACAGGCTTTACAAACTGAGTTGATGGTTCGTCGCCGAACAGAGGCACCGACCGTGTTGTCATTCGGCCAGCCAGACCCTGCTTATCCCGAAATCACGTATTACAAGGCACCTGCCGGATCTTCTGTTGTTCTTAATCATGAGACTGGCGAAGTTGTCGCCATGGCTAGTTACCCCAATTTTGATAATCGTTGGTTCAATGCGGGAATTTCCTCTGAGAAATTCTCCGAATTGTTTCCAGCCACGAAGGACCCGGATCAATCGATTCTTGTTAACAGGGCGATTTCAGGTCGTTACAACTTAGGTTCCGCTTTCAAACCGTTTGTTGCGTATGCGGCATTGAACACTGGCCAGTTACCGGGTGGAACTCAATATGTTCTGAAAGATCAAGGCACGTACAAATTGGAAAGCATTCCAGATGAGCGATGCCAGTTGAATGTTAAGTGCGTATTCAAGAACGCAGTATGTGGAAACGGAGCGCCATGTAAATATGGGCGCATTAATGTCGTTACCGCTCTGGCAGTCTCATCAGATGTGTTCTTCTACAAAATTGGTGAACAGATTTTTACTCAACGCGGCAACAAACCAGTCTTGGAAGAACAAGTTCGACTTTTTGGTTTCGGATCACCTACCGAGATTGACTTGCCGTACGAATTCATTGGAACTATTCCGAGCAAAGATCTTAAAAAGCGACTTGCTGCAACTGGTGCAATCGCAAAAGACGAGGGTAGGGGTTTCTATGTTGGTGACAACGTGCAGTTCTCAATCGGACAAGGCCTTCTGTCTTCGTCTCCCTTGCAGCTGGCGGTGGCATATGGAACATTGGCGAATGGCGGAAGTGTTATGCGGCCGCGTGTCGTTCATGCCATTTGGGCGCCCGGAACCCCTAACGGCAAATCGGGGCGGGTTGACTTCAGCCAAGGAACGATGTTGCAAAGTTTTGCTGAGCCTCAAGTGGTGCGCAACATCGAAGCTCGTCCTGAAGTTTTGAAGCCCATCGTTCAAGGACTAGCTCGAGTGATAACAGGTCCGGGTGTTACGTCTGATTTCTATCACTCAACAACTGGTGAGAATTTGTTCCGTTCGTACCCCAATAGAGCATTGCCTATTGCAGGAAAGACAGGAACAGCGCAAGGTGCGGGCAATCTTCCATGGAATGACTCGTCCGTATTTGGCGCATTCAGTATGGACCCGAAGCAACCGTACACAGCTGTTGCGTACATGGAAAAGAGCGGGTACGGATCACGTGCTGCTGCGCCGGTAGTGAAGTGTGTGTTTACGGCGCTCGCAGGGAAAACTTCCGTGGCTACGGCGGTCCCTGCAGATCCACTTGATTTGTCTAGTTTTGCAGTGGCTTCGCCGCAGTTGATGTCGAATCCATTGTGTCTTGTTGGTGCTGGTTCATCGGTTCGTGACTAATGAGTAGAACATTTTTTGCACGACGTCCTGACTCTGGGTTGGGAAATATCAAGAGGGGATTTGCAGCGCCGACTCGAAACATCGATTGGATTTTGATGGCAGCTGTCGGTGCTTTGTCAATCATTGGCATTTTCATGATTTATTCCGCGACCCGAATGAGATTGTTGAATAGGGGAGTTGATCCGTTTCAAGTTGTTCAACGACAAATAATTTTTGTCATCATCGCAATTGTGGTCATGATTGCCGTTATGTGGATTGACTATGTGCAATTACGCGGCAATGCTGAGATGTTTTATGCAGTGACGATTCTGTTACTCATTCTTGTATTTGTTGCCGGTGCAGTGAAGGGCGGAGCTCGGTTGTCGTTCGATGTTGGGCCTATCTCTATTCAGCCTTCGGAATTAGCGAAAGCAACCTCATTGTTGTATTTGTGCGGGTTTTTATCTGAAGAAGATGGCAATGACCTTCCATACGAACGCTTCATTCAGTCTTTGTTCATCATTGGTATTCCTGTATTTCTGGTCGGCATTGAACCTGACCTTGGCTCGGCCTCAGTGTTGGTTGCTGCAGCAATGGGGGTACTGCTCGTTGCAGGTGCGCGCATGCGGTACATCTTGTTAATCACTTCAATCGCGATTTTCTCTGCGGCGGCAGGCGTGGTGTCCGGGCTTGTGAAGGATTACCAATTGCGTCGAATTACCGGTTTCCTTAACCAGAACTCTGATTCTGCAAGTCTGCAACAACTCATTTTGCAAGTTCGTTTTGCAAAGCGTGCCGTGGCGACTGGAGGGTTCTTTGGTAAGGGTTATTTGTCTGGCCCACTGACGAACGGATCATTTATTCCGGTGCAATCAACAGACTTCATCTTCTCGGCAGTTGGGGAGCAGTTCGGTATGGTCGGCGGCGGGCTCGTTCTCGGACTCTTCGGGGTCGTTTTGTGGAGGGTGTATCGCACTGCCCAGTTATGCCAGGACCGCTTGGGCACCTTGCTCTGTGCCGGCGTATTCACGATGATTTTGTGGCAGGGCTTCCAGAACATCGGTATGACCATGGGAATTACACCAGTTTCCGGCGTTCCTTTGCCCTTTGTCTCCTATGGGGGTTCTCATACCGTGGCCTTTGCCATCATGATTGGCATGGTCCAGAGCGTCCATATGCGGCGGTTCAGGTAGGCCAGGGGGCTATCCTTAGAAGTGGCCGAGGATCGGTTGCGCTATTTGATGGCTGCAACCAGATCCGCATGGCGCGCCCTAGTGCGCGACGTGAGAAGGGAATTTCATGGATACGAACGGTTCTGCCGACAAATCGACAGCCGAATATATTGACCAACAGAACTCGCAAGGCGATGGGCCATCTGGTCCAAAAAAGCGTCGTCGTGGGTCTCGTGGAGGCAAAAATCGCACAAAATCAGCCGATGGTGTTTCGGCTGAGCCCCAGATGCCCAAAGGCCCCGGAGCTCGCCCTGCCGGTCAGATAGCTGACCCGAACCGAAAACCACAGATCGGCGACACACGTCCGTCAAATACTGCGTCACCTGAGTCTCGTGAATCATCCGAATCGTCTGCCAATAAGAAGCGTCGTCGTGGTGGGCGAGGCAAGTCGCGTTCCGGAGGTGGACAGGTGTTGCGCGGTCCAGAAGTGGACGCTGAAATCATTGAACGCCGCAAAGGCCGCGAACGCAATGGTCGACCAGTTGGTCGTTACCAAATGTGCGTGCAGGTTCGTGACGGAGTTACTCAGGTGGCAGTGATGGAAGGCCGCAGCCTGATGGAGCACTATGTCAGTCGCCCGTCAGACGATGTGGGTCAGATTCACGGCAATATTTATCACGGTCGAGTTCAGAATGTTCTTCCAGGTATGGAAGCTGCATTTGTTGATATTTCAACTCCGAAAAATGCCGTGCTTTACCGCGGTGATGTTCAGTTCGACCCAGAAGATGTCGAGACCAAGGACACTGCACGTATCGAGCACATTCTGCGTTCACGTCAAATGATTTTGTGCCAAGTCACAAAGAATCCAATTGGGGCAAAGGGCGCTCGTCTTACGCAAGAAGTATCTCTTCCTGGTCGGTTCGTTGTGTTGATTCCCAATTCAAAGACCTACGGAATCTCAAAGCGCCTTGCAGATACGGAACGTCGCCGTCTTCGACACATTCTTGACCGCGTGAAGCCAGCTCATCACGGAGTCATTGTTCGCACAGCTGCTGAACATGCAACCGAACACGAACTCACTGCTGACATGACTCGTTTGTTGGAAGAGTGGGCAAAGATTGAAGAGGCGGCTGCAAAGTCAACAGGTCCTGAGCTGCTGTACCGTGAACCAGAATTGGCAGTTCGAACCATACGTGAAGAGTTCAACGCTGAATATCGCAGCGTTCTTATCGACGATTGGGCACTGTACGAAGAAGTTCACGGCTACGTGTCTGCGTTTAACCCGGAACTGGCAGACCGCATCGAATTTTTTGATCGTGAATCTGAACCAATTTCACTGTTTGAGACTCAGCACATTCACGAGCAACTGCATAAGGCTTTGGATCGCAAAGTATGGCTGCCCTCTGGTGGCTCGCTGATCATTGAACACACCGAAGCCCTTACGGTCGTCGACGTCAACACAGGCAAGAACGTCGGTACCTCAAACCTCGAGCAAACTGTATTTCAGAACAACCTTGAAGCAGCCGAAGAGGTCGCGCGTCAACTGCGACTGCGCGATATCGGTGGCATCATCGTTATTGACTTCATTGATATGGAAATAAAGGAGAACCGGCGCAAGGTCATTGACTCGTTCCGTCAGGCCCTCAGTCGCGATAAGACCCGTACTCAAGTCTTTGATATTTCAGAGCTGGGCCTTGTCGAAATGACCCGTAAGCGAATTGGCGAGGGCTTGTCCACTGCCTTTGCCCTTGAGTGTCCAGAATGTGCCGGCCTTGGCTTCAAGGTCGATTTCGGCCTTCTCGACTAAGTATTTCCCTCATTACCCCGAAAACATCGGTTCGACGATTGTCGTAACCCCAACCCGCAGATAGGTTTAACCCCGCTATGTACGCAGTAATCGCCTCAGGTGGCAAACAAGAAAAAGTCTCTCAGGGCCAAAAGGTCCAGCTTGAGCTCTTGCATGTCGAAGACGGTACCGAGGTCTCCCTCACACCCGTTCTCCTCGTTGATGGCACTACGGTGCTTTCAACTCCAGACCAGTTGAAGGGTGCATCTGTCAAAGGACGCGTCATCGGCACCGAAAAAGGTGTGAAGATCAACGGCTTCACATACAAAAAGCGCACCAATCAGCGTCGTCGCTTTGGTCACCGCCAGCAATATTCTCTTGTTGAAATCACATCCATCGCGAAAGGCTGATCAACCATGTCAAAGACTAAAGGCGGCGGTTCTACACGTAACGGCCGCGACTCAAATGCACAACGACTTGGCGTAAAGGTGTTCGACGGAACACTCATTACAGCAGGCACCATTCTTATTCGTCAACGCGGCACTCGCACCCACCCGGGTAAGAATGTCGGCATTGGTAAAGATGACACATTGTTCGCAATGGTTAATGGAAACGTAAAGTTTGGCGAGCGTAAAGGCCGCAAAATTGTTGACGTACTTCCTATTGAGCCTGCCGCTGAATAACTAAGAACAATATATTTTTCAAAAGGCACACCTTCGGGTGTGCCTTTTGCGTTTCCGGAACTTAGTTTCCGGACATCAGGGTGTCGATACCCTGCGGCAGTTTGTCGGCTGGGTAGTCAAGAAGTGTGATTGCTTGGCGACATGCAAAACGATCAGTCATGCCGCCCACATAATTCACTGCTTCGATAATGGCGCTCGGGGATGCGGGGTCGAATTGTTGTTCGTGCCATGCGGGCAAAAGCTGTGGAGTCTTAATGTAATGATCGATGAGTGAACGCAACATGCTGATAACGCTGTTGGCCTGAGCTTTAGATTCTGGGCGATCATAAATGCATTCATAATTGAATTGACGAAATAGCGCGAGTGCCTCGGCCATGTCAGGCACCATGCCGATGCGGCCAGTGTGTGCTGTTGCGTTAATCATGCCGGTAATAAATGCACCGAGTTGTTCGCGTCGGGTGCTTCCACAACGTTCGCGCACGAGTTGTGGTAACTGACTAGGTGTAACAATGCCGGCATCGACAGCATCTTCAAAGTCGTGGCATACATATGCGATGCGGTCTGCCCAACTAACAACTTCGCCTTCAGCAGTTTGTGGGGCAGGTCGTGACCAACTGTGGTTACGAATGCCGTCCAATGTTTCGATACACAAATTAAGTGGAACGAGCACTTTGTCTGCGCCCCACACTGCATGGTCGTATCCGCCGTCAATGTAGGGAGACAATGCATCTTCACTGGCATGACCTCCAGGGCCATGGCCACAATCGTGCCCCAGCGCCATGGCTTCGGTGAGTGCGACATTAAGGCGCAGTACGCGAGCAACGGACACTGCGACTTGTGCAACTTCAAGTGCGTGTGTGAGACGAGTTCGTTGATGATCGTCTGGAAAAACGAATACTTGGGTTTTTCCTGCAAGGCGTCGAAACGACGATGCATGCAAGATGCGGTCACGGTCGCGTTCGAAACAGGTGCGGAATGGGTCTTCTTCTTCCGCGATGGCTCGGTGACCTGGACCAACTGAATGAGTAGCGAGCGGGGCGAGGGTGGAAGATGCCTCAGCCTCACGTGTGGAGCGGTCTGCGATGTCTGTGGTGCCGATACCGGCCCATGAGTCGGCGTGGGCCACCGTGATGCCTAACGATGCATCATGACCAGCCATGGTGGAGACCCACGTTTGACCGCGTTCAGAGACTGATTCGTTTTCCACGTCTCCACGATAGGTGAGTGGTGTGTCGCCGAGATGGAGGCCGAACCGGCAGTAGCCTTGAGACAGTCTTATGAGTGTTTTTGTCGATGAAGCCCAACTGAATGTCAAGGGTGGCCAAGGCGGAGCCGGTTGCGTTGCTTTTCGCCGTGAAGGCCCTGAAGCTATGGGTGGCCCGAACGGTGGTGACGGCGGCAAAGGCGGCGACATTTGGCTCGTGGCTGATCGCAACGTTGCGTCACTTCTCGCATTCCGTGATCATCCGCATCGCCGCGCCAAAGATGGAGTGCACGGTAAAGGCAAGGATCTTCATGGTCGCCGAGGCGAAGACTTAATCATCGCTGTTCCGGAGGGCACCGTTGCTCGCGACATGTATACGGGAGAAGTGTTGGCAGACCTTGTGAATCATGGTGATAGATGGATGGCATCACCTGGCGGTCGTGGTGGCAGAGGAAACGCAAAATTCTTCAACAACCGTCGTCGCGAACCAACATTTGCCGAACAGGGTGAAGAAGCCACAGAGCGCTGGTTGAAGCTTGAACTCAAGTTGATGGCTGACGTTGCGTTGGTCGGTTTTCCTAATGCAGGCAAGAGCACATTTATCAGCACGGTGTCTGCTGCGAAACCGAAGATTGCTAACTATCCGTTCACCACTCTTGAGCCTCACTTGGGTGTTGTACGCATCGACGACACAACAGAGTTCATTATGGCTGACATCCCGGGGCTTATCGAAGGCGCAAGTGAAGGCCGTGGGTTGGGTCATCAGTTCCTTCGTCATATCGAACGCGCACGCGTCTTGTGTTATCTCATTGACCTTGTTGCGCTCGACGGCATATCGCCCGATGAGCAGCTACGCATTTTGCAGCACGAAGTTGGGAACTATCGTCCAGACCTTCTTGAAAGGCCCTTCCTGATTGTTGGCACAAAGACCGACAGCATCGATGCAGACACTCTTGCTGCGTGGCCTCACCCATCAATGTCTGCAATCACTATGACAAACGTGCGAACCATCATTGGTTCTCTCGCTCAACAAGTGAAATACGCACGTGCAGCAGAGCCCACTGTCGAAGCCACCATCATTATGCGCCCTGATACAGAGCACGCATGGGTGGAACAGATGGGCGAGAACGAATACCGCATTCATGGTCGTAATGCCGAGCGGGTTGTCGCACTGAACGATGTCACGACGCCAGTGGCACTGAATTACATCGATGAACGTTTCGCCAAGCTTGGAATCCCGAAATTGCTCTCAAAAGCAGGGGTCCGAGAGGGTGATGTGGTGTGGGTTGCGCAATTCAGTTTCGAATTCGTTCCAGAAGTGTGATGCTGTAGCGATGCGCGTCGTCGTCAAAGTCGGAACTTCCTCCCTTACCAATGCTGAGGGCCACATCAAGGCTGAGGTCATTCAGCTGGTGTCGGCCCAGTTGGCCGCTGCACGAGCAGAGGGCCATGAAGTATTGCTAGTCACCTCGGGCGCAGTTGCATCGGGGATTGCGGGACTCGGTCTTACTGAACGTCCTAGTGATGTGTTGTCGCTTCAAGCTTTATCGGCAGTGGGTCAGCCACAACTGATGGCTGCATATAACACTGCGTTACAAGAATTTTCATTGGTAGCAGCGCAGGTGCTTTTGGTACCTCATGATTTTGTTGACCGTCAACAGTATTTGCATGCCCGCGACACCATTGGGCGCTTGCTAGAGCTCGGATGTATTCCCATCATTAACGAAAATGATGCGATTGCAAATAACGAGATTCGTTATGGAGATAACGATCATCTGGCAGCGCTACTCGCACACCTCGTGTCGGCTGATTTGTTGGTCCTGTTAACTGACACTGCAGGGCTATTCACTTCAGATCCACGCACCAACTCAGACGCGACAGTTATTCCTGTAGTCACTGCTGACGATCCATTGCTGTCTGTGTCTGCTTCAGGTGCAGGATCAAATAGGGGAAGCGGTGGAATGGCGTCGAAACTTGCTGCCGCACGAATTGCTTCATGGTCGGGCGTAACCGCGGTAATTGCATCAGCCGAATCTGAATCAGTGGTGATAGCCGCTATCAATGGCGAAGAAGTGGGCACCCGCTTTTTGCCACATGATCGTCAATTGTCTGCGCGAAAATTGTGGATTGCATTTGCAGCTGAGGTTGAAGGTTCTGTCGTGGTTGATTCGGGGGCTCGCGATGCTTTGGTGTTGCGCGGAACTTCGTTACTTCCAGCTGGTGTTGTAGCCGTGAATGGATCATTTGATGTTGGTGCGGTAATCGAAGTTGTTACTGATTCCGGAGAACTACTGGCACGTGGCCTATCTGCGATGACGTCCGATGTTGTGACCCTCAGCAAGGGAAAACGCACGGTTGACCTTGCTGACCTTGCCGTTGTTGAAGTGGTGCATCGCGACGATCTCGTCGTACTTTCCACCCAATAGCTAATTACAGCGTGGTGTCGTGGTCAGTTGCCCGGGTTGGCAGAACTGAAGCCAAGTTATGCATTTCAGGGACGTGCAATGCGTAGAGAGCAACTACATACACAATGAACCCTGCTCCGACGCATAAGAAAAGCTCTGCAAGTTGAGCCATACCTGACAGCGGATGTAATAGAAGTTCAAGAATCCATACAGCGGCGCCCATGATTGCACTGCCTACAACTACTCGCCACAAGAGAGATAGAAGTAGCAGCCAAGCTACGGCCGCGTATTTCTTATGCAATAGCCACAGCACGAGAACTGAAGAGACCATATAGGCGATTCCGAATGAGATACCCAGACCTAAAACCCCGTGTCGGTTCACTAAGACAAGTGCAAGAACAATATTGAGTGCGTTCTCGAACACGTTGATGAGAAATGGGGTTCGCGTGTCCTCGTGGGCGTAGAAGCCACGAAGGCAAAAGATGTAAATCGAAAATCCGGTTAATCCGATTGAGAATCCGGCAAGTGCTCTGGCAGTGTTATAAGAAGCGATTGAGTTGAAGTGGCCGTGTTCCAGAATTGCGCTAATAATCGGGTGCGCGAGAATAACCATTGCTACAGATGCAGGAACAGTGAGGATGCTGATCCAGCGGACACCAGAAGTTAACCATGACCGGAAGCCCGACTTGTCGCCTGCACGAACTCGTCGAACCAATTCAGGAACGAAAGTAGTGGCAATTGAAATAGCCAGTAGACCATGGGGCAACATAAAAAATGTAAACGCCTTGCTGTACGCGTCTTGATTACCACTGCCAGGCTCTGCCAAGTTCTTGATTACAACAAGGGCAATTTGATTCGTAACGACAAAGCCAAAAGTCCACGAGGAGAGCTTCACCATTGTGCGTACGGCTGGATGAGAGAAGTTTGGCGTGAATCGCAACGCAATGTTGGCGTGTTTGAGAGCAGGAATCAGCACGAGCCCCATTGCCATCACGCCGCCCGTAGCAGACAATGTGAACAGCCAAAAAAAGGTGTGATCTGTGAGCACGTCTTGCAGATCAGGTGTTCCGTCACGGGTAAATGGAATAACGAGAAGCAATGTAATGGTGATGATGTTTGACAGCACGGGGCTCCAAGCAGCAGCAAAAAAGTGTCTGCGTGAATTCAGTAGTGCCGATGCGATAGCTGTTAGGCCATAAAAGAAAATTTGAATCAAAAATATTCGTGACATCACCGTGCCGACATGTCGGAACTGTTCCGGGTCAACTAGCGGGCTTACCTGTAGCGAGAACAGGCGAAAGATAAGAGGGGCAGCAGCTATGGCTACAGCGGTTGCTATGCCAAGAACGATGAGCGATACCGACACAACTGCATTCGTTGCTTCTTCATCCTCGTCTTCTGCGAATCGTGTAAATAAAGGCACAAGGCTTGCTGCGAGCAATCCGCCAACCAACAGTTCATAAATCGAGTTCGGGGAGTTGTTTGCGCCGTCAAAAGCGTCGGCGAGTGCTGTTTGTCCAATGATGATGCCGAAAACTACGACCCGTAACAATCCGGTAAGCCGAGAGATGGCTGTCCCTATCGCAACGATCAGAGTGTCCTTGAACATGATGGAAGGTTAGGTGCTGCCATGGGGCGGGGGGCGTCTCTGTCCCCACAGCCCAATACTTTGGAATCGCACGCCCCCCACTAGATTGGAATACTTATGGATAACCGCTTCGAATCAGTTCAATCTGTCCGCGACGGCCTCAAGGCTGTCAATTACCTTGCTGATGATGGCATCGCGGGCGTGGTGTTCTTGGCCGAGCGCCTCGGGAAGCCAATTCTCGTAGAAGGCCCAGCCGGGACTGGTAAGACCCAGTTGGCAAAGAGCGTTGCTGAGATGATCGGGGCAAAGCTCATTCGTCTGCAGTGTTACGAGGGACTTGATGAGTCGAAGGCGCTTTATGAATGGAACTACAAAAAGCAATTACTGCGCATTCAAGCTGACCGTAACTCAGATGCGTGGAATGACATTCATGACGACATTTTTGGCAGTGAATTTCTTCTCACGCGTCCGTTACTTGAAGCAATCACTTCCAAAGAGCCGGTTGTGTTGTTGATTGACGAAGTCGACCGCGTGGAAGTGGAAACCGAAGCACTATTGTTGGAAATTCTTTCGGAATACCAAGTATCGATTCCTGAATTAGGCACCATTACGGCAACTCAAATTCCGTTGGTCTTCTTGACTTCAAACAACACCCGTGAATTGTCTGAAGCGTTGAAGCGTCGTTGTTTGTTCTTGCACGTTGATTACCCTCAAATGGAACGCGAAAAGGAAATTGTCCTTACTAAAGTTCCAGGCGTTACCGAGATGTTGGCAGATCAAATAGCACGCATTGTTCGCAGCATTCGTCAGATTGACCTGAAGAAGGCTCCGTCTGTCAGCGAAACTATCGACTGGGCACGTACATTGGTTCTGCTCGGACTTGATTCTGTTAATGCAGAACAAGCCAAAGAAACCCTTCACGTGCTCTTGAAGTACCAATCAGACATCGCCAAGGCAGCCAAAGAGCTGTCTGACGACTGAATCGATCGGCGCTGACGCATGCTCGAACTTTTGTCGGGTTTCATCGTTGAGTTGAGAAACGCTGGGTTGCCAGTGAGCCTCACTGAGAACTTGGACGCCATGCACGCAATTTCGCATATTCCTTTGGAAGATCGCGAAGCATTTAAATACGCACTCGGAGCAACTCTTGTAAAGAACAATGCTCATTGGCGTTCGTTCGAGACGGTGTTCGAGGTGTACTTCAGTTTGCGCGGCCCTCAATATTCCATCACCGATGGTGATGGTGACGGTGACGGCAGTATCGATGACTTACTGCAACAGATGCAAGATGCCCAGATGAAGGGCGAGGGCAATGGTGGTGCTGGCGGAATGGATTCACTGACGCCAGAAGAACTGATGAACATTCTGATGAATGCTCTGATGAACGGCGACCAGGCCCTGATGCGTGCGTTGGCGCGTCAAGCTGTACAGCGTTTTGCCGGAATGGAACCAGGTCGTCCGGTCGGCGGCACGTATTACCTCTATCGCACTCTGCGCAATCTCGACCTCGATGGAATGCTCGACAAACTGATGGAAGCGAGCAAGAAAGAAGTTGGGGGTGAGCTCACGAAATTGGAAGAGCGCCTTGAGAAAGACGAATACAACGACCGCATTGAAAAGTTCAAACAGGAAGTTGAAGCAGAAATTCGCCGTCGCTTAGTAGCTGACCGTGGTGCAGAAGCAATGGCCAAGACTTTACGCAAACCTTTGCCTGAAGATGTTGAGTTCATGCACGCCAGTCGCGATGAAATGCAGAACCTGAAGAAGTCGTTGCAGCCTCTTACTCGCAAACTTGCAGCTCGCTTGGCCCGCAAACGTCGTCATGGCCGCAAGGGTCCGCTTGATTTCCGTAACACAGTGCGCCATAGCCTTGCGTATGGCGGTGTGCCTGCTGAACCAAAGTTCAAGTACCCACGCCCTGCAAAACCAGAGTTGATTGTGATTGCTGATATTTCGGGTTCGGTTGCAGCGTTTGCCCGGTTCACATTGATGTTGGTGTACGCAATCTCGAACCAGTTCTCAAAAGTTCGCGCGTTTGTTTTCATTGACGGAATTGATGAAGTTACTGAATACTTCAAGAAGACTGAAGATATATCTGAAGCCATCCACCGCATCAACACGGAAGCTGATGTCATTTGGGTGGACGGTCACTCGGACTACGGTCACGCCTTTGAGGTTTTCTGGGATAAGTACGGCAAAGAGATCAATCCGAAGTCAACTGTTCTGTTGCTTGGCGATGCTCGTAACAACTACCACGCTTCTCAAGCTTGGGTCATTAAGGAGATTCGCCAGAAGGCGCGTCACGTGTATTGGCTCAACCCGGAACCTCGTTCCTATTGGAACACCGGCGATTCCATTGTCGGCGAATATGGCACGCATACTGACGGTGTCTATGAATGCCGCAACTTGCGACAACTAGAGGCTTTTGTCGAGAAGCTGGCGTAAGTCGCTGTGTCTAATACTCGTCTCGTACTGATTCGACACGGAGAATCGCGAGCAACTGTCGAACGTTTTATTGGCGGTTATCGAACCTGTACTGGTCTGACTGATTTTGGCCGCTTACAGGTACGTGCATTGCGTGACCGTTTGATAACCGGTCATGACGTGGCGGCAACTGCGTTGATTTCAAGCAACTTTCCGCGTGCTGTTGAGACTGCTCAAATTTTGGCGCCTTCTCTTGGATCAATGCCGATTGATATCAATGCAGGCTGGGGAGAGCATGATCCCGGTCCAGATCTTGATGGTACTCCGTTTGACACGTATGTTGCAAGGTTTGGTGAGCCGTCTTGGTCTGATCTCGATGCGATTGTTTTTCCTGGTGGAGAAACGGTCGGCGAGTTTCATAGTCGTGTAGTCAACACATTGCGAGAGACTGTTCGTCGTCATGAAGGCGGGACGGTTGTTGTTGCTTGTCATGGTGGGGTAGTTGATGCCGTCATGCGACATACTTTGCAGATGCATCAAACCGGAAAATTCGAACTTCATACTCTCAACACGTCGATCACAGAGATGGTTCATGTTGAAGGAAGTAAATGGAGGCTCGTTCGGTATAACGATGCGGCCCATCTGTCAACTCTGCTCCCTATCTCTTCGCCTGATTTGTCGGCATCGTAAACATGACTACGCAATTGCCAATTGTTGTAATTGGCGGAGGCACGGCTGGTTGTACCGTCGTGTCCACGCTCGCAGCCATGACCACGCACCCCATCGTTCTTATCGAGCCTGGCCTATCTAGTGTCCACGATGATGAAGCGGCATTCTTTACTGTTTTGACCGATGAGACGTTGTTTCGTGAAATTCAGACAACACTTGTTGATGGCGGTATTGATAAGCCGTACGTGCAGGCGAATGTTCTTGGCGGAGGAAGTGCCATCAACGGATTGTTATTGACGGGCGATGAGCCATCTTTTTTGTCCGGTCTGACCCGAGTGGCAACAGAAGCTGATTGTGGCCAGATGGGTACAGCGCTTCTTGCCGAGAACGGCCGCTTCAGCAGAATGTGGTGGAACGGTGGACGCTGGAATCCGGGTCGCGCAGTGAAACATCTGGTTGAAGAAGGCAGAGTGACGGTAATCCAAGAATCCGTGACATATCTGGAACATGCTCAACGGGTGGTGTCAGTTGCTCACACAACGAATGAAGCAATTGAAGGATCTCTGTTCGTGATGTGTGCAGGCGCTCTTGCAACCCCCGCATTGTTTCTGCACTCTTCGC
>JBIISL010000008.1:0-44500 GCA_044341035.1 Ilumatobacteraceae bacterium | reverse complement strand
TGAACTTTCGTGACGGCCGGGGGTCGCGTACAACGTGCGGTTTGAGATGCCGAGTATCCATTTTTCCTTGGTGTCAGTGAAGTGCCAATTTATACAGAGCGAAACTCCGCCTAACTCTTCAGACTTCATTCGCACTGAAAGAGAATCAAAGAGCTGCTCAATTGTCATTGCAAGCAACAATCCTCTGTTTCGAACCGCTATCGGCGCAGGCGCTGGAGGCCCTTGACGTAATTCTTGTGCGCCCATCAGGTATGCGTTTCGGAATGTTGAAGATTCAGCTTGGTAGCCGAGTTGTTCAAGAGCATCAGCTTGCAAGTTACGCCCAGCAGTATTGGTGGGGTCTGCGAATACAAGATGGTTGAGAAGTTCTGTAACCCATCGGTAGTCACCGTTGTCGAATGCTTTTTGTGCATTTGCAATTAGTGCCTCAGCGCCTCCAGCAAGTTCGACGTATCGTCGCCCAACTTCCGTCGGTGGCAGTTTGTTTAGGTTGGAAGGGTTTCCGTCATACCAACTGAGGTAACGCTGGTACACAGCTTTTGAGTTGTGCACCAAGTCGCCGTAATAACCGCGAGTGTGGTCATTTGCAAGAAATTCTTCGGGCAGTTCAAGAGTGGCAGCAATCTCTAATGGCGTGAAGCCTTGGTTAGCCAAACGCATTGTTTGGTCGTGAATCCATTTATACAGGTCGCGTTGTTGAATAAGGAACTCACGCAAGTCTTCATTTCCCCAGCGTGGCCAGTTGTGCGATGTGAAAAGAATTTTTGTATCGGCAGCAAACAATTCAATTGATTCATTGATGTATTTTGACCACTTCAATGAGTTACGTACCAGTGCGCCACGAATTGGCACCAAGTTGTGCATGGTGTGTGAGCAGTTTTCTGCCATGCACAACCAGCCTTGATCAGGAAAGAAGAAGTTCATCTCTGCCGGTGCTTCGGTTTCGGGTGTTAATTGGAAAATGATTCGAACGCCATCAACAACAAGTTCTTCGCCAGTGAATGTGATGTCTTCTGTTGGCGCTATCAATCCGGGAGGCCCAAGGGGGACTGAGTTACCAAGTCCGCAGTCAACATGGCCAGTTGGTCCTGCTGGCAGCAACGGCCCGAATTGGTACGTGGCACGTCGGCCCATGGCGGGGCCGGCAATAACATTTTCACCAACAGTCTCATGCAAGAAACCAACGGGTGCGATAACGCGACATTTGCCTGCATCAACGTCTGCTTGCGTAGTGACGCCGAGAACACCACCGAAATGGTCTGCATGTGAATGGGTGTAGATAACCGCAGTCACAGGGCGATGGCCGAGTTGTGCGGTAATCAGTTCATAGCTTGCACGCGCCGTTGCTTCGGTGGTGAGGGGGTCAATGACTACCCACCCAACTGTTCCTTTGATAAAGGTGATATTCGAAATGTCATAACCGCGTACTTGCCACACACCGTCTGCAACTTCAAATAATCCGTGGTTGGAGTTGAGCTGTGCGTGTCTCCACAAACTGGGGTTAATGGTGTCGGGAGCAGGGCCACCCGCGCGGATGAAGTCGTAGCGGTTGACATCAGCCACCATGCGGCCAGTCGAGTCATTAATACGACCAGTGGGATACGAGGCAATGAACCCTTTAGTCGCTCGATCAAAGTCACCGGCATCGGTAGGGGTGGTTACCCGTGAGTTTTTTGCCTTTGTATGTGTAGATGCAGGTTTCGCTACTTCAACGTGAGTCATGAGGGTCTCCTATATAAGTACCCAATTCTACTTGGTTATCTTGGCAGGCTCGTCAGTCGTGGTCTCCGCCTAAGTGGTCTGATGTTTTATGGAACTAAGATTATGAAATGCCCCAGAAATGGGGACCTACGTAGGAGGGCATCATGCCAAAGCCAGGAATGCACACAGGAAACGAGACCGACTCAGAATTGAACTTTGCGATGTCTGCAAAGGCACTGCCGTTGTACAACGCAGTAAAGAAGTTCATTGCTGAAGAAGTTGAACCAATGGCTGAAAAGTTTTACGCACTTGGCGAAAACCGTGATGATCGTTGGCAGTACGCACCTGGTCAACTTGAATTGCTTGAAGGGGTCAAGTCAAAAGCCAAGGCACAGGGTTTGTGGAACTTCTTCTTGCCAAATGCTGAAACTGGTGAAGGTCTTTCAAACCTCGACTATGCATATATCGCAGTTGAACTCGGAAAGAGCCCGCTTGCATCAGAGAGTCTGAACTGTTCAGCTCCTGACACCGGCAACATGGAAGTTCTTGAGCGTGTCGGAACACCTGCACAAAAAGAAAAGTGGTTGACACCACTTCTTAATGGCGAAATTCGTTCTGCTTATGTAATGACCGAGCCAGACGTTGCGTCGTCTGATGCAAAAAACTTGCAGTGCACCGCAGTTCTTGACGGTGAAGAGTGGGTTATCAACGGCGATAAGTACTACGCATCAGGCGCCGGAGATCCACGTTGCAAAATTTTTATCGTGATGTTGCTCACCAGTCCTGATGGCCCTCCTAGCCGCAAGCACTCTCAAATTCTTGTACCAAGAGATACACCAGGTGTTGAAATTGTTGGACCAATGGAAGTGTTCGGCGAAGACGATGCTCCTCACGGGCACATGCACATTCGTTTCAACAGCGTGCGCGTACCGAAAGAAAACATTCTGCAAGGCGAAGGACAGGGTTTTGAGATTTCACAAGTTCGTCTCGGACCTGGCCGTATTCACCATTGCATGCGTTCAATCGGTGCAGCAGAGCGTGCGCTTGAGCTCATGATTCGTCGCGGACTTACCCGTGAAGCATTTGGTAAGCCAATTGTTCGTTTGGGCAAGAACCCAGAAGTTATTGCAAAGGCACGTATCGAAATTGAAGCATGCCGCCTCATGGTTCTTCGTGCTGCAAAGGCAATGGACACAATGGGTAACGCAGAAGCTCGTATTTGGGTCAGTGCCATTAAGGCAATGGTGCCAATTCGCGTGTGCGCAATTATCGACGAAGCAATTCAGATGCACGGCGCAACTGGTGTATCGCAATGGTCGCCATTGTCCCGCATGTACGCAAGTCAGCGCACATTGCGTTTGGCTGACGGTCCAGACGAAGTTCACTGGAGCGTTGTTGCTCGTTCAGAGATCAACCGCTACGAAGGTGAAGCATCTCCAGTAAAGCCAGAGTCATACCGCGGTATGTTCAGCGGCCCATCCTGAACAAAAACTCACCCATGCAGTTCTCAATTTGGGCCAGCATGGAACGGCCATGGGACGAAGTTCGTTCTTTGGCGATTGCAATTGAAAAACAGGGTTGGGATGGACTGTGGTACGCAGACCATTACATGCCAAATACCGAAGACGGCACAACAGCGTCTGGTGATGTTCATGAATGTTTCAGCATGTTGGCTGCCCTTGCAGCCGTCACTTCGCGAATTCGCTTGGGGTCATTAGTAACTCCCACCACCATTAACCACCCGGCGCTTATTGCAAACAGGGCTGCCACTATCGACCGTATTTCTCATGGTCGATTTGTATTAGGTATGGGAGCTGGCTGGCAAGTTAATGAACACCTTGCGTATGGCATTGACCTCTTAGAAGCTGGTCCTCGTGTAGATCGTTTTGCAGAATCGATAGAAATCGTGTCTCGTCTTTTGTCTGAAGATCGTGTCACTTTTGCCGGTAAGCATTTCAGCATCACTGATGCACCATGTGAACCAAAGCCTGTTCAGTCGCCGTTGCCAATTCTTGTTGGAACGGGTGGGCCACGCATGTTGCGCCTCACCGCACGTTTTGCCCAAGAGTGGAATACATGGGGCACACCTGAAACTGCGGGTGAAGTGCTTCAAAGCCTCTTGAAGGCGTGTGAAAAAGAAGGACGCGACCCGGCAACGATTCGCAAGTCAGTTCAGGCGCTTGTATTCATCACGCCCGACGAAGCATCTGGTGATGTCTTGCGAACAAAAGTTCCTGCGGATCGTTCAATTGTTGGCACAACGTCACAGTTGGCCGGCGAAGTGCAGAAATACATTGATGCTGGGTTTGATGAAATCTGTGTACCAGACTTCACGCTTGGTGGCACCGCCGAACAACGTGCCAATGCCTACAGCACAATTTGGAACGACATTGCCGTTCAGTTTCGTTAGACCCTAACTATTTAGTCCGGCAAAAAGATTTCGATACTCGTCGGATTTGTCGTTGAAGTTGCTGTTGCACGGGGTGTTTTCTTCACGCCTGGGCGAAAATTTGTAACAGTCGCAGCGTTCACAGGTACAGGCTCAACGCGTGCGTTTGTTGCAATGATTGTCCCTAATTCGTTAATTGCAAGTGTTGCTTCAGTTGCTGGAGAACTATCAGATGCGGTGAGCGACGTGGAACTTATCTCAGAGCCGTCCACTCCCTTGATTGCTACTTCAATTGCTTTGTTCTCTATTTTATGAATCAGAAGAGTATGTCCACGGGGTAATTCTGTACGCGAAAGTTGGTCTCCCGCAGCGATGCTGAGTCTGGTGGAATTTTCTTCTGGCGCGGATATCGAAGTGGACCCAGAACGGACTGTAATCAATGTTGTGATCTTCGATGATGAACCGACAACCGTGTGTGCGAGGTTGCCTGAAACTTGAATTGTTGCCATTTCTGGACGTTGTATTGCGACAACAACATCAGCAGCAGGTATCACTGAAGATGCTTTACGGACTTCCAAATCAAAATCAATGATGGAGTGCGGAATACGAATTGTGACTAAGCCGCCTCCTGCTCCCTTACTAACCTCATAACGTGCACCATCGATTGAGTTCGTTACTCCTAAAGGCGTGGCCTCTATTTGATGACCATCTCGTGTGGTTATAAGAACGTACCCAGCAGCATTGGCGTCGCGTGATGCAATAGTGAGCACAGTGTCGCCGCCGATGGGTGAAGAAGCACAGAAGGAGCACTCAAAGGGACCTTGGCGCGATGACATGGGTGTTAATTCCAGAGAACCAATACCGCCATGCCAATCAATGCCTGCGCCATCTGGCCCTGAGCGTGCGGCGTTGTATGTCCATGTGTTCTTTGCACCATCAACGACAATTTCTTTGCGCATTGCCGGATAGTTGTTGTCATAAACATGGATGACAAAGTCTGTTCCACGGTGTGTCACCGCAAACGGTGTGACTGAATGGCCAGAAGACTTGTCGTACAGTCCGACGGTGTATCCAACACCATTCGCTAAACCCTGGATTAGGTCATCAACTAATTGCAGAGGTGATTGCGTGCGAGAAGTTGCAGCGCGGTCGGAAACTTCCGTAAGAAATTGCGTAGCCCACCAATAGACAATGGCGGAGTCCAACTGAGAATTACGTTGTTGAAGGTCTGACACTCTGTTTGCTTGACTGTTGAACATTGACGGATCATCGAGATGCAAGAAGAATCGTGCGCTCAGTGCTGCGAGTCCTTCGCATCTTCCACCAGAAAGTGCATTGTTCCATTCTTCCAATTTTTGTTTTGTTGTCGGACGCATCACACATTCGGTTTTGGGGCCGTCTAAACAGACTGCACTATGGCCAAAGAGGTCAATCAACGTTTGAATAGTGACATTGGAATCGGCTTCTATGGATCGACCCCAATTCGCAAAAGAAAAATTATCCGCTGCAATGGCGAAACCATTGTCGATACACAATTTTCCGTCTCCTAGCTCTGGGGCATCCAGATCAGTGCAATGTGATGTGATCTGGGAAACTATCTGTGAAAAATCTTTTGTAGATTCTGATGAATCAGCTCTAAATCCGGCACATGCAGTCAATAATGCGCTTGCACTAACTGACCACAGAAAATAGGTTCTGTTCTTCATAGTAAGAAACTTACGGAATGAACTGCGATGTGGGAATATCTATCAGGAGATTCTTATGTCTAATTCATCCACTACACCCGTTAATCCTTCACATTCCGCCTCAGTATTGACAATTGTCCTCGTTGGCCTCGCTGCTGGATTTCTTTCTGGCATGTTTGGCGTTGGTGGGGGAATCCTGATTGTTCCTGGTTTGGTACTAGTAGCAAAGATGGACCAACGAATTGCTCATGGCACATCTCTTGCTGCAGTGCTTCCTATTTCTGCTGCATCGTTGTTGTCGTACTGGAGTCATGATCATGTTGATTGGCGAGTCAGTGGTTGTCTCGCAATAGGTGCACTGGCGGGTGCGGTGCTTGGTACAAAGTTGTTGAACGTCCTACCTCATCGCACACTTGCAGTTTCGTTCGCTGGCATTCTGGCCGTCACCGCGATACGACTTTTTCTTCCTCTTGATTCCGGGGTCCGGGGAGTTCTTGATTTCGGCACCATTGCTGCACTGATTGCAATTGGCGTTGCTACAGGAATTCTTGCTGGTCTTTTAGGTGTGGGCGGTGGGGTAATCATGGTGCCCGCAATGATGATGTTGCTGCAGTTACCTGCAGCAGTTGCCAAAGGCACATCGGTAGCAGTCATTATTCCCACGTCCTTGATGGGCACGTATCGGAATCGCACAAAGAAGAATGTTGACTTACGGGCAGCAGCCATTGTGGGGCTCGGCGGAATCCCATCGGCGATTATCGGTGGTTGGATCTCGGCACGTATGTCAGATTCCGTCTCAAATATCCTGTTTGCCTCGTTACTGATAGTGGTCGCACTTCGGCTGGTCATGCAGATTCGGTCGGACGACAAAGCTGGCATTGTTCACTAAAGGGTTGGCGTACTCGCCGAGTACAATTCCCTCATGGGAAAATCACGTCTTGAAGGCAAAGTTGCACTAATAACCGGTGGTGCACGTGGCATGGGTGCGTCTGAAGCGCAACTCTTTATCGATGAAGGTGCTCGCGTCGTAATCAGCGACGTTCTTGATTCTGTTGGACAAGAAACTGCAAAACGTTTGTCGCCAGATGGATCGAAGTGTGTCTTTCTCCACCACGACGTCACCAGCGAAGATGATTGGACTGCTGTTGTTGCAGCCGTGTTAGAGACATATGGCCAAATCGATATTCTCGTGAACAATGCCGGAATTTTCGAACAGGGTTCGGTGCTTGACACAACTCTTCCTGCATTCAGTCGCACGATGGATATCAATGTCACTGGCGTCTTTCTTGGTATGAAATCAGTCGCGCCTCACATGGTTAGTCGTGGCAAGGGAAGCATCATCAACATCTCATCAGTTGCAGGCCTTAACGGCACACCGGGCTTTCTGGCATATGGCGCAAGTAAGTGGGCAGTGCGCGGAATGACAAAAGGTGTTGCAAAAGAATTAGCACCATTTGGAATTCGTGTGAACTCAATTCACCCCGGAATCATTGATACCCCTATGTTGCAAACTTTCGATGCAGCTGGCGAAGGCGTTCGTGAAGCAGTGCGTACCCGCATTCCACTCGGATATGAAGCAGAACCAGTGCATGTCGCACGTCTTGCGTTGTATTTGGGTAGTGATGACAGTGCGTATTCAACCGGTTCAGAGTTTGTTGTCGACGGCGGTTGGTCAGCATGAGCATTCTCGGTACCCGAGTTGTTCGAATAGAAGACCCACGATTCCTCACAGGTGAGGGAACCTACATTGCAAACTTGCCAATGCCTGGGGCATTGCATCTCACTTTTGTTCGCTCATCAATGGCGCATGCGCGTATAACGGGTATCGATGCATCAGAGGCGTTGTCTATGCCGGGTATTCGCACAGTATGGACCGCTGCAGATATTGACTTATCTCCAGCCGGACCAGCGAACGGCATGATGAACCAGGCAATGTTGTTTCCGTATTTGGCAAGTGACACTGTTCGCTTTGTCGGTGACCTAGTAGCTGTAGTTGTTAGTGAAGACAAGACATTGGGCATTGATGCAGCGGAAACTGTAATTGTTGACTACGAACCACTACCTGTTGTTCTCGATATGGATGATTCCTTTTCGAACAGAGTGCTATTGCATCCTGATGCAGAAACAAATGTCGTGCTTACTTTTGCTGCCAGAAGCAATGACGATATTTTTTCCGACTGTGACGTAGTAGTTGATCTTGTTATCGAGAACCAACGCGTGGCACCAGCTCCTATGGAAGTACGTTCATGTGTCGCATCATGGGACGGAACACGTCTCACTCAGTGGGCATGTAGCCAAGGCGCGCATGGTGCGCGCGATGGTCTGGCAGAAGTATTCGGATTGGAAAAATCTCAAGTGCGCGTCATCACGCCAGATGTCGGTGGTGGGTTTGGTGCCAAATCTGGCGTCTACCCTGAAGAAATTCTTGTGGGTTGGGCAACACGCAAACTCGGAGTGCCGGTTCGCTGGACCGAATCACGTACTGAAAACATGCTGGCAATGGGCCACGGTCGCGCGCAGCGTCAACGCACTCGCATGGGTGGCACACGCGATGGCCGCATTACTGCGTACCGTCTTGATCTTTTGCAAGATGCGGGTGCATATGCACGCGCTGGCGCCGTGTTGCCATACATGACTCGCATGATGGCTGGCGGTGTCTACGACATTGCCAATGTGCAGTTCGAATCAAACTCGGTTGTCACGAATACCACTCCAACCGTTGCGTATCGAGGTGCGGGACGGCCTGAAGCTACTGCAGCAATTGAACGCACTATTGATGAATTCGCACGAGTGTGTGGCATCGACCCAGCAGAAGTGCGTCGTCGTAACTACATTGCACCGTCAGCATTTCCGCTAACTACATCAATGGGTGCCAAGTACGACTCTGGTGAGTACGCAGCAGCTCTTGAACTTGCTTTGAAGGCAGCGGGGTATGACCAACTACTTGTTGAACAAAAGAAGCGTCGCGACAGTAAAGACCCCGTACAAATCGGAATCGGTATTGCGTCGTATGTTGAAACAACAAACCCAATGGGTTCAGGCGACTACGGCTCTGTAGAAATCAAGGCCGATGGTGGAGCCATTGTGCGCACCGGTTCAAGTTCGCATGGTCAAGGTCACCACACGGCATGGGCCATGATCGTGTCCGAAACAACCGGAATCTCGATGGAGAAAATTGAATTCCGATTCGGAGACACTGACGATGTTGATCGTGGTGGTGGAACCGGTGGTTCACGCTCTTTGCAAGTTGGTGGAAGCGCCGCAAAGTTGGCTGCTGAATCAGTAATTGAAAAGGCACGTCAGCGTGCTGCAGATTTATTGGAAGCAGCTGTGGAAGACGTTGTTATCGACACGGTACGAGGCGCATTCCATGTGAAGGGTTCTCCAACGCCAGCGCGTACATGGGCAGAACTCATGATTGAAATCGATGCACCACTGGAAGCAGAAGTGGACTACGTACCTGAAGGTGCAACTTTCCCATTTGGTACACATGTGTGCGTTGTTGAAGTAGATGTAGAAACTGGTTTTGTTGTTGTTGTGCGTCACATCGCATGTGATGACGCCGGAACAATCATCAACCCACTGTTAGTTGATGGTCAGGTACATGGCGGAATCGCTCAAGGAGTTGCCCAAGCTCTTCTTGAAGTTATTGCCTATGACCCAGACGGAAACCCCATCACGTCAAATCTTGCCGATTATGGATTTATCTCGGCTGCTGAACTACCAAGTTTTGAACGAGTGCCGATGGAAACCCCAACACCGCGCAACCCATTGGGTGCCAAGGGAATTGGTGAAGCCGGAACTATCGGATCAACGCCAGCTGTTCATAACGCAGTCATAAATGCCGTCAGCCACTTAGGTGTCACGCATATTGATATGCCGTGCACATCTTTGAATGTGTGGACTGCAATTCAAGCAGCGCGTTGATTACGCATCAATAGCAGTATCGGCACCAGTGATGTTCAGACTGCCTTTAGCCAGCCAAGCGCCGACTGCAATAAATAACAACATCGCACCTGCACACCAGATGTACGTAGCTCGTCCAATGATTCCGTAGGCAGTACCGGCCACTACCGCTGCAATTCCACCCATCAATGTTTGTAGACCACCGAATAAACCCTGAGCCGACGCAAGTCGTTCGCGTGGCGCCACCAATGCAACAGCTGCGGATCCACCCGTCACTGTAAGTCCGTCAACGACGCCATGAATAACTCCGACAACAAGCATGGGATACGGAGACCACAATGTGCCGTACAGCACGAGGCAGACTGCCCCAATAGATAAGCCCACCATGCTTGCTTTGAATGGCCCGACTTTCTGTGTGAATCGACCACCACGGGGCGCCAAAAAAATCATGGGGAATGCAAACAAACTGATACCAACGTTCGCCACCCATGTGGGCGCCTTCATGTCGTCCATCATGACTGACCACACTGCATCGAACGTTCCGATCATTGCGAATAGCGCTAGGCCAATCACAATGGCGCCAGCGAGTGGGCGAATACGCAGCATGTCGAAAGCCAGTCGTTGGGTTGGTGCGTCTTCAATGTTCGCCTCTTGAAATTGCAATCTCGATAATCCAATTGCAACAACAACCAATAAGGCCGCTACCAAAAGGAATGGTGCTGAAATTCCAAGCGTGTCGGCAGTTAGCGCAGACACAATTGGGCCAGCTGTAAAGCCAGCAACACTTGCGCTGACAATAAGGCCAAGGTTCTGTCCCATCCGCTCGGGGTCAGACAAAATAAGAATGCGGCGCAGTGCAGGTTCAGAAATTCCCACACCGAAACCTGCAAGTAATCGTCCGAGTATCAGTGGCAAAAATGCATGACCAAACGCCATGAACAAAGTTCCGACTATTTCAACGGTGATTCCAATCATCACTAGTTTCTTTGCGTGCCCTTTGTCAGCTTGTGGGGCAAACAGAATTTGCGACAGAAAGCCAGTAATGAATCCGACTCCAACAATGAGGCCTAATTGAGCTTCTGTAATTCCGTATTGGTCACGGAAATCATCAAGCACCGTAAACATGACGCCGTATCCCATTCCACCGAGAGCCGTGGCGGCTTGAAGCAGGTACAGAGTTCTTTTGCGCATGGAGAACTAATTTTGTAGCGACGTTTTTACATGGTTAATGAGAACTGGCCATGTGTTGCGCAAGCCAGGGTGAAGATCAAACAACCCAACTTCATCAACAGGCACCCAACGCAAGTCATCAGATTCAGCATTCGCTTCGTATGCACCTGCGTCAGTTGTGGTGTGCGCAATGACCGTGTCGTAACGCCAGTTGCCATGGTCATCAGAAAAGACCGCTTTGAATTCAAGATGTTGAGGCTCGATGCCTGCTTCTTCGTGTGCTTCGCGCGCGGCAGCAGTTACAGAGTCTTCATGGGAATCAAGTGCGCCACCTGGCAATGCCCAGGTGCCACCGCCATGGGTCCACGCGGCTCGCAATTGAAGTAAAACACAAGGAATCTCGAGGTCAGTGCGCACAAGAAGTAGGCCGGCTGCTCCATGAAGACCCCAATGGCGAGATTGACACTTGGTGCACAACACCCATCCATCGCCGTCTCGAAATGCCACCCAGAGATGTTGCCACAAAACACCTTGCTGGTTCTCTATTGGTGAGGGTGTTCTACGGTAGAGGAATGCGAGTGGAGCGTTTAACAGGGGTCATAGGAGTCACGGTCTATGTGGAAGATGTGAAAGTTCTCACCGAATCCGATTTTTCCACATTGCGAGAAATGGCATGTGAGTACGAAGTAATCATCATTCCTCATCAATCCTTGACTCCACAACAACAGGTTGATTTTTCACGGCGGTTCGGGCCGGCTGCAGATTCGCCCTTTATTGAACCAAGCCCCGACCACCCAGAAGTCATCAAAGTTCTGAAAGAACCCAAAGACGGGAATGCATTTAATTTCGGTGGTGCATGGCACAGTGATTTCAGTTTTCAGCCGGCTCCACCATCGTTCACAATCTTGCATGCACTTGATATTCCTCCGTATGGGGGAGACACTCTGTGGTCGTCTATGACAGCTGCTTACAGTGCATTGTCTGATGCCTACAAGGAACAATTTTCACATCTTGCAGCAATTCACACCGCGCGTGATGCCTATTCACCAAAGATGCAGCCGCTGCACTCAGGACTTTCCAGTATGAATATTGTCTGCGATGAGACAGCTAATGATTCAGAGATTCACCCTTTGGTAATCACTCATCCTGAAACAGGGAGGCCCGTACTGTTTTTCAACCGTGCATATGTTCGTGACCTAATGGGAATCGCAGACGAAATTGAAAAGTTGCGCATCATGGACTGGTTGCACCTACATACCACCGATGCAAAGTTCACAGTTCGTCACAAATGGAGCAATGGTGATCTTGCAATTTGGGATAACCGCTCGACGCAGCATTACGCCCTGAATGATTACTCTGGGTTCCGCCGTGAACTACATCGCACTACCGTTGCGGGCACCCGCCCGGTGCAGTGAGTACGCCGTTTAATTGGCAAGCGGCATCAGATGCCGATGTTGATTACGAATACTCGCCATCACGTCATGCTCTTCGTCCACTTGATGAGTACCTCGCTGAATATCACGAACTCAGCGCACCTCATGACCCTGCCTTGTTGCGACAACCGCGCCGCCCACTTCTGATTTATATCCATGGCGGATACTGGCAGCGATTGTCTGCTGCTGATTCTCTGTTTAATGCAAATGATGCAATGGCAGAAGGCATTTCGTTGCATGCGGTGGAATACACATTGGCGCCGCATGCCACAATCCCTGAAATCATCGAAGAATGCATCATTGATGTTGAGAAAACGATTTCCGAACTGCAACCCACCAAAGTCGTGCTTGCTGGCTGCAGTGCAGGTGCACATTTAGCCGCAATATGTGCTCGCGAATATGCAATCGCATCACGATTGTCTGGCGTTGTGCTCTTAAGCGGAATCTATGACTTACGACCATTGGTCGTTACCGACACAAATGACCCATTGCATCTCACGTCGGAATCGGCTGCAGCCATTAGCCCACAGTTGTTGTCGCCAGTGCGAGGTGTATCGCACGCACTGTGTGCGGTTGGCGAGGCAGAATCGTCTGAATTCATTCGGCAGAATGCTGAGTACGGTGGTTACTTGGCATCGACAGGTGCAAAGACTGAAGTCATCGTCGTGCCAAATCGTGACCATTTTGATCTTCCATACGATTTGTTGAAGCGTGGCACATCGGTGGGAGACTGGACATTGACACAACTACTGGAAGAGTCAAGGTGAATTTCGCAGCTGCAACTGAATTGGCACAAAGTCTTGATGCGAAAGATGTGTTGGCGCCCCTACGTCAGCGATTCGACATTCCTGCTGATGTCACTTATTTTGACGGAAATTCTCTCGGCCCACTAACGCTGCGATCACGCGAAGTATTGCATCACACAATCGAGCATGAATGGCGCGAGCGTCTCATTCGTTCATGGGATGAAGATTGGCTTGCAATGCCAATGCGTGTCGGCAATATGATTGCGCCACTTATTGGGGCACTTCCCGACACAGTGTTGAGTTGCGACAACACGTCAATCAATTTGCACAAAGCGTTGATGGCTGCAGTAGGTCTTCGGCCTGGTCGAACAGAAATTGTTATTGACATCAATAATTTTCCTACAGATATCTACATTGCTCAAAGCGTTGCTGATCAACTTGGTTTGACTTTGGTAGCGGTACCAGCTGAAGAAATCATTGGCGCTATTTCGGAACGCACTGCAGTTGTCACCGCCACTCATGTCGATTATCGCAGTGCACAAATTTTGGACGCATCAGGAATTACCGCAGCGGCGCATTCTCATGGCGCACTGATGGTGTGGGATCTTGCTCATACGACCGGTGCCGTGCCATTCGATGCATCCGGACTCGATATCGACTTTGCGGTTGGCTGCGGCTACAAATATCTGAATGGTGGCCCGGGCGCTCCTGCCTATATATATGTAGCTCCGCGGCTACTTCAAGAATCGGGCCAGCCCCTCCAGGGTTGGTGGGCCCATGAGGCCCCCTTCGATTTTGACCTCAGTTTTCGCCCAGCCCCAGGAATCGCACGGTTCCACACCGGAACGGTCACTGTTTTAAGCATGAAATCCCTAGAAGCTGCTCTAGAAATCTTTTCTGACACCACAATTGAGGAAATTCGGGCTAAAAGTATGAGTCTGACGGGGCTCTTTATAGATCTTTTTGACGAGCATTTGGCACCGCGAGGCTTCGCATTAGAGTCGCCACGTGCCGCTGATTCCCGTGGAAGCCATGTGGCGCTTGGGTTAGCGGGTGGCAAGTCCTTAGTTCAGCAGATGTCGACCAATGGTGTCATTGCCGATTTCCGGCCGCCTGACCTGATGAGATTCGGGATGGCGCCCCTCTACAACTCATATGCAGACGTTGTAAAACTGGTCGAGCATCTAGCGACCCCTTGACCTTTTGTCAAAGACGCCGATAGTTTGGACGTACTACCCAGTAACTGTGGCAATTGTCACCAACCTCCTAAGGGGAGAAAAACACATGAAGAAAAGCCGTATCGTGCGCGCAAGCGCACTCATTATCGGTCTGTCACTCGTAGGCGTTGCCTGCGGCGGAAGTGATGACTCAACATCAGACGGTGCTGCAGCATCTTGTGAAGGCGTGAAGATTGCATTCTTCGGCGCACTCACCGGAGAAGCAGGCAACCTTGGTGTCAACATCAAAAAGGGCCTCGACCTTGCAGTCGCAGAGTTCAATGAAGCAAATGAAGATTGCCAAGTAGGCATCGAAGCATATGACTCACAAGGTGACCCAGACCAGGCCCCAGCACTTGCCGACAAGGCAATCGCTGATGCAAGCGTTCTCGGAATCGTTGGACCAGCATTCTCTGGTGAGTCAAAAGCAGTCAATGGCAAGTTCGATGAGGCTGGTCTTCCGATCATCACTCCATCAGCTACCAACGCAGATCTTTCAAAGAACGGCTGGAAGATTTTCCACCGTGCACTTGCAGGCGACGACAAGCAGGGCCCAGGCCTTGCAACCAAAATCACTGCTGATGGAAAGATGAAAGTCGGAGTTCTCGACGACGCATCTGAATACGGTAAGGGTCTTGCAGACATCGTTCAGACAAGCCTTGGTGACAAAGCAGTTGAAATGAACAGCATCGATCCAGAAAGTGCTGACTACTCAGCAGTTGTAACAGCAGCAAAGGACGCTGGCATTGATGCTTTGTTCTTTGGTGGTTACTACGCAGCAGCTGGCAAGCTTGCCAAGCAATTGCGTGACGGCGGAGTTGACGCTCAGTTGTACTTCGGTGACGGAGTTCTCGACAAGGGTTACATCGAAGCAGGCGGTCCAGCAGCAGAGGGTTCAATCATTGGTTGCACATGTGCTCCATTCGACTCAAATGCAACGTTCCTCAAAGCTTTCCAGGCAAAGTTCAGCGAAGACCCAGCAACATATGGTGCTGAGGCCTACGACGCAGCAACTGTGTTCCTTGCAGCAATCAAGTCTGGTGCGCGTGACCGTGCAGCAATTCTTGCTTTCATCAAGGCTTACGACGCTCCTGGCGTAACAAAGCAATTGAAGTGGGACGAGACCGGCGAAGTTGTCGGTACAGCTGTTTACGCTTACACCATCAAAGATGGAAAGATTGACGGTTCACTCGGTCTAATCAAGTAAACCTTCGGGTTCACTTTTGAACAATAACGGTAACGACCGGGGAGTAATCCCCGGTCGTTTCGTTTGTCTATGATGTTTTCGTTACGTTTTTTTGATAGGTCGTATAAATGCCTGATTGGCTAATAGTTCGCACGTTCTGGGATCTCACGGTCACCGGCCTTGCGCTCGGCTCTATTTATGCATTGGTCGCACTGGGGTACACACTTGTTTACGGTGTCCTGCGTCTTATTAACTTTGCCCATTCTGAAATTTTCATGGTGGGAACTTTCAGTGCACTGATTGCTTCAACACAGTTTCTCAATATTCCCATGCTGGAAGACGGAAACTATCCGTATCGCGCGGGAGGAACCCTTGTTCTTTTCTTGGTCTTTATCCTTTTTGCTGCAATGTTCATATCCGGTGTCGGAGCAGTTGCCCTAGAGCGAATTGCATATCGACCATTGCGTGGCAATGGAGATGCGTTTGGTGCAATTGCACTGGCATTCCTCACCGCATTTGTACTTGGTCTAATTTTTGTAAATGAGACCAAAGCAAATCTCATTATTGCGTGTGTCGGAACAGCACCCATTTCCTATTCATATCTTCGGTTTTTTAAGAGAGGCAAAAAAGCACCTCGCCTCGCTTTTCTTATTTCTGCAATTGGTGCCTCAACAGCAATTGCCGAAGCAGTGGGAATCTGGGGCCCAAATCGTCGTGAGCAGTATCAAACACCGCGAATCTTGGAAAAGAAGGTGCTGTTCAATGCACTCGGCACAGATGTTCGTGTCGATTATGTCATCGTGATTGTTGGTGCATTGTTGATGATGACGGCCCTCACATTGTTTGTCAATAAAACAAAATTGGGCCGCGGTGTTCGCGCTGTTGCTCAAGATGCTGAAACGGCGCGAATTTTAGGTGTCAACGTTGACCTCATTATTGTGGTCACGTTTGCTCTCGGTGGAGTAATGGCGGGTGGTGCTGCAATGTTGTTCACATTGGTCTACGACCAATCGCGATTCAATATCGGTTTCATTCTGGGAGTTAAGAGCTTCACTGCTGCCGTACTTGGCGGTATTGGAAATCTTAAAGGTGCATTGCTCGGCGGATTTATGTTGGGGTTAGTTGAAAACTACGGGTCCGCACTTTTTGGTGGACAATGGAAAGACGTAATTGCATTCGTAGTTCTACTTGTAGTTCTGATGGTGCGCCCAACAGGCATACTTGGTGAATCTTTAGGCAGGGCCAGGGTATGAGTCAGTTGTCAAATCTCTGGAAGCGTTTCTATTCGCTGTTTGCCGACGTGCAAACACACTGGAAATCAATGTCTCGTGTGCAACGTTTGTCGGGGTACGCGCTCGCAGTTCTTGCTTTGTACCTCGCACCATGGTGGCCAGAAATCCCCGGTATCGGTTGGCTAGTGAACACACCCGGAACGCAGTTTTCTACAGTTCTCAATGATCAGGTCATTATCTTTGTGTTGGTTGCATTGGGTCTGAATGTTGTTGTTGGACTTGCCGGACTGCTCGACCTCGGATACGTGGGGTTCTATGCCGTCGGTGCGTACGTAGTTGGCGTTTTGACAAGCCAGCACGCTTCACTCCCTTGGATCGTGGCTTTACCCATTGCTGTTTTGGTCTCCATGTTGGTCGGAGTTATTTTGGGCACTCCTACCTTGCGATTGCGTGGCGACTATTTGGCAATCGTCACATTGGGGTTCGGAGAAATCATTCGCATCAGTGCAAAGAATCTCGATTGGCTTGGAGCAAGTCGTGGTATCAGCGATATCGGTAAGCCACCATCGATCGGTCCTTTAAAGTTTGGTGTTATTGATCCGAAGCCCTATTACTGGCTTGGACTAACACTTGTCTTTCTTGTTGTGTTTTGCTTGTATCGCCTCGAAGAGTCGCGCGTCGGGCGTGCATGGACTGCGATTCGTGAAGATGAAGATGCAGCAGAACTCATGGGAGTTAATACTTTTAAATTCAAGTTGTGGGCGTTCGCTATTGGAGCCGCGGTCGGCGGACTAGCCGGAGCCCACTATGCAGGCAAGGTCGGCTTCATTAGCCCTGACAACTTCCCGTTGCAGTTGTCCATTTTGTTCCTAGCTGCGGTAGTTCTTGGCGGGTCTGGCAACATGCCCGGAGCAATTCTTGGTGGCATCATGGTGGCGTGGCTTCCAGAGCGCTTCCGTAACTTCACCGACAAACGAGTCTTAGTTTTTGGTATTGCCCTTGTTCTCGTCATGGTGTTTCGCCCCGAGGGTCTTCTTCCTCGTCGGGTACGTACCAAAACCCCAATGAGACCTTCTTCTGATGGGAAAGAGGTTGCGCAATGACGAACGAAGTTCTTCTTGATTTCAATAATGTCACCATGCAATTCGGAGGCGTGACCGCACTCAGTGAAGTGTCGGTCAAAATCTTCCGCGGTGAAATTCTTGGCCTGATTGGTCCTAATGGTGCCGGCAAGACAACGTGTTTCAATGTGATGACTGGTGTGTATCAGCCGACGCAAGGAACAGTCATGTTCAACGGCTCTGACATCACCAAATTGAAGCGGTATGAGATAACACAGTCTGGAATTGCTCGTACCTTTCAGAACATCAGATTGTTCTCCGAAATGACAGCAGTAGAAAATGTCATGGTGGGTGCTGATGCTCGAAAGACTTCTTCAATCCCTGCATCCTTGTTGCGCACAAAACATCAGCGCGCAGAAGAAAAGGAATCATACGATCGCTCGATGGAGCTGCTGGCCTTAATGGGTATCGCTGATCGTGCCAGCGACGCCGCGCGGAACTTGCCCTATGGTTACCAGCGACGTCTTGAAATAGCGCGGGCACTTGCCACCGAACCCGAATTGTTATGTCTTGATGAACCGGCGGCCGGCTTCAACCCTGCAGAAAAGCAAGAACTGAACGAATTGATTTTGAAAATACGCGACCAGGGGTACACGGTGCTGTTAATTGAGCATGACATGAACGTGGTCATGAAAATCAGCGACAGAGTTACTGTTCTTGACTTCGGTCGGAAAATCGCCGAAGGGCTTCCGCAAGAAGTGCGAGAGAACCCCGACGTCATCGCTGCATATTTGGGAGTACCAGACGATGCTGCTTGAGGTACGAGATCTCCATGTGTTCTACGGGAAAATTGAAGCCATCAAAGGCGTTTCATTCAATGTCAATGAGGGTGAAATTGTCTCCCTAATTGGTGCCAATGGCGCAGGCAAGACAACAACATTGCGCACTATCTCCGGAGTACGTAACGTCGCAGAAGGTTCAATATTTTTTGAAGGTGAAGACATCACAAAGATGGCTCCTCACGATCGCGTAAAGCGTGGCATCTGCCAAGCTCCCGAAGGCCGGGGGATTTTTCCAGGAATGACGGTGCGTGAGAATCTTGATATGGGCACGTATGTCCGGGGCGATAAAGGGCCACAAAAAGCAAAAGACTTGGAACATGTCATGCATTTGTTTCCTCGCCTGCGTGAACGAATTGGTCAAATGGGCGGAACATTGTCTGGTGGAGAACAGCAGATGCTCGCCATTGGCCGTGCTTTAATGAGCAATCCGCGGTTGCTCTTACTAGACGAACCATCAATGGGTCTAGCACCAATGTTGATTGCACAAATTTTCTCCATAGTGAAGCAAATCAATGCGGAAGGTATTTCGGTGTTGATGGTGGAACAGAATGCAACGCAAGCATTACGCACCGCACACCGCGGATACGTATTAGAAACTGGTTACGTGGTCAAGACCGGCACCGGTAGTGATCTGTTGGTAGACCCGGCAGTACGTGCTGCGTATCTCGGCGGCTAAATCAATCAGCGTTCTAGCTGAGTCAGATATCGCGCCACAGCGTTAGCACTTTCCTTGCGCCACACATTGACGGGGGAGTCCGACTTGTCTGCATTAATCGCAGCAATCAACGGATCAAATATCTTTCGCTGTGAATCAATAAATGGCGAAAGTTCTAATTCGAATTTTTCGCGCAACATGACTTTAAGAACTAATTCAGTACGCACGTCGCGCAGATGCGTGACTGGTGTATCAAGCCACTTTGTAGTTACTCGCTTGCCGGTTGCTGTTGCAGAAATAACCACCTTGTCGGCACCGCCACCATCTTTAGGTGTTGCGCGCTTCACCAAACCGTCTTCGACCAAGGTGTCAATAGCCCGATACACCAGTTGGCGGGACAGAGTCCACGCACGGCCAATTTCGCCAGTGGGCGCCAGTTCTTCATGAATGGCCCAACCATGACGGGGTGTGTGAACCACCAATGCCAGCACTACGTTGCGCGCTAGTTGAGCATCTTGCTTTGCCATAACAAAACCCTAGCCTTGTGGTTGAAGTAGTCAAAAAGTGACTACTCTGATGATGTGCGTAAACGAGCTCTCTGTGTCGCAGCCTTGGTGCTGTCCGGTTGTTCCAGCACTGATCGTTCTTCTGCCGCCACTGATTCGTGCAAGGAACCGGATACAAAAGGCTCCATTGTTGTGATGGCGGCAAGTTCAATGGTCAATGTCTTTACTGATGTGGAGAAGACTTTTCTATCTGCTCATCCGTGCATCACCGGCATTACCTATAGCTATGGCTCATCTGCCACGCTTGCCGCACAAATTGTGAACGGATCACCTGCAGATGTTTTTGTCTCAGCTAATGAAGCAACAATGACTACCGCCAAAGATGCCGGCAAGACTAACAACGTCTCACTCTTTGCAAACAATGCTGCCGAAGTTATGGTGAGTCCAACATCTCGGTTTGTAAAACAAGTTACTGATATCGCAAGTTTGTCTGATGCAGTGAATTCCGGAATCAAAGTAGGTCTCTGTGTCGCCACGGCGCCATGTGGGTCTCTTGCAAATTTCATCTTGGAAAAGGCAGGCACCACACGCAGCGTGATTACGGATACGGAATCTCCATCGGTAGAAGATCTGGTAACAAAGATTGAAATGGGAGAACTCGATGCTGGCATCGTGTACCGCAGTGATTGTCAATATGCACGGAAGCGCAGTGCGGCCACGTGTGTCGGAATACCAAGCGCTGTCAATTCCACAAATGGGTATTACGTTGCAGCTTTAACAGCACGACCAATAGCTCAACAATACGTTGACTACATCAAGAGTGAAGATTTCAAGTCAACACTGCAAACCAAGTTCGGATTTTTGGCGCCGTGAACAGACAACGCATTTCACCAAGCCTGAAAGTATTCGCCGGTATCGCTGCGACATTTGTTGCACTACCTCTGATTTCAATTCTCATTCGTACGCCATGGTCCGACTTGGGGGTGATGCTGTCGCAGAAATCAACGCGAGACGCGCTATCCATATCTGTCCAAACATCAATAATCGCGGCCCTAATCTCGTGCGCATTCGGCGTTCCTTTGGCCTGGCTTTTGGCACGTTCTACTGCACGAGGGCTTTCAGCACTGCGCATTATCTGCATAACCCCAATGGTCTTGCCACCGGTTGTCGGTGGTATCGCATTGCTCACTGCGTTCGGTCGCCAAGGGCTTGTCGGTCGTTTTCTCTATGACTGGTTTGATACCTCATTGCCATTCACTCGCACAGCAGTAGTGATGGCACAAGTATTTGTTGCGATGCCATTTCTTGTATTGGCGGTTGAAGCGTCATTTCGTCAAAGTGATAGAGGACTAGAAGAAGCTGCGCGCACCATGGGCGCTTCTCCAAGTCGCGTGTTCTTTACCGTTGCACTTCCAGCAGCACGCCCAGCCATCATTGCGGGCCTTGCGCTTGCTTGGGCTCGCTCACTAGGTGAATTCGGTGCATCAATTACGTTCGCTGGCAGTTTCCCGGGCCGCACACAAACATTGCCAATGGCTGTATATGAATTGGTATCAGTTGATTACCGATTGTCGTTGGTGTTGTCGCTAGTACTTATTTTGATTTCAGTCGGTGTTCTTGCAGCAATGCGTGATCGTTGGATGGTCGGTCGATGAGTATTTCACTAAACGGCGTTGTCGGTCGTGGAGACTTCGAACGCGTTCTTAAGTTTTCTGTATCCGATGGTGAAGTGCTCGCAATCACAGGCCCGAACGGTTCTGGTAAGTCAACTGTCATTCACACCATCGCGGGTCTTATCCCAATGCGAAGCGGACAATTGATAGCAGATGACACAACATGGGATTCTTCAAAAACGAACACTTGGATAGAACCAGAGCACAGAACATGTGCAGTGGTGTTTCAAGATCTGCGTCTCTTTCCGCACATGAATGTGCTTGCAAACGTTGTGTATGGTCTACGTGCACGCGGCATGCACAAAGATGAAGCCGAACAAAGATCACAAAAAATGTTGAAACGTGTCGGTATGTCATCCTTCGAAACGCGACGCCCTAATCACATCAGTGGGGGAGAACGCCAACGCGTGGCCCTTGCTCGCGCCCTGGTTCTCGAACCGCGGGTCCTTCTTCTCGACGAACCATTGTCGGCAGTCGATGCAGCCTCTCGCTCTGGCCTTCGAGAACTACTCCCAGAGCTGCTGTCTGGCTTTGCCGGCGCCACAATTTTGGTCACCCACGACCAGACAGATGTTGAGGCCCTGGCCACGGCCACTCTTAGCCTGGAATAGCCCACAAATCACCAAAATCTGTTCTCTCGTTCACCTTGTGTTCATGAACTGGGGGTCTGGCGTTCATTGTGCTCTGCCACCATTACTGCTGTGCAGACGACCGTTCCCGAACGCAGACAGATTACGGCGAAGTCCAGAAACTCTGATAAAGCATTTCAAGGCGTTGTAACAACTGGTGCACTTTCAGCTTTTGTAGTTCTCGCATTGATTGCCGGATTCCTGTTTGTAAATAGCTTTGATGTGTTCCGTATGTTCGGTCTTGACTTCATTACCTCATCAAAGTGGGACTCTGGCTCTGTTGAAGATGGGCGAGCTGCACAATTTGGAGTTGCAGCCATGTTGCTTGGGTCAATCATCGTGGCCATCATGGCAATGATTATTGCTCTTCCTTTTGTAATAGGGACATCACTTTTTCTTGAGTTTTACATCTCACGCAAGATTCGTTTTTTGCTGGTATCAATTCTCGATCTCATGGCCGCAATTCCCTCAATTATTTACGGCCTATGGGGCTATTTGGTACTCATGCCCTATGCATCTCAATGGGCAGCAAGCATAAATAAATATTTCGGGTGGATCCCTATTTTTGCTGTTGATCGCGCCAACTTTGATGCGTCACCATTTGTGGCAGCGTTAGTTCTGTGTCTCATGATCTTGCCTATTGCAAGTTCCGTCACTCGTGAGGTGTATTCACGTGCACCACAAGACCAGATAACAGCCGCCTATGCATTAGGTGCATCTCGTTGGGGTACCATCCGCGCCGTTGTGTTGCCATTTGGCCTTAGTGGCCTCGTCGGTGGAATGTTGCTTGGTCTTGGTAGAGCTTTAGGTGAAACAATTGCAGTGTTGCTAACCCTGAACTTGGTATTTGCAGTGAAATTTCAAGTTCTGGCTAGTGCTGGCGGAAACGTGGCGTCACTTATCGCCAGCAAATTTGGCGAAGCAGGCCCACTTGAATTGAAAGCTCTCATGGCGGCTGGCTTGGTGCTGTTTGTTCTGACGCTGCTTGTCAACTTCGGGGCTTCAATCATTGTTGGTCGTGCGTCACGGAGCACCAAATGACAAGCAGCACAACTACCCTCGTTACACCACGTCGCCCATGGGTGAACCGTCGTGATGTGTTCAAAGATGTAGTTCCCGCCATTGTTATTGCGGCGGCTCTTGCAGCACTGCTAGTGAATTTCACAGGTCTTGCCGGACCTCTTGGTTGCTATGTGGCATTTGTGGTTGCGTATCTTGCTGTCTCGTTTCTTTTTGGTTTGCGTCATGACACAGTGAAGGCAGTCGACAAAGTAATGACCACATTGGTGTGTGCGGGTTTTGCTACAGCGTTCATCCCGTGGGTCTCAATTCTGTTCACAGTTTTTCAGCGTGGAGCCGAAGCCATTTACTGGGGATACTTCACCACAGATATGTCAGTTACTTCAGGCGATGACGAACTGAACATGGGTGGTTTGTCCCATGCAATTGTTGGCTCAGGAATCATCCTGCTGATTGCATCGCTGATAGCAATTCCATTCGGAATAATCACGGCTATTTACATTACAGAAGTTAAAGGAAAACTCAGTGGGGCTGTGCGCGTCATGGTTAATTCAATGAGCGGTGTGCCATCAATCGTTGCTGGCCTTTTCGTGTATGCAGTCTTAGTTACAAGTAATGGATTCAGTGCTATTTCTGGTGCTGTTGCTTTGTCTATCCTGATGCTTCCCACCGTTGCCCGAACTGCAGAAGAAGTCCTGAGACTAATTCCAGAAGATCTGCGCACGTCTGCGTATGCACTAGGGGCAACACAGACTGCCACAACATTCCGAATTGTGTTGCCTGCTGCGCGCGCTGGCCTTGTTACTGCGTCAATGCTTGGCATAGCTCGCGTCGCAGGAGAAACTGCACCTCTAATCATGACTTCGTTCTATTTGGCCAACTTCTCGACTAACACATCCCGCCCGGTTGCGTCGTTGCCGATGTACATCTATCAGAACTTCTCAAACGGAACTGACTTGGCTTTGTCCCGTGCATGGGGTGGCGCAGCAGTTCTCCTCTTGTTGATTTTCATAATATTTACGATTGCCCGACTTGCGAGTGGGCGAGCAAAGGGGTAACAAAATGGATGACATAACAATTCAGACTGAGAGCATCATGAATAACGATTCACACACAGCACCACAAGGGGGAAACCCGTTAGACGAAGGCCATGTTGGCACCAACGGTCTGCAAACCAAAGGTGTGCATGTGTGGTTCAACAAGCATCACGTCCTTGAAGACATCTCACTTGATTTTCCTGCCAACAGCGTCACTGGTCTCATTGGGCCTTCAGGTTGTGGCAAGTCAACATTCCTTCGAGTCCTGAATCGTATGCATGAGTTCATTCCGGGCGCAGCTATGGCCGGTGAAGTGTTCCTTGATGGCAAAGAAATTTATGCACCAGGCGTAGATGTAACAGCGATGCGTCTAAAGGTTGGAATGGTCTTCCAGAAGCCAAACCCGTTTCCGTCAATGACTATTGGTCAAAATGTTCTTGCTGGGCTGAAGTTGGCCAACATAAAAGTTAAAGACAAAGATTCCCTTCTTGAAGAGTGCCTTACTAGGGCCGGGCTGTGGAAAGAAGTAAAAGATCGCTTGAAGACTTCAGGGGGTTCGTTATCCGGTGGTCAGCAGCAGCGGTTGTGCATCGCTAGAGCCCTGGCTGTGAAGCCTGATGTCCTGTTAATGGATGAGCCGTGTTCGGCTCTAGACCCTGCTTCAACATTGAAGGTGGAAGAGACCGTTGTGCAGTTGTCATCTGATATGACCATTGTAATCGTGACTCACAACATGCAACAAGCCGCTCGTGTGTCTGATCACTGTGCCTTTTTCCTCAGCGATGGTGGGCCAGGAGTCATTGTCGAAGCGGATCGTACGTCTGTCATCTTTAGTTCACCTTCAGATTCACGTACTGCAGACTACGTACAAGGCCGCTTCGGCTGAGTTTACTTACAGTTAATCTTTCGTCTTGTTTATAGACATAAGAAGCTCCCTTTAGCGTCACCTCGTGTGTTTATAGTTCCTTCTGTTAATCCCTACCAGGAGGAAATATCCACATGAAACTATCCAAGAAAATCGCAGTAGCTGTTGCAGCATCTGCATTGATGGCATCTGCAGGAATGGTTACTCCAGTTCTTGCAGCTGACGCTGACAACATTATTGCTGGTGGCGCAACGTTCCCACTGAACATCATCGAATCATGCCGCGCTACGTTTGCTGGCGACGAAGAGTTCAATCCACTGAAAGCAACTGTGAACTACACGGGTGTAGGTTCAGGAACAGGGCGTAAGAACTTCTTTGCTAACACTTACGACGGATTCGGAATGTCTGACTCGATGTACCAGCCAACTGGATCTTCTAAGCCTGACACCGGATATCGCACCTCATTCGTATGGTTACCGCTTATCTCAGGTGCAATCGACGTTGCATACCGCCTCGACGGTGTACAGCCTGCCGGAACAGTGTTGAACCTGACTCCTGCAACAGTGGCCAAGATCTTCTCTGGCGCAGTCAAGAACTGGAATGACCCAGCAATCAAGCTTGATAACCCAGTGGCCAAAAAGCCAAAGTTGAGTGCCCTTAATGCCGCAGCAAAGTTCTCACTGGTGAAGAAGGGAACAAAAGCTGTTCTTACAGTGAAACTGAATAAGAGCATTGTCAAGACCAATACCAAGAACTTGGTTGTAACCTCATCAGTAACTGACGCTGCCGGCACAACTGCTAGAAAAGTTCGCTACAACAAGAAGCCAAAGGCTGGAACAACCGTTTTGCCTCTGCCATATGTAGCTGGCGCTGAATATGAAATCAAGTTGAACAAGATTGTTTTGGGGTATGTGTCAATTGATGCAACGGCAATCAAACTTCCTTCAACACTGATCACTGTGTATCACCGTAAGGACACCTCAGGTACCACTAACAACTTCCTCAACTTCTTGAACAAGACCGTTCCAGCAGTATGGACTACATCAGCGGCAGATGCTTTCGGTGTACCGTCCGGATCAATTCCATCTGACGGATCTTTCGTTAGCGCTCAAGGTAATGACGGCGTTGCAAATGGTGTCATGAACAAAGATGGCGGAATCGGCTATGCCGAGGTTTCATTTGTGAATGAGCGTCAGTCGATTGGCAAGCCAATCGTTGCTGCGAAAATTCAGAACGGTGCTGGAGTTTTCCTTGCTGGTTCATCTGCAGGTGCAGCGAAGTTCGTTTCGGCAGCAGCAGTTGACCAGGCTACTGGTGTAGTTACTTTCGACTATGCGAATAAGGTTGCAGATGCTTTCCCTATCACCGCAGTTTCGTACTTCATGGCCAACACTTCTGCAAACACGGACTCTAAGAACACAGCAGCAAAAATGTTGACAGCGAAGCGTTTCGCTACGTATGTTCTTGACAAGTGTGCACCAGAAGTTGCTGAACTCAAGGGTTACGCAGCTTTGCCAGCCAACATTGTGGCAATCTCAAAGATGCTTGTAGAAAACATCAAATAGTTCCCTCCAAGAACGTCCGTAAAGGGCCCGGTGCGAAAGCACCGGGCCCTTTTGGTGTTCTGGGGCAGAATAGAGGCATGGCAACTATTCGCATCGTGAACCCAGCAACCGGAGAAGTAGAAGGAGAAGCGCCCAATCAAACTGTGGCGCAATGCCTAGAGGCCGCTGCTCGAGCTGCTGACGCATTCATCACGTGGCGCACCACATTGCCGCGTCAGCGTGCAGAGATGTTGCGCCGTGCCTTTGAGATCATGATTGCGGAACAAGAACAGTTGGCCACGCTGATCGTGCGTGAGAACGGCAAGGTTCTGTCTGATGCCCGTGCCGAGGTGGCGTATGCAGCAGAGTTCTTTCGTTGGTTCAGTGAAGAGGCTGTGCGCATCGATGGTGACTTGCGCCAAGCACCGAACGGCACGAATTGGCTTGCTGTTACGCGAGAGCCCGTAGGTGTGGCGCTGTGTATCACGCCGTGGAATTTCCCTGCAGCTATGGCAACACGCAAGATTGGCCCGGCACTAGCGGCTGGTTGCACAGTGTTGTTGAAGGCAGCACATGAAACACCGCTGACTGCGTATGCAATCGCAGACATTCTGCAACGTGCCGGAGTGCCAGAGGGTGTTGTTCAGGTGATTACACCAGACCCACCCGGAGACGCAGTGCAGGCCTTGTTGTCGTCTGGTCGTGTGCGCAAGTTGTCGTTTACGGGAAGCACGCGCGTTGGTTCTGTGTTGCTTGCGCAGGCTGCAGAGAAAATTGTGAACTGCTCAATGGAATTGGGTGGCAACGCACCGTTCATCGTGTGTGATGATGCCGATATTGATGCCGCAGTTGACGGTGCCATGATTGCAAAAATGCGTAACGGGGGAGCAGCCTGCACAGCGGCAAACCGCTTTTACGTTCAGTCGTCGGTACTCGATGAGTTCACATCAAAGTTCACTGCGCGAATGGCCGCGTTGGTGTTGGGTAGCGGGCTCGATGCCACAACAACACTCGGACCACTGGTTAGTGCTGCACAACAAAAGCGAGTTGCTGGTTTAGTAGAGCGTGCAGTTGCAGATGGTGCAACAGTCTTGTGCGGTGGCACAGCAACAAAGGCGCCAATGCATGGTTATGCCGCAACAGTTTTAGCTGGCGTGAAGCAAGAGCATTTCATTGTTCAACAAGAAGTGTTCGGGCCTGTTGCGCCAATTATTGAGGTCGTAAACATTGAAGACTCAATACCGTGGTACAACGGGGTTGATCATGGGCTGGTGTCATACATCTACACACGTAATCACGGCCGCGGTATGCGCCTAGCGAATGCACTCGAAACCGGCATGGTCGGCTTGAATCGCGGATTGGTCTCTGACCCAGCGGCACCGTTTGGTGGCGTGAAACAGTCGGGGCTTGGGCGCGAAGGCGGGCACGATGGCCTTCTTGCTTTTATGGAAACGAAATACGTCTCCACCGAATGGTGAAAGTTGTCTGGGTCTCTCGCCTCAGAGCAGTTGGCATAGTAATGTCGCATAGGTGAGCGACCAGAAAACAGATACTCAGAACGCTTGGCTATCTCCTGAGGACATCGCACAGGTTCGTAATCAGGTTCCCATCATCTATGTCGACGCGGTGCCTGTACGGGTGAACCCAGACGGTGAAGTCACTCATATCGGCATGCTTTTGCGCCAGGCAGCCGATGGCAGCATCAGTCGTATGGTGGTCTCGGGCCGCGTCATGCTGAACGAACGTATTCGTGATGCCCTCATGCGCCACCTTGAGAAAGACCTTGGTTCCCTTGCTCTGCCCCGCATTCCGCCCGAGCCGGCGCCGTTCACGGTGATTGAGTACTTCCAAGACCCCACTGTTTCAGGTTTCTATGATCCTCGCCACCACGCCGTCAGTTTGGCGTATGTGGTTCCCGTGACAGGTGAGTGTCAGCCAAGCCAACAAGCTCTCGACCTCGCGTGGTTCACTCCGAAAGAAGCAGTGAGCGACAAAGTTATTCGCGAAATGACAAGCGGACATGATCGTCTCATTCGTTTAGCGCTTGCCTCAGTGGGTCAACTTCCCTGAACTAGATTTGTTGTGTGCCAGAGGGCGACACCAACTATCGAGCAGCCGCAGCGCTGCGTACGGCATTAGTGGGTAAAACCATCTCTCGATTTGATGCGAGAAGCCTTGAAGGCCCTGTTCCGCAGTTGGGTTCAGCAGTTGAAAGTGTTGTGAGCCACGGCAAGCATGTCGAAATTGTTTTTGATGATGGCATTGTGTTGCACACACAAATGGGTTTTCGCGGTAAGTGGCATTTGTATCACCGTGGCCAAAAATGGCGTACTCGTCGACACTTAGCTCGTGTAATTATTGAAACTGAAGAATGGGTTGCTGTTGCGTTCCGAGTTCCCGGTGCCGAGACATATCGTGAATTTGATCAGTCACGTCACCCGCGTGCAGGTAGGCGTGGTCCTGACCTAACAAACATGGAAGCAGACTTGCACGAATGTGCATCTCGTCTCTTTCACTTTGACAAACCAAATTCCACAATCGCTGATGCAATGCTTGACTCGCGCGTAATGGGTGGAGTCGGGAATGTGTACCGGTGCGAAGTGTTGTGGGCATGTGGAATTCATCCGTGGGCAAAAGTTGCTGATGTTCCGCAATCAACATGTCTTGATTTGGTTCTGACATCGGCAGCGCAGCTGCGTGCTAATCAGTATTCGCCTGTACGAATAACTGCTCCAGATGTTCCAGGTGGTTTAGCTGTCTATGGTCGCAATGGACAAAAGTGTGTGCGCTGTGGAGACGTGATTCGACTAACAAAAATGGGCGAATTAGACCGATTGCTGTACTGGTGCCCGGGCTGTCAAGTGGGGTGCGAACCGTACCCAGTGCGAGATGATTCAGACCCTATTGCACGCACCATGGATCCGCATCCAGCCGGATCACAGTTCATCGGTGACATCTTGCGCCACCGTTCAGCGTCGTAGTTTTACGCTCTGCCTAATACGCGGTCAACAGCAATTTCTATTGCAACGCGGTCTTCACGTTCTTTTGGCTGCCGATATCGAGCGGCGTACCCATCAACAGCAAGTGCAACTTGCGCGGGGTCGGTAATTGCAGTCACTGTTCCTTCAAGGCTGAGCCAACGCCCACCATCTACTTGTGAAACAACTGCACGCCCGCCACGCAATGCGTTCTTGTATTTGACTGATGATGGAAACGTAATGATGCGCACAACATGCGAGTCGGGATCATAGGAAAAACCAACGGGAACAACATGGGGTGAACCATCTTTACGGAGTGTTGTGAGTGATGCAAGATGGTATTCGCGAAGAAATGTAAGCATCTCATCAGTGATTTTTGAATCTGTTGCCATAACTAGTTGGTATTTAGTGCATCGAGAATGTTCACTCGTGTTGCACGCCATGCGGGGTAGATAGCCGCAAGTAGACCAACAATGAAAGACATAATCATGATGACGATGGTTGGAACCACTGGCAACTTGAACGATGTAAGACCTTGATCCTTCAGCGCAAACACGATGACCCATCCGAGCCCAATGCCCAAAATGACGCCTAGCACTGCGCCAAGCAGGGAAGTGATGACACTTTCCCAACGCACGGTGGTGCGAACTTGGGTTCTGGTCATTCCCACCGCGCGCAACAGTGCCAGTTCTCGCTGACGTTCAAACACGCTGAGTAGCAACGTGATGATGATGCCGACGATTGAGATGATGACTGACAACATCAGCAATCCGTAAATAAGACCAAGCAACTGGTTCACTTGCCCGGATTGCTTGTTGATGTATTCCTGTTTCGTTAACAGTTCGCCCTGGCCATACTTTTTCACTGCAGCATCAAGAGCCGTGAATGCTTCGGCCTTGCTGACGTTTTCCTTTGTCTTGATGTAGACACCAATATCGAACATGATGATTGCTGAACCATCTACAAGATTGCTGTTGGCAATGTAGTCACCAATTTCATTATTGACATAAAAGCCAGCCACTGTGAGAGGTCGCGTTGTTCCGTCTCCAAAAGTTGTTTGTAGGACGGAACCGATTGCAATGTTCTTCTTCTTTGCAGTTTTCTCCGAAACAAATATGTCTGAAGTCTTGAGATCGGCGTATGACGCATTGATTAGTCCAATGTTCCACAGCCCCTCGATAGTTTCAGGAGTAATTGTGGTGAGGTATTGACCCTTGTCATTTATCTTGACTGTAAGAAAACCAAAGCCGGTTGCTTTCTCTACTTGTGGCAGTTTGTTTAGGTCAACAGCTAACGACGGGCTAATGCCGCCGAATCCTCTGGCGTCTGTGCTGATTGCATAGTCACCTTTAAATTGAGCAGTGAAAACATCATCAATCTGGCCCTTAATTGATGCGGCCAATGCAGTAACTGCGACAACGAGGGCAACACCAATCAGTACTGGTGACGCGGTGCGAGACGTGCGCTTCGGATTACGTGCAGAGTTCTGACGCGCCATGACGCCAGTGATGCCACGGAAGCGCGCAGCAGGGCTTCCCAAGAACATGGCGACTGGTCGCGCGATAATTGGCCCCAGAACTATTGTTCCGATGAATACAAACAAGATGCCGATACCGAGATAGTTGTTGCTGGCACCAGCAACAACGGCGCCGATTACGGCAATACCAAGTGCGATAGATGCAAGTCCGGTAATCAGGCGCTTACGGCCTGGCGGAGCAATTTCAAGTGCGGTTGCACGCATTGCAGCAAGCGGTGGAACTTTGCCAGCACGGCGCGCGGGCAAAATTGCTGAGAGCACTGTAACGATGAGACCAATAATGATGGTTGACGTCACTGTGTTCTGTGACAAAACAAGTCCGCCGCTTGGAATGTCAATATTGACGGCCCGTAACAGCGCGCTGAGGCCACTGGACAGACCGACTCCGGCTACGAGGCCCACAATGGAACCAATCAGGCCAACCACGGTTGCTTCGATCAACATTGCACGAGTGATCTGCTTGCGGCTTGCACCGATGGCGCGTAGTAGCGCATTTTCGCGTTGGCGTTGTGCAGCACTAATGGAAAACACGTTGTAGATAACGAAGCATCCGACACCAAGAGCAATGAAACTAAATGTCCTCAGCAAGATGCCAAAGAAATCAAGTGCAGAACCAATTTGGTCTTGTGTTTCTAAAGTGATTTCGGCACCGGTAAGAGTTTCTGTTTTACCAGTTGTGGGAAGTGCCTTCTGAATCGCCTCAGTCAGTTTTGCGTCTGAGACAGATCCGTCTCCGCTGACGAGAATTGCATCAATGAATCCGGGCTGTGTAAGAAAATCTGCTGCAGTGACTGCATCAAACAATGCAAATGTGGCCCCACCTGGCGAGCGGACGTCTCCGTATGAGGCAATACCAGCAAGGGTGAACTCACGGCTTCCCGATTGGGCTACGACTTTCACGGTGTCACCAATGACGTACTTTCCCGTTTTCGCCGATGCTTCGTCGATAACTACTTCAGTAGGGCCAACTGGCCATTTTCCGTCTGCAATGCCCCACAGTGCGCCGGCGAATTCTTCACCAATGCTTCCAAATGTTGGTGGCCCCTGACCGTCGGAACCAATTGGCTTTCCATCTTTTCCGATGATGCGCGCAAATGCTTGGATATCGGGAGAAGCATCTTTTACGCCTGGTACTTTTTCAACAACGGAAACAAGGTCTGCCGAAATTCGTTGGCGTTCTTCTTGGCCGAAGTTGCCGTCAATAACTTGTGTTGACCGAACATATGCATCGACATTCTTGAAGACGTCTGAGAACAAATTGTCGAACGTGCGGTTGATGGTGTCAGAGAAAACTGAAGTGCCCGCCAAGAACGAGGTGCCGAGAATGACGGCGAGCGATGTGAGAATCAGTCGGGCTTTTCTACCCAAAATGCCCTTGATTGCAATACGAAACATGTCTTAGTTTCCGAGGCTCTTCATGAGGTCAAGAACGCGAGCTGCGGTGGGCTCTGTCATTTCGTTGACAACATGACCATCGGCCAAAAAGATAATGCGGTCTGCGTATGCAGCAGCAACTGGGTCATGCGTCACCATCACAATTGTTTGTCCAAGATCGTCAACTGCTTTGCGCATGAACGTGAGAATTTCAGCACCAGTAATGGAGTCAAGGTTTCCGGTTGGTTCGTCAGCAAAGATAATGCGCGGTTGTGATGCGAGCGCACGAGCAACAGCTACGCGTTGCTGTTGTCCGCCAGACAATTCGCTTGGACGATGAGTCAAACGATCTTGCAAGTGAACTGTGTTGATTACTTTTTGAATCCAGGCTTCGTCACCTTTGTTGTTTCCCAACATCAATGGCAGGCGAATATTTTCATTTGCTGTCAACGTAGGAACAAGGTTGAATGACTGGAATACGAAGCCAATCTTCTCTCGGCGAAGTTCCGTGAGTTCCTTGTCTTTCATGGTGGACAAGTCAGTTCCGTCAATGATTGCCGAGCCAGACGACAGTTCGTCGAGGCCGGCAATGCAATGCATCAGCGTTGATTTACCAGAGCCACTAGGGCCCATGATGGCGGTGAATTGTCCTTCGTAGAAGTCAACCGAAACGTCACGAAGTGCGTACACGGCGTCTTCGCCAGAGCCGTACACCTTCGTTGCAGAGATGGTGGAAGCAGCGATTGTCGATGTCTGGGGGGTCATTTCCCCATTGTACTAAGGCAGATTTACTTAGGTTGTGCAAGAACGCGAAGATATGGCTTCACGGTCTTCCAGCCCTGTGGGAACAGAGTTTTTGCATCTTCATCAGAAACTGCGGCACCAATAATGACGTCGCCGCCATTTACCCAGTTGGCAGGTGTTGCCACTTTGAATTTGGCTGTCAGTTGCAATGAGTCAATAACGCGAAGAATTTCATCGAAGTTTCGGCCCGTAGATGCTGGGTAGGTGAGTGACAACTTGATCTTCTTATCTGGCCCAATAATGAACACTGAACGAACGGTCATGGTGTCACTTGCATTTGGGTGAATCATTTCGTACAGGTTGGAAACTTTCTTGTCTCCGTCACCAATCATCGGGAAGTTCACTGGTGTGCCCTGTGTCTCAGCAATGTCTTCTTCCCACTTCACGTGGCTATCTACTGGGTCAACAGAAAGGCCAATGACCTTTACATTGCGCTTGTCGAAATCTGGCTTGATGCGAGCAACGTATCCAAGCTCTGTGGTGCAGACTGGTGTGAAGTCCTTCGGATGGCTAAAGAGAACGCCCCATGAGTCGCCCAACCACTCGTGGAAGTTGATGGTTCCCTGTGTGGTGTCTGCTGTGAAATCGGGTGCGGTGTCGCCTAAACGTACAGTCATGATGTTCTCCTTGAAATAGGTGCCTGCGACAAGGATATGGGTGAAATCCCAAAACCCGACAACTTTGGTCGGGATTTAGTTGGCCTGTGGAACTAGGCCCATTTCGCTTGCCTTGAGGGCCACCATCTGTGATGAAAGGTCAATCACGGCCTGAATCTGATCTTCGAGATCGATGCCTGGTGGAACCTTGTTCGGAAGTGGGCCATCAATGACCAACGTGGCGAGGCCGTGGGCATGTGACCAGAGCGTGAAGGCAAATGTATGCGCCGATTTCGAGTCGATTGCTGGGCCCGTGATGCGCGCCACCATGAGGCGTAATTCATCGAAAGCAGAGTCTGCAGCGATTGCTGTTGATGCGTGAGTTGTAACGCCACAAATGTCGTTGCGAAACATCACGCGAAAATGACCGACGTGTTCACGTGCAAAGTTCAAATAGGCAATGAAACCGGCCTTAGCTGCTGGCATATTGGTTTCGTGCACATCGCGAAATGCTTGCGCTAAACCGCTAAATCCTTCTTCAGAAATTGCAGCAAAGATTCCGCTTCGATCACCGAAATAGTGATACGGCGCCTGATGGCTAACACTGGCGCGACGCGCGACTTCTCGCATTGATAATGATTCCGCGCCGTCAGATTCAATGATTGCAATGGCGGCGTCGAGCACCAGACGGCGAACGTCGCCATGTTGCTCGGAAGGGGCAGGAACCATGGCCTCACCGTACAACTTGACACTGTCAAGTACAACGACTAGACACTGTCAAGTGACTATTGATCAGAAAACTTATGACCGTCGCTGGTGGATCCTTGGGGTACTCGCCATCAGTGTGTTCCTTGTCGTCGTTGACAACCTCATTGTGAACGTGGCACTGCCCACATTGCAGAGCGAATTGAATGCCACCACAACTTCTTTGCAGTGGATCGTCGATTCGTACGCATTGGTGTTCGCAGGCTTGCTTCTCGCCGGAGGCGGACTTGGCGATCGTTTCGGACGCAAGGGTGCATTGCAAATTGGTCTTGTGCTGTTTGTCATTTGCAGCACGTTTGCAGCGTTCGCCACGACAAGCAATCAACTCATTTTCTGGCGTGGTGCCATGGGCGTAGGTGCAGCACTTGTGTTCCCAGCAACTCTTGCAATCATCACCAATATTTTTATTGACCCGATCGAGCGTGCCAAAGCAATTGGTTTGTGGTCTGCAGTGTCAGGTATGGCTGTTGCGTTCGGCCCAATTGTTGGTGGCGCGCTGTTGCAGCACTATTGGTGGGGTTCAGTATTTCTGGTCAATATCCCCATCGTCGCTATTGCACTAGTTGCCGGCAAATTCCTCATTCCAAAATCGCGTGATGAAAACCCTCACCGCATTGACATTCCTGGTTTCATTTTGTCGATAATCGCTGTTGGAATGCTTGTGTTCACCGTGATCGAGTCACCTAACTGGGGTTGGGGTTCATTCAAATCCAATGCAGGTTTTGTAATTGCAGTTATTGCATTTGCAGCCTTTATTTCAGCCGAAATACGCAATAAAGAGCCCCTTCTCGATGTTCGGGTATTCGCAAACCCGCGACTTAGTGCAGCAGCCGGAAGCATCTTTGTTGCATTCTTCTGTCTCTTCGGGTTCACATTCTTAGTGACTCAATATTTCCAATTTGTATTAGGGTATGACACATTGAGCGCTGGTGTTCACACCATTCCATTTGCAGTTGGCGCCGGTGTTACTGCACCATTTGCCGCACGTGCTGCTTTACGTTTTGGTACAAAGCGTGTTGTTGCTTTTGGACTACTCAATATGGCCATCGGCCTGGCAATCGCCAGTCGTATGGATCAAAATTCTTCATATTGGGGCCACGTAATTTTTTCGATGGTGATTATGGCTAACGGGCTCTCACTCGTAACGTCACCAAGTACCGACGCAATCATGGGCACATTGAATCGTGACAAGGCCGGCGTTGGCTCAGCTATCAACGATGTTGGTCGTGAAGTTGGCGGAACATTGGGCGTTGCAATTGTTGGTTCAGTATTTGTCAGCTTGTACACACCAAAACTTGCAAGCAGCTTTGCTGGAATCCCGGGTCTCATTCAGAATCTGCCTGCTGGCGTATATGAAATTGCCCAGAAGTCTGTTGGTGCCGCGTACCAAACAGTAGGAAGAGCACCAGTGGAAATTCAAGATCGAGTGCAAGAAGCTGTGAGCGATTCCTTCATCCATGGGTTTAGAACTGCATGTGTTGTTGCCTCAGCTGTCGCACTCGTCGGATCCGTAATTGCCCTTGTTTTGCTGCCTTCATCGCCTGAAACTGACAAGGTTTAACCAATTCTTCAATAACTCTGAACTCGTTCAGATACGGGCACAAGTACGATTAGGGCATGTCTGGCGCCCCAATTTCAACAGTTGTTCTGGCGGGCGCCCCTGCACGTGATGCCATATTGGCCAGCCTCACTGCACGCATCAAAAAAGCTGGTTCACCGCACATTGCGCTTGCCACTGTTCTTGTTGGTGATGATGCGCCAAGCCGCAAATATGTAGCAAGCAAACACGCAACCGCACAGTCCATCGGCATCGAATCGGTGCAAGTGGAATTGCCCACAACAACCACGCAAGATGAACTTGAATCCACCGTGTCGCGCTTGGCAGCAGACCCTCGCGTCCATGGCATCTTGGTACAAATGCCGCTTCCATCGCATCTTGATACCGACGCTGTTTTGCGTCTGATACCTGCCGACAAAGATGTCGACGGACTCACTGAAGCATCGCTTGGTCGACTCGTGCGTGATGTGCCAGGCCATATCAGTTGCACGCCGCTTGGCGTATTGCGCTTATTGCAACATTACGGAATCGCAACTAGCGGAAAACACGCAGTTGTGATTGGTCGTTCCACCCTTGTTGGTCTTCCGTTATCAGTGTTGCTGGCGCGCAAAGGCATTGATGCCACTGTCACGCTTGCACATTCACGCACAAAAAATCTTGCCGATATTTGCAAAACAGCAGACATTGTTATTTCTGCAACTGGCGTAGCTCGCTCAATTACTGCAGAACATGTTGCACCAGGCGCCACAGTGATTGATGTGGGCATCTCACGCACGGAAGCTGGCATCGTTGGTGACATTGATGCAGCATCTGTTACGGGTGTTGCAGGCGCACTTACTCCAATGCCTGGAGGCACCGGCATTATGACCGTCGCGTGCCTTATGGAAAACACAGTGAATGCGGCAGTGATGCAAGGAGTCGTCGTCTGATGCGTCGGCTCACAGTCGTCCTTGCACTTCTGTGCTCAGGTACTGCAATCAGTGCTGCACCAACTGTCGTGAACGCAGCCGAACCTGATGTTGTTGTTGAGAATATTTTTCGTACGCAAGTAGTTCAGACAACAGGGCCGGCAAGTAGCACCTTGCCGTGGGGACTAGACCGAATTGATCAGAGAGACTTGCCTTTGTCGGAGTCGTACTCCTACACAGCAACAGGTGCAGGAGTAAAGGCATACATCGTCGACTCGGGCATCAAGGCTGATCACGTTGAATTTGCGGGTCGTGTGGCAAGTGGTTGGTCGTACCGTTCCGTATCGCAATCAACATTCACCACGTGGAGCAATTCGTTAGATTCATGCAAAACTCCGTCAGAAGATTCAAGTCCGTATGATCCATCAGATCACCCCGAAGATGTTGATGAGTTTGATTCCACATGGATGCCCTCTGATGTTGGTTGGCCCGATAATCACGGCCACGGCACACACGTAGCGGGCACTGTTGGGGGCACTACAACTGGCGTAGCCAAAGGTGTCACATTGGTGCCAGTACGTGTGTTGAATTCGTGCGGTGAGGGAATTTCATCAATGGTCATTGCAGGTCTTAATTGGATTCTGGCAGATCATCAACTAGGTGAACCGGCAGTAGTCAATATGAGCATCGGATTTGCATCAAGCGACAACCTCATTGACAAAAAAATTGAACAGTTGATGGCAGAAGGAATTGTTGTTGTTGCAGCAGCTGGAAACAAGGGAACCTCAGCATGCAATACAACACCAGCGGGAACTTTTGGCACCATTTCTGTAGGCGCCTCTACAAGCACTGACACGGAACCGTATTGGAGCAACTACGGACAGTGTGTTGATATGTATGCACCGGGTGCGAGCATTACATCTGCTTGGAACTATGAAGGTTCCACTGAGAATCCTTATTCAACAATTTCCGGAACATCAATGGCAGCTCCTCATGTCGCTGGTGTTGTTGCCAGGTATTTACAAGGTGCAGTTACTACCTCTGAAACCGAAACCGAAACCTGGTCTTGGCTAAATGAAAATATGACAACAGGGAAGATCACTCGCTTCGTTGCTACTCCGGCACGTACGCAACAGACTCCAAATAAAGTGTTAGCCATAGTTGTGCCTGATGCTGTAACTGGCCTCACATTGGATGCATCGTCGCGTCAAATCAGTGCATCATGGACTCTCATTGCCGGCTTTACGTATGTTGTGACCGCATCACCTGGTGGTGGTACGTGTACGACGACAACTTCTGGATGTGCAATTTCCGGTCTGACTAATAATCAGGACTACAGCATTGCAGTCACAGCTTCCAATAGTTTTGGAAGCAGCAGAGCTTCGACGGCTGTTGCGACACCAGTTGGGCCACCAGTACCTATAACTGGGTTAACGCTTTCGCCGCAATCACAGTCTCTCCTCGTGTCGTGGACTCAAGGCGAAGGTGATGGCATTGGAATTACCTACACAGCTACTGCAACACCTGGCGGGCTGACATGCTCAACCACAACAACAACGTGCACGATTAGTGGTCTCACGAATGGCACTGAGTATTCGGTGTCAGTTATTGGTGCCAATGCTTTAGGCACAAGTGCCCCTGTGACCGTAACGGGAACACCTGTTGAGCCGCCGGTAACACCTGTTGAGATACTGGAAGCGCCAGCATCAGCGACTTCAATTTCTCGGAATAAATCAATCTCGTTGTCGTGGGGTGCCGTTGTATCAACTGCAAATATCACGTATGTCGTTACCTCAGGTGATGGAACTGTTGTGTGCCGCACTGCGCAGACTTCATGTGTAGTCGATGGGTTAGTGAATGGCGTGAAGTATGACTTTGCTATCAACTCATCATCTGAAACAGGGCAAGTTGCTACGAAACCTCTTTCATTGAGTGCGCGTCCGGGCTTTACAGTGAAAAAATCCACAGTTGCAAAGAAGTCGTCCACTCTTTTGTCGCGTCTTCTCACCAGTGTGTCGACTGGCAAAAAGACATGGAAGGAGACTGGACCATGCTCCATAGTCGGCACGAAACTAAAGGCTCCTAAGGCCGCCGCCTCGTGTGTAGTCACCTTGAAGGTTGCGAAAAAGGGCAAGTATCCAGCTATGTCAACCAGACTGCGCGTCGCGGTCAAGTAGAAAGAATGGCAAATATCTGATACCCTAGGGGGTATGAGAAAGCCATCCTTCCTTATCGCGACAGCATTGCTCGGATTCATTCCGGTCATTTCGTCGTGTTCAACACCGTCTCAAACGAAAGACACGACACCTGTTATGAGTCTCACACCAGCACCAATTGTGATTGATGTTCGCTCTGCCTCTGAGTTCGCAGAGGGCCACGTTCAAGGAGCCATCAATCTTGATCTTAATAACGGTTCATTTCAAGACAAATTGTCTTCACTTGATAACTCAGTGGGGTACGCACTGTATTGTCGTAGTGGTAGTCGATCGGCAATGGCAGCAGAACTAATGGCAACAGCTGGGTTCAATGAAGTGCGTGATCTTGGCGCACTCGAATCAGCAGCACAATCTTTGGGTTTACCCATCATCACAGAATAAAAAAGAACGGAAATAAACATGGCCACAATCACACTCACTGAAGAAACATTTGAAGCAACTGTGCTTGGCGAAGGAATCACCATCATTGATTTCTGGGCCGAATGGTGTGGTCCATGCAAGATGTTTGGTCCTGTTTTCGAAAAGGCTTCGGAAGGTCACCCTTCCATTAAATTCGCAAAAGTAGACACCGAAGCAGAACAAGGGTTAGCAGCTGCATTGCACATTCAGTCGATCCCAACTCTGATGTTGTTTCGCGATGGAATCTTGTTGTTCAACCAAGCAGGAGCACTACCTGCGCACTCTTTAGAACAAATACTCACTTCAGCTGAAGAACTCAACATGGATGAAGTTCGTGCTGAAATGGAAATGATTGAAAAAGACAACTCAAACTAGTTAGGTTCCCCACATGGGGGCCTTTCATCAAGAGCACGTGCGGCTCTTGCTACGTGCAGGGTCAGTATGGGTAGTTTTTATTGCTGCTTGCACTGTCATGGTGCTTGAATCTCCTACGTATGTCACCGCGACTTTAGAGATCTCTACAGATGACCCAACAGAGCGCATTGCTGCAGGGCTTGCGCACACTTGCGCTATTGCACAGAACAACACCATCTGGTGCTGGGGTGATAACAGCCTTTCGCAATTGGGTTCATCTGCCTACAACAGGATTACCGATTCATTGTCGGTAGTGCCAGTACAAACAGCAGCACTTGGTGGTGGCCGTATTGCGCAACGCATCGTTGCAGGGTTGAACCACACATGTGTACTTGCTACTGATGGCACCGTGTGGTGTTGGGGCGAGAATGGAAAAGGGTCAGTTGGCGATGGGAGTTTCACCAATCAAGAGAATCCGGTGCAGGTGACATTGGCAGATACTGCAACCAAGATTGCAGCTGGTGGTTCCACTACGTGCGCTGTGTTGACAAAAAAATCTGTGCAGTGTTGGGGGCACAACAATTTCGGTCAAGTAGGAATTGGTTCAGTATTGTCCAGCACAATTGGTACACCAACAAATGTTTTGAAAATTCCTACTCCCTTAACTGTTAGTGATATTGAAGTGGGTGCTACTCATGTGTGTGCTGTATCCACAGATGGCAGTGCATGGTGCTGGGGTGATGGTACAAATGGTCGATTAGGCGATGGCGCGGAATTGAGTCGCTATGAGCCAACAGCCACGTCAGGATTTGGCAGTAACGCGATCTCCATTTCTGCCGGAGGCACGCACACCTGTGCGGCACTGGCAGACAATACGGTCACATGTTTCGGAAAGAACAACTCGGGTCAACTGTCGCAAGCAATCACGACAGGCCAGAACCTTGTGCCCACAGTGGTGCCCCTGATAACCGGCGCAGCCTCGGTATCAGCGGGTGTCGCTTTCACATGTGTACTTGTCTCGGGCGGCACCGTGTCATGTTTCGGAATTAATGGCTCTGGCCAATTGGGTTCTGCTGGATTCTCAACCAACCGAGTAACGCCCGGAACAGTGACCGGCCTCGATGGAACTGTTGTTGACATAACAACAGGTAGTAGCCATTCATGTGCTGTTATGTCAACTGGCGAAGTGCGGTGCTGGGGCAAGAATGATTTCGGGCAATTGGGTAGTGGTGACCTGACATATGCCACCGGCGCAACGGCCATTGCATTATTGAATGTGATCCCAACTACGACCACAACCACAACCACAACAACGACCACGACGACCACGACGACCACGACGACCACGACGACGACCACGACCACGACCACAACTACGACCACGACAACAACTACGACCACAACTACGACCACGACAACGTCGACAACATCGACGACAGTGCCGCAGGCTGTGGCCGTGCCAGAAGAATCAGCGTCGCAGTCACCTCAAGTAGAAACAGAAACAGCAACGTCAACGTCCATGCTGGCAGTGAATACCAAGCTGGCCAAAGCTCCGACCATTCGTGCACTATCTCTTCAAAGGGGTCGCTCAATAACAGCAGCGCGAATAGCAAGCGCAGTGTCGATGTCAATTCCTAAACAATCACTGGGCGTTATGCGCATCAGTATCTTTACAGGAAATAGATTTTGCATCTTTGTAGGCAAGACAATTCGAGGAATTAAGAATGGAAAGTGCACAATTGTTGTGAAATTGATACCTAAAAGAGGTCTTTCAACAAGTCGTCGCACCACAATGACAGTTCGCAACACACGTTGAATTTGGGGTCACTGAGAGCGTGTACAATGAAGTGAATGTCACAGTCTGCTGCGTCGTCACGCGAGAGAATTTTGCTCGCAACCCGAGAAGAAATCGAAGTCTCAGGCATCATTGGTTTGCGCCTCAATGTCATTGCCGAGAAGGCAGAAGTTTCTGTCCCTCTTGTTTTCAAGTATTACCGCAGTAGGGAAGGGCTTCTCACCGAAGTTCTCAGCCAGTTGTATTCCGAATTTGCCTTTGCTCGCTTGGCGTCGTATCAGCCGGTCCTCAGTGCCGTGCACCGGGCGACTCTTGCCGAAATCACGGAGACATTTTCAGCAGTGCAAAACGAATTCAGCAACCCCAATCGTTGGGTGCGTCTTCAAATTTTGGCCGCAGCAGCAGAAATTCCTGAACTTCACGCGCGACTGATGAAAATTCATGCCGAACAACATGCACTGGTCGTTGATTTCTTACAAACCGCACTTCGAGGTTTAGCTGCTGGGCAACCAGGCAGTACTGATCAATCAATAGACGCTGTGGTGTCGCTGGCCTCGCCACTTGCATCGCTGATCATGACTCAGGCGCTTGGTTCGGTACTTGATGACTTCTCACTTGAAGGTGTTCGAGAACAAGCAAGCGACGAAATGAAAGTCTTGTTTCAACTAATTGTTCGTGCTGTGCTGTTGCCCGGTGTGGACCAGACCGTAGGCTCATTCAATGGAAGTTGAAATGATTGTTGAGATTCCGCAAGGGTCTCGTAATAAGTACGAAATGGATCATGTCACTGGCGACATCTGGCTTGACCGCACGTTGTTCACGGCAACCCAGTACCCACTTGATTATGGTTTTTTTCCCGGCACGCACGGCGAAGACGGCGATCCACTTGACGCCTTGGTGTGGCTCAGCCAGCCGACTTTCCCCGGCTGCCATGTGTGGGTACGCCCCGTTGCTGTGTTCTGGATGACAGACGAAAAAGGCCCTGACGCGAAAGTGTTGTGTGTGTCGTCGCATGACTCACGTATGGATCAGTACGTCGACATTGGTGATTTGCCCGAGCATCTTCTCGACGAAGTGGGCAACTTTTTCGAGGTCTACAAGCTTCTTGAACCGAATAAAGACACCACGGTGAAGGGCTGGGAAGGTCGCGCTGCAGCCGAGACCGAAATCCTTGCTGCCATCGAACGTTTGGCCCATCTCGACCATTAAAGGGGTAGTCACTTCGGTGACTTTTTGTGACGGCCGTCACTGAAGTGTGTAACCCTGTGGAAAAAAACCTCGGGAAACCCTTGTGGGCTAGGGACTCTGTGGATATCCCCCAATTTTCACAGTTGCTCTTTTAGGATTCGCCTTGTGGACGCACAGTCCGCAGAATTGGGGAAACCTTATGTACACACTCGGAGCTTTGCTCTTATCAGCCCTCCTACTTGGTGCCGTTGTTTCGGTTATTGAGTCGGTGCTAACCCTTGTCGGCGCCCAAGGCGCCATCAGCAAGTTGCCAATTATCGGAGCTCACCTTCCGCTCATTATCGCCATCGGCATGGTGTGGTGGTTGAAGATGAATCCGATTGCAGGATGGGGAGTCACATTCGCAGATGAATGGATGACCTATGCAGCGAACGGCGCGATCATTCTCGGAATGATTCCGGTGAAAGATGCAGTGATCAATATGGTGAATAAAGGCCTTCGCGCTTAGTCGTTCATCACATAACTCAGCTACGGGCTGTCGGTTCTTCGGAGCCGGCGGCCCGTTTGCTTTACTCGGTTAGAGCGAAGCGGAGTTATCAATCAGCCAGAAGCTGACAAGGCCCGCTGGCTGGTCATTAAGGCTCACGGAGATATCAACCTGGCCGCCATGAGGGAACCCGATGCCGCGCATGGGTAATGCGAATGGGAAAAACAAGCCTTCGCCCGGGTGGCGTTCTGCATCAACGTTGAATTCGAAATCGATACGTGCAATTTCTTCAGCAGTGTCAGGAAAACGAATGATGACTCGGCCGTGGTGAGCGGTTCCGACACGGTGAGGTTGTACATAGACAGACATTGCAATGTATGAATCAACTTCCGATGGGAAACCAGAATGAGATGCAATGCGTGTGACGCCACTACTGACAATGTTCAGCATTCCTTCACGAACATTGGCGTAGTCGCACAAAGTCAATGTGGTGAGATCAAGTCCGGAGTCTGCAAGTGGGTCGGGATTCATGCCCCGTACGGTACCGACTAGTCGGCAGGGACAATCACGACAGGCACTTTGGCATGGCGTGATACATAATCCGCAACAGAACCAAGAAGGAGTCCCAGAACTGCTCCGTGTCCGCGGGCGCCCACAACAATGAGGTCAGACTTCAAACCCATAAGGGCATTACGTGGGTCGTTGTTTTCAAAATGCGTGTTAATGGTGATGTCACGACCAGCCGCAGCTTTGCTGATTCGCTTATGTTCGGAATCAAGAATGGTGCGAGCACCAGTGTCGTCAAATGAATACGACATTGCCATTTCGGCAGGAACAATAACTGGACTCCATGCAGATACGAGTGTGATGGTGTCACCTGCGTGTGCATACGCAACTGCCCAGTCGACTGCTTTTTCTGAGTTGGGCGAACCATCAACTCCGACAATTATCTGACGTTTCTGTGGTGTGTGATTACTCATACATTCATGTTAGGACACACTTCAACAGAAAATTACCGTTGAAAAAACAACGCGGTGTTAGGCA
>JBIISL010000050.1:0-14840 GCA_044341035.1 Ilumatobacteraceae bacterium | reverse complement strand
ACCCCAAAGACCCAGTTCCTAACTTATTGTTTTTTTGTTTGTGAGATGGATTGGAATCCATCTCGAATTGACAGGCAATATCGACGACCGAAGTCGCCTTACTGCCCGCACTGTTGTTCAGTATTCTCTTCTGTTTTCAAGGAGCTAATGCTCTCGGCATGTACCAATGAAGGCAGTGATACCGACCCCCAAAAACACGCATGCGCGTTAGAGGGGCGAGTTGCAATGCTAACGGCGCCTGAGACCCACTTCCAACACGGGTTTCAGAGAAATCCGGAAGTATCTACATCTGTGGACAACAGGCCGAATTAGGCCAAGGTCAACACGTGATACGTGGTCTTGCCCTTACGAACCAAGACCCAGCGATCGTGCAGAATCCCTTTACTGGCAAGGGTTTCGCCCTTTTCCAGGGTGATTCCATTGACCTTGATACCACCCTGTTCGACAGCGCGACGCGCGTCACTGGTGCTTGACGCAACACCCGTACGGACCAGAAGGCCAAAGACATCATCGAGATCTTCAGAAGTAATAACGGTATTTGGAACCTCTTGAGCAACTGCTTGTAAAGCTTCTCGAGACGCGCCGGTTGGGTCTCCCCCGAACAGAATGTCGGCTGCTGCTTCTGCATCGCGCGATGCGTCAGCGCCGTGCACCAACACAGTGAGTTCAGTTGCGAGTGTGCGTTGTGCAATGCGCTTCCCTGCATCAGATAAATGTGTTGCAAGCAATGAGGAAATTTCTTCCATTGATGCAAGTGAAAATTGCGGCAAGTACTTCACAACATCTGCATCTGCCATTTGCATCCAGAACTGTCTGAATTGATACGGCGATGTGCGTTGCGCATCAAGCCACACAGCACCATCTGCAGTTTTACCGAATTTTGTTCCGTCACTTTTTGTAACGAGTGGCCATGTTGCACCAAACGCACTGCGTGACAACGACTTACGAATCAGATCAATTCCTGCAGTGATGTTTCCCCACTGATCGGATCCGCCCATTTGCAACTCGACGTCATGAGTGGCACAAAGATGCCTGAAATCATTGGCTTGTAGCAACATATAACTGAACTCTGTGTACGACAAACCATTCTCTGAATTCAAACGATTCTTCACAGACTCTTTCGCCATCATTTGATTCACGGTCACAAATTTTCCAACGTCCCTCAAGAAATCTAGAGCGCTAACTCCGGCTGTCCAGTCAGCATTGTTAACAAGAGTTGCTGCACTATTGCCTGGCGAGAAGTCGAGAAGTCGAGACAACTGATTCTTGATCTGTGACACATTGTGTTCGAGCGTTTCGCGATCAAGAAGGTTTCGTTCTTCGCTCTTTCCCGATGGGTCTCCAATCATTCCGGTAGCGCCACCTGCAAGCGGAAAGGGACGATGGCCTGCAAGTTGAAAACGACGCAACGTCAACTGGCCAAGTAAATGACCGACATGTAGCGAATCTGCTGTCGGGTCAAAGCCAACGTAAATACCTATCGGGCTTGCGTCGAGCCTCGCTTCTAACGCCGCTGCGTCAGTGGAGTCATGAATCAGACCGCGTGCAGAGAGGTCGGAAAACAAGCCAGGAGAAGTCACCTAGGAATTCTTACACGGCTACAGCATTACAACCTGCACTATTGTTGGTTCATCAGTTCGTCGTCTTCATTGTCAGGAAATATGAGTCTGTTCGACGGCGACGAGATGCTGCGGGCACTTCTCCAACAAGCTGAATCATGCCGTTCATTGGGCTCAAATATGTACAGCACCCTCTTCACAGATTTGGCTGCCGACTACGCCGATGGTGGGCGAACGTTCGCACTCCTTGCTGGTCGAAGTCTTCGCCCGATTCATGATGCAGTTCCACTTCGTCTCGCTGGTGCAATACATCGGGTGGTGCTTCAAGGAAAAGATGACCGACTGGCACGACATTATCCGAGCGTTGGCGGAAAACCAGGCGAGGACTTTACGGCTGATTTCATTGGTTACATGAGAGACCATTTGGAGGATATTGAAGCTGGGTTGGTCACTCAAGTTCAAACAAACGAGGTTGGACGAAGCGTGGCACACCTAGTTCTAAGCCATTGGCTCACCACGTTAGGTGTTGATGAATTCAACTTCTTAGAAATCGGCGCGAGTGCGGGGCTCAATCTGAATTTCGACAAGTTCTACGGCTGCTTTGGGCAACTACGGATGGGTGATTCGGCTTCATCACTCCGTTTTATGGGTGACTGGTTCTCGAACGCACCAGATGTGCCACGTGTAGGCGCCACAGCAATTAGTAAACGAGGATGTGACATATCCCCTATTGATGTTGCGCGACCAGACGACGAAGCCCGCCTGTTGTCATTTGTATGGCCAGACCAACGCCTCAGACTTGAACGACTTCGCAGTGCAATTGCGATTGCAAAGACTCATCGACCAGCAGTTGATGCTGCATCAGCTGACGAATGGATCGCTCAGCAACTTGCACGACCAAGCGAACATGCAACCCTCATATTTCATTCGATTGTGTGGCAATACCTTGGAACCGAAACACAGAACAGACTCAAGAGCGCCATTCATAGTGCTGGCAAGTCGGCAACGCCTACAGCACCAATTGTGTGGGCCCGAATGGAGCCAGCAGGACCGGTAGCAGACATTCAAGTTGATGTGTTCGATGGATCAAGTTCTGAGCCACGTCACTTTCGCTTGGCCGAGATTGGTTATCACGGCCAAAACATGAACTGGCTTTAGCTCAGAGCTCGCTTTACGACGTCAGGCACTGCCGTTGGTTGAGGAGCGCCAGGCGTAACACTCACATACGTGATGACGCAGTCGAAAACCTGTTCACCATTCACTGTCATATCAACAGCCACATCGAACGAAGTGTTACCCCAACGCGAAACTGAGCACGCTGCATGAATGATGTCGGTGTACTTCGCACCTTTATGCCAAGTAGCCGTTGTTGTCTTCAACATGAAATCAAAACCAACTTCGATGAGGTCTATAGCTGAAATATCTTTGCCTAACTCATCAGCGAGGCCCTGACGAACGAATTGCGCGACAGCATCGTCTGCGTAAATGAAATAGTTAGCATTGAACACGACATTTTGCATATCGCATTCGTTGTATCGAACTCGAAATTCTTGTACGAACGTCATGCTAAACGTGCCTCTGCACTACGAATCGCTTCAATAAGCCGCGCACGTTGTTCTTGTGCAGCCAAGGGCCCTGATGCGCCTGGTGATTGACGACGTTCAACAGAAACTCCTGGACTAAACAAAGACACCGCATCTGGGCCAAACGATTCATGACCACGGACAATGTCAACCATCGGAACATTTGTTGAAATCGAATCACGAACTATCTTCCCGACAATTGAGTGCGCCTGACGAAAGGGGGTCCCCTTTGCCACAAGCCACTCTGCAAGATCTGTTGCTACCAAAGCTTCTGCATCAGCGCCACTAATCATTTTGTCGGTCTTGAAAGTTGCTGTCTTGATCATGCCGTTCACCGCAATAAGCGCCCGACGAATTTGGTCTACCGAATCAAAAAGAGGTTCTTTGTCTTCTTGTAAATCTCTGTTGTACGCAAGTGGAAGACCCTTCAACATCGCGAGAAGCCCGGTCAGGTTTCCGATGAGTCGACCAGCCTTTCCGCGAGCCAATTCAGCAATATCCGCATTCTTTTTTTGCGGCAACATTGAAGATCCAGTTGCATACGCATCGTCTAGTACTGCAAAGCCGAACTCTGCACTGGTCCACAAGACCCACTCTTCACCAATACGTGATAAATGAACACCAAGTAGGGCTATGTCAAAGAGAATTTCAGCTACAAAGTCTCTATCAGATACCGCATCAAGAGAGTTTGCGAAAGTAGTTCCGAATCCCATGGTCTCTGCAGAATGCGCAGGGTTGATCGGCAAAGATGAACCTGCAAGCGCACCTGCACCTAACGGAGACACATCAAGACGTGCGAGTGCATCAGAGATGCGGTCAATGTCGCGCAGCAATGCCCATGAATGTGCCCGTAAATGATGAGACAACAGCACTGGTTGGGCATGTTGAACATGTGTGTAGCCAGGCATTCTGATTGGAGGCGTACTTGCGTCTGCTTCAACAGCGCGATCTTCCAAGGTATTTACCAATGCAAGAACGTGTGATGCCACTGTTGCAACTTCGCGCTTGCACCACAAACGCACAGCTGTAGCTACTTGGTCGTTTCTACTGCGACCAGTATGAATGCGAGCGCCAGGCTCCCCAGCAATCTGCGTGACTCGCCGTTCGATTGCAGTGTGAATATCTTCATCAGTTGCTTCGAAGACAAAGACACCTTTAGAGAATTCTTCTCCGACACTTTGCAGCGCAGCCAGTACCGAGGCACCATCAGTTTTAGACATAAGTCCAACCGACACCAGCATCGAGACATGAGCATGGGATCCGACAATGTCGTCACGCCATAATCTCTGATCAAACGACAAACTTTCGGTGTACGCCATCAAATCATCTGCCGGAGCAACGTCAAAGCGTCCGTGCCACAGTGCCGCACCTTCTGAAACCTTTTTGTCAGACATGAGCTGCTCCCTTCTTTCGTGGAATACCGCCAGTAGCGTCTGTTACACCCGACAGCGACCGTAACTGCTCTGCCAACCCTGTGCCGCCAACTTCTTCTGTGGCGACGCACATGATCGTGTCATCGCCTGCAACAGTGCCCAACAGGCCGACAAGTCCGCTGCGGTCAAGTGCTGAGGCAACTACATGAGCACAACCTGGAGGAGTACGCACAACGACAAGATTTCCACTTGACGTTACTTCTGCTACCCATTCAGCCATAACGCGACGTAATTGATCTGATGGCGCAACCCGAGCAGGCGCATACTCCGCAATGGCATAAATCGAGTCTCCCCCGGCGATGCGAATCTTCACAGCACCCAGTTCCTCAAGATCTCTCGAGATCGTCGCCTGCGTTGCTTCAATGCCTTGAGCCTTCAAGAGCTCTTGAAGGTGTGGCTGACTGGACACATTGTCATGCGCTATCAGTCGAGTCACCATTTGTTGACGTTGTTGTTTACTACTCATGATTTCTCCATTACCCACTTCAAGGCTCCCCTAGCCGCCGTAAGACGGTGGTGTCCCTGCTGTATGACCACGCTGTTCGGACCGTCGAATACTTCTGACGACACTTCTTCTCCACGATGAGCGGGCATGCAATGCATGAACTTTGCATTTGGTGCGGCCAAAGCCATAAGCGATGCGTCAACGCAATACTTCGAAAAGATCTTGCGACGCATTGCGGATTCTTCTTCTTGACCCATGGATATCCAAGTATCTGTATGAACAACGTCTGCCCCAGCAATGGCCTCTTGCGGAGACGCACATTGGCGAATGGACCCGCCTAGTGATGCGAGCCGAGCCAATTCATCATCATCGGCGTCGTATGCAGAGGGACAACCAAGAGACATTGTTCCGCCCAATAGACACACTGCTTCGGCCAGAGACCGCGCAACATTGTTGTAATCACCAATGTAAGCAACAGCTGACTCGGCAATCGGACCGACAAATTCTTCCATTGTGATTACATCGGCGAGAGCTTGAAGTGGGTGTGAAGCGTCGCTCAACATGTTGATGACAGGCACATTAGATACCGCCACCATCCGCTCAATGAATGAATGACGAAATACTCGCGCTGCAATAACGGCGTGATAGCCAGCCATGATGCGCGTGACATCTTCGACAGACTCTCGAATATCGAGGCCGATTTCTTCGCCACGGGTATACACAGGATGACCGCCCAATTGGACAACAGCCATCTCCATTGAGTGTCGAGTTCTGTTCGACGGCTTTTCGAAGATGAGCGCGACTCCCTTGCCAGATAACGCTTGTTTCGGCGCTTCAACCGAAAAGTCCAGGATCTCACGGAGCTGTACAGCCGAGAGAGATGCAATATCTACAAGATGACGCGTCATGACAAAACCTCCGCAATAAGAGCAACTGCCTCATCGATTTCTGCATCAGTCACAGTTAGTGGCGGAGCCAACCGCAATGTTGAAGCGTTAACTGCGTTCACGATGAGTCCCTTTTCTAGTAGTTGCTTGTAAACATCTCCGGCAACGATGCCATCGACAAGTTGTGCGCCGAGCAACAGTCCAGAACCTCTTACAGAATCAACGGCTGGAATCGCTAACAGTCCCTTGGTCAGCCGTGCACCTTGACGTACCGCCAACTCATCGGCCTTCAATCTCTTCATCTCCGAGATAACTGCTGACACAGCTGCAGTAGCAAGAGCTGTACCGCTGTATGTAGATCCGTGATCGCCTGGCTGAAGAACTGCTGCAACATCACGCCGTGCCCACAGAGCCCCAACAGGCATTCCGTTACCCATGCCCTTCGCCATTGTCACTGCATCGGGTGAAATCCCAGCATGTTCAAATCCGAACCATTTCCCGGTGCGACAGAAACCTGTTTGCACTTCATCGATGATGAGCAACAACCCACGTTCTTTGCAGAGTTGTTGAACAGCTTGTAGGTACGCAGCGTCAGCAGGGATGACTCCCCCTTCGCCTTGAATCGATTCGAGCATCACTGCAGCAACTGTTGGATCAATTTGCGCTTTCAATGACTCAATGTCACCGAATTCGCAGTAGCGAAAACCGTCTGGCATCGGTTGAAAGACCTCATGCTTTGCAGGTTGACCCGTAAGTGCCAACGCGCCCAATGTGCGACCGTGAAAACTGCCGTAGGCAGACACGATGGCGTGACGACCACGACCACCAAATTTACGAGCGAGCTTTATGGCCGCTTCGTTTGCTTCGGCACCTGAGTTACAGAAAAAGACTTGACCATCGCCAGCGCCAGCGTCTGCCATGAGCCCGGATATTTCAACAGCAGCTTTTGTGGCAACAGTGTTCGCGAAGAAGTTCGATACATGCACCAAAGTATTCGCCTGATCAGCAATTGCTTTCGCAATCACCGGGTTCGCATGCCCCAGCGATACGACAGCGATACCACTGAGAAAATCGAGATACCTCTTGCCGTCAACTGACCACAATTGCGTCCCTTCGCCCCGCTCAAACATTTCTGCCGGTGCACCAAAGACTGGAATGAATGGGCAATAGTCGTGACCCTTGTTTGCAGCGACCGCAGTTGCATTCTCTAAAAATTGATGTGACATCAGTTGACCCCTGTAATCATTGTTCCGACACCCTGGTCAGTAAAAAGTTCCAATAACAAAACATGCGCTATACGACCGTCAAGAATGTGAGCACTCTTCACGCCACCCTTGACTGCCTGCATGCAGCTCTCAATCTTCGGAATCATTCCACCAGAGATAGTCCCGTCTGCAATAAGAGACCCGAGATCCGTAACCGATATCCGTTGAATTAGTGAAGACGCATCGTCAATGTCTTTACGCAGACCTGCAATATCAGTGAGGTAGATGATCTTCTCAGCGCTCAATGCTTCTGCAATAGCACCAGCTGCTGTGTCCGCGTTGACGTTGTAGGGCTGACCGTCGACGTCAACACCTACTGTTGACAGAACAGGCACAAGACCATCGGCCAATAGACCGTCTATAACATGGGTACGAACACGTTCGATATCACCGACAAACCCGAGCGCCGGATCGCGTGGGACACACTGCAATGTGCGCTCATCTTCACCAGAAAGACCTACGGCCACGTTTCCATGAGTGTTTATGGCACTAACGATTTGAGGATTCACTTGGCCATTGAGGACCATTTGAACAACTTCCATAGTTGCTGCGTCAGTAACGCGCAGTCCATTTGCGAACGAAGACTCAATGTTCAACCGAGTCAACATTTCATTGATTTGTGGACCGCCGCCGTGCACAACGACTGGACGAATGCCCACCGTGTGCATAAGAACAATGTCCTCAGCGAAGAGCGACAGAGCGTCATGATCAGAGGTTCCGGCAATCGCATTTCCACCGAACTTCACAACAACTGTCTTGCCAGCAAATCTGCGGATGTACGGCAATGCCTCAACAAGCACGTGTGCGGTTGATAACGAACTCACGGGTACACACCTACGTTCGACAGTCCGGATGATTCAGGAAGCCCCAAGGCAACGTTCATCGACTGAACTGCACCACCCGATGCACCCTTGGCTAAGTTGTCGAGCGCAGCAATCACCATTACATAACCCGTACGCTCGTCAAAACGAGCAGTGATGTGAACACTGTTCGAACCAAGCGTTGCTTTGGTAGACGGACTGCTTGGGCGCACCACGATGTATTGCTCATTCTTGTAAAACGTTGCGATCGCAGCCAACAACGACGCTGTAGTCGGCGCATCACCTTGTGGGCGTGCGTAACACGTAGCAAGAATTCCACGATTCATAGGGGCTAGGTGTGGAGTGAATAAAACTTGTGCGCCAGTGACTTGTTCAATTTCGGGCGTATGACGATGATCGAGGAGACCGTATGCGGTGAAATCTTCATCGATTGTTGAGAACATTGATGAATGCTTCAATGCACGTCCAGCACCACTGACACCCGATGCAGCATCAACGATGACACCCACCGGATTCACAATCCCCGACCGAACTAATGGCGTCAATGCCAACGAAGCTGCGGTGACATAACAGCCAGGAGTCGCAATGAGTTTTGCGCCAACTAATTGAGACCGGTACAGCTCTGGCAATCCGTACACCGCTTGCGCAAGCAGTTCTGGTTGTGTGTGCTCGAATCCGTACCACTGCGGATACAAGGAAGAATCTTTCAGCCGATACGCAGCCGACAAGTCGATGACCACACCAACCTTGCCCACCAATTGTGGAGCCATCTCAAGAGCCGCCTCATGAGGCACTCCCAAGAACACAGCATCAAGACCAACAAACCTGTCGGCACTGAATTCTTCGAAAACCAGATTTGGGTATGCAGCAGCCAAAGATGGGTACAGAACGCTGGCCAAGGTGCCTGCCTGAGAGTCTCCGGTGGCGCACACCACTTCAATGTCTGGGTGTTGGGCACACAGCCGTAACAGCTCTGCGCCCGTGAATCCCGATGCTCCGATAATGCCTACTCTGACCATAAGTGTATTATGATACGGGTAAGTGAATGATTATGCAAGCACCATTCTGGGGCCAGGGAGCCTCCTTGTAGCCACTCCGGACATGAAGGACCCTCACTTCTCGCGCGCCGTCATCCTCCTAATCGCATATTCGACAGACGACGGAGCCATGGGGCTGATCCTTAATCATCCCCTCACGGTCGACCAGATGGATGAACAATCCCCTATTGCTTCATGGATGGAATCATCTCAATCCCCCTCAACAATTTTCATGGGTGGCCCTGTTGAACCAAATGGGTATATCTGCATGACTCCCGATTCGGGATCGCTGTCTGGGCTTCGCTCTGTCGATATTGAATCCATCAGCCCTGTTCATCTCGACGGGCCTCATCGAGTGTTTCGTGGCTATACAGGTTGGGGTGCTGGTCAATTAGAAGATGAGCTGACTTTCAGAAGTTGGTATGTCGTTGAGTCCCAATCGACCGACAAACTGACAACTTCTCCAGACTCATTGTGGAACGACGTTTTGCTGCGTCAGACAGGTCCGTTACGAAGGCTGGGACTTTTTCCGTCAGACCCAGAGGTCAATTAGGCACGAAGAGTCGCGCCGGCTTTTACAGCGGCGGCAACACATGTTTTTTGCAGTTCAGCCAATTGTGACTCTGTAAGTGTCGCTTCAACGCCTTGTACTCGCAAGCGGAAAGCAAGACTGCGCGAGCCCTCAACGACTCCCTTGCCGCGATACACGTCAAACAAAACAATACTGACGAGCTGCTTACCTGCGGCTTGACGCAACGCACGTTGCAGTGTTGACGCGGCAACAGAATCTTCCATAACAAACGCAAGATCCAAATCACTTGATGGATACCTGTTGATGTCTTTTGCCTGAACTGGCTTTGGTTCCTCATTAAGAATCACAGTGAGATCAACTTCAAGGATGCTGACTCGTCCCTCAATTCCAAGAGTGTCAAGAACAAGTGGGTCAACTTCCCCGATAAAGCCCACGACTTTTTTTCCGCGAGCAAGAGTCGCAGACCGACCTGCATGAAGACCAGCAGGTATACGTGATTGATCAAGTTGCGTACCAACGGATAGTGCATCACAAATTGCATTCCATTGAGCAAGCGACGTTTCTACATCTCCTCCCGCTACAACGATGATTAGTTGCTCAGTCTCGTCTGGAAGTTGTTGATCGGATTTCGGATACACATGTCCGATCTCCCATAAACCGATGCGAGGTGCGCGATGAGATTGGTTGTACTTCAACGAGCGAAGCATTCCGGGACGCAATGAAGTACGAAGAATTGACTCTTCGGCAACTAGTGGGTTAGCAATGCGCAAAACATTGTCTTCTGGGAGCCCAACAGTTGCAAGATCACCTTGCGCGAGGAACGGAGACGGCATTGCTTCGTCGAGCCCAAGCCCCACAAGTACTCGCCGCAAGATACGACGACGGCTTTGCATGTTCGACAATCGACCATGGACTGTGGAGTTAGGAACAGTCTTGCCAATGTTGTCGTATCCGAAGTGGCGAGCCACTTCTTCAATCAAATCAACGTCGAGCGAGCAATCTGGTCGCCATGTAGGAACAATTGCAGTAACAACATCGCCCGTAACGGTGGTCACAAAGCCGATGGAATTCAGAATAGAGATAACACGTTCTGACTCAATACGCGCACCAAGCAGTGTTTCGATGCGGTTGACAGACACATCAACCGACACAGGAACAGGACATGATGCTGTTTGCACCACAGTGGCTCCGGCATGAAGTACTGCATCGGGGCATGTCTCGCGAAGGATTGTGACAAACCGTTCAGCGGCTTGTTGCCATGCATTCGGATCAGTTCCGCGTTCGAATCGAATGGACGCTTCAGAACGAAGACCGTGACGAATGGCTGAATAGCGGATCGGGTCTGGGGAGAACCAGGCGCTCTCTAGAGCAAGCGTTGTTGTTTTCTCTGTGATTTCAGAATGAAGGTCTCCCATAACACCGGCTAGGCCGACGCCCACGTTTGACGCACCGTCACAAATCAACAAATCTTCAGCGTGGAGATTGCGGGTTTGCCCATCAAGCGTTGTGAGAGTTTCTCCGGCGTTCGACAGACGTACACGAAACGAAGACACAACTTCGGCATCGTAGGCATGATTCGGTTGGTTCGTCTCCAACATCACCAAGTTTGATGCATCAACCACATTGTTAATTGAGCGCATTCCAAGATGAGCAAGACGACTTGCAACCCAACGAGGTGACGGACCGACAGCGACTCCACTGATGTAACTGATCGTGAATGATCCGCACTGCGCAGGTGCATCAATAACTACATCGAGGGACTTGTTCGCTCCTGGATTGGAAGCAATAATTCTGGGGCCGTTCAACGCAACACCGAAATGAGCAGCGAGATCGCGCGCTACTCCAAGATGCCCCCAACAATCAGCACGGTTACGCGTGAGGTCAAGATCAAATATGACATCGTGCTCCATACCGAGAACATCAAATGGACTTACACCGAGCTGTGAGTCTGATGGAAGAATCAAAAGGCCGGAAGATTCGTCACTAAGTCCGAGTTCAACTTCTGAGCACAACATTCCCTCAGAGTCGATTCCGAGAATGCCTCGTCGAGCAATCTCCATACCGTTCGGCATAGTTGTACCAAGTGTGGCCAACGGAACGATGTCCCCAGCCTGCATATTGGTAGCACCACACCACACATGACGCTCAACGCCGTCTCCGGCATCTACGAAACAACGAGTGACTTTTGCGGCGTCTGGATGCTTTTCCATTCGCACGATGCGAGCAGTGACAACACCAGGGACTGGCACACCGACGACATCCATCTCTTCAACGGCAAGACCGAGCGAATTGAGTGCCAACGCAATGGCGTCAGGATCGTTTGGTAGATCAGCCATCTCGCGAAGGATTGACAAGAGAACTTTCACGAGAATTGCTCCGTAAATCGAACATCGTCTGAGTACATATCACGAATGTCATTGATCCCGTGACGTTCCTTAGCCATACGGTCGATACCGAAACCGAACGCGAAACCACTCCATTCATCCGGGTCTAAACCACCTGCGCGCAATACATGCGGGTGCACCATTCCGCATCCGCCAAGTTCAATCCATGTTCCATCGTGACGACGAATATCAAATTCTGCACTTGGCTCGGTGAAAGGGAAATATGACGGGCGTAAACGAGATGTGAAACCAGGACCAAAGAAAGCTTTCGTAAACGATTCAATTGTTCCGGCAAGGTCCGCAAACGTAATGCCTCGGTCAATGACTAGACCTTCGATCTGATGAAAAACAGGCATGTGCGTGGCGTCGGGGGTTTCTTTACGGAAAACACGCCCAGGCATGACTGCATAGATCGGTGGTGGCCAATCTTGCATCACACGAATCTGTACAGGTGATGTATGCGTACGCAAGACAACGCTTCCATCTACTTCTGACTCAACAAACAATGTGTCCCACATACTGCGAGCAGGATGCGAAGGAGGCATGTTGAGAGCTTCGAAGTTATAGAAGTCGGTCTCCACTTCTGGACCTTCTGCAATCTGAAAACCAAGTCCAATGAAAACGTCCTCAAGACGTTCCATTGCCTGGGTGACTAAGTGCATGCGGCCCAGACGACGTTCTACGCCTGCTGACATAGCAATCTCGCTCATGTCAACGCGTTCCGATTCAATCTGGCTAGAGAATTCTGCAGCACGCAATTCACGCGAGCGGCCTTCAGTCGCAGCATTGAGAGAAGTGAGCGCATCATTCACTAACTGGCCCAACTCTTTACGGGCTTCAATGTCCGTCACTTTTCCGAGCGAAGACTTGATTGACGCGATCGGGCCCTTCTTGCCTGTTAAGGCGGAGACGACACTTCGCAATTGTTCAGACGTGGCAGCATCTCGAATTTGAACGATGCCATCAGCAAGAGCCTGAGCAAGTTGCCCGTGTTCGGGAGTCGAAGCAGAAGTCATAACGAAAGAAACGCTACTCCCCGACCACGGATCTCACGGGGAGCATTAACCGCGAGCGTGGGCTATATGCATTGCGATGACCGTGCCAGCCATAGCAACGTTCAGACTTTCAGAACGGCCAACCTGCGGGACAGTGACCCACGAATCAACATGAGATTCAGGGTCAAGACCACGAGCTTCATTGCCAAGAACAACACCGACAAGCCCGCTGAGGTCTGCCGAATAAATCGACTCGGGATTCAGGCCATCATCGTTGTTATGCGATGTGGTGCCAAAGAGTTTGACGCCAGCCATCTGTAATTGATCAAGAGAATCGATCTGCCAAATCGGGACATGAAGCATTGCTCCAGCCGATGCGCGAAGAACTTTCGGCGACCAGGGATCAACAGTGGAACCAACAAGCACGACGCCACTTGCACCAGCTGCTTCAGCGCTACGTACCAACGTGCCGAGATTGCCAGGGTCTGCTACTTCAACCAGAACCAGTAACCAATCAGAATGCGAGAACGACAATGGTCGACCGGCTGGCATTTCACAGACAGCCATGATTCCACGAGGTGATTCTGTGTCGCTCACCGAATTGAATGTGCGTTCATCGAGAACATGCGTGTAGACACCTGCTGCTTCGTAACCGTCGTAATCATCGCGAACGAATTGATCGACAAGAACAAAACCAGCTGCAACAGCCTCTGCTACAAGAGTTGGACCTTCAATGACAAATGAACTTTCTTCATAACGAACACTGCGACGCCCAATGAGGCGTCGCAGTCGTTGAACCCGAGGGTTTGCTGAAGAGAGTGGAAGCCGGCTCAGGCGAGCGCAGCCTTTGCAGCCACGACCAAAGCCGAGAATGCTTCTGCATCAAATACTGCGAGATCTGCCATGACCTTACGGTCGACTTCAATTCCTGCTGCATTAAGACCAGCGATAAAGCGGCTGTATGAAATGTCATTCAAACGGCATGCAGCGTTGATGCGCTGAATCCAGAGACGACGAAACTCGCCCTTCTTTGCGCGACGGTCACGAAACGCGTATTGACCTGAGTGCAATACCTGCTCGTTAGCTGCGCGGAATGAACGGCTCTTATTTCCGTAATAACCGCTTGCCTTCTCGAGGATTGCCTTGTGCTTCTTGCGGGCATGTACGGCCCTTTTGACTCTTGCCATGGTGTTACCTTCCTAAATCTTTCTTCTATCGATTAACGCATGCCCAGCAGGCGCTTGATGTTCTTGGTATCTCCAGGATGCACATCTGTGGTTCCTGCGAGACGACGGGTACGAACACTCGACTTCTTTTCGAACAAGTGCTGGCGGTTGGCTTTTTGACGGCGCAACTTTCCTGTACCCGATACTTTGAAACGCTTTGCAGCGGTCTTGTTTGTCTTCATCTTTGGCATGTCGTGTTTCCTCTATTCCTGTACTTCTGATGTTTCTGCTGGTTGAACCACATTTTCAACAACTGGTGCTGAATCTTGTGGCTCGTCCTTTTCTGACGATTTCTTGGCTGGCTTCTTGTCTGGTGAAAGAACCATTGTCATGTTTCTGCCTTCAAGTCGCGCCTGGGTTTCCACCTTGGCAAGCGATCCGAGTTGTTCGAGAGCTGCGTCAAGGATTTTCGCGCCCAATTCAGGGTGCGCTACCTCGCGGCCTCGAAACTGCAGAGTTACTTTTACCTTGTGTCCGTCTACGAGGAAATCACGCATGTGACGAACCTTGGTGTCGAAGTCTCCCTTTCCGATCTTTGGTCGGAATTTCACCTCTTTCACGGTGACGTGGGTTGTCTTCTTACGAGATTCCTTCAGCTTTTGTGCTTCTTCGTAACGGAACTTGCCGTAATCCATGATGCGACACACTGGCGGGTTTGCAAGCGGAGCAACTT
>JBIISL010000081.1:0-4392 GCA_044341035.1 Ilumatobacteraceae bacterium | reverse complement strand
TGCCTGTACCCGACTTGGGTACGAGACAAATCAGGCTAGGAGATGAAACCCCAGAAGTCGCTATCGTCAATGGGATGGAAAAGATCCTTCAGGCAATTCTCAATGGGGCAACGGGCGAGGAAATCGCCGCCCTCCCAATTCCCGCTACATACCGTGCTGCGTATGTGCGCAAGGAAGACCAAGCCATGTGGGAAGGGGTCCCCAGCAGTGACAAGGATCCTCGCAAGAGCATCCACATCGGCGAAGTTCCTTTGCCTGAAATCGCCGCCGACGAAGTGGTCATCGCGGTCATGGCCTCGTCCATCAACTTCAACACCGTGTGGACCAGTATTTTCGAACCCATCAGCACGTTTGGTGCATTAGCTCGCCTCGGTAAAGAGAGCAAGTGGGCAAAGCGTCACGACACCGACAAGCACGTACTTGGTTCCGATGCGTCGGGTGTTGTCTTGCGCGTTGGTAGTGCCGTGCGTTTGTGGAACCCTGGCGACAAGGTCACTGTGCATTGCAACCATGTTGACGACCAAGACCCGTCTTCACATAGCGATTCAATGATGGGTTCTAACCAGCGCATCTGGGGATACGAAACAAACTTTGGTGGACTTGCAGATCTCGCAATCGTCAAAGCAAACCAACTCATGCCAAAGCCTGCTCACCTCACATGGGAAGAAGCAGCAGTCAACGCTCTGTGTAACTCCACTAGCTATCGGATGCTCGTTTCCAAAAACGGTGCAAACATGAAACAAGGCGATGTTGTTCTTATCTGGGGTGCATCTGGTGGTATTGGTGCGTACGCAGTTCAGTACGTATTGAACGGCGGTGGAATTCCAGTTGGCGTTGTGTCGTCACCTGAAAAGGCAGCAATCCTTCGCGAGATGGGTTGCGAAGCAGTCATTGACCGTAAAGCAGCTAATTACCAATTCTGGAACAACGACGGAACACACAATGAAAAAGAATGGCGTCGCCTTGGTGGAGACATTCGCACACTCGTTGGCGAAGACCCAGACATCGTGTTCGAGCATCCAGGTCGCAGCACATTTGCTGCTTCCATGTACGTAGTAAAGCGTGGCGGAACTGTTGTTACATGTGCAGCAACAAGCGGATTCATGCTTGAATTCGACAACCGTCACTTCTGGATGCGTTTGAAGCGTCTTGTTGGTTCACACTTTGCTAACTACAAAGAGGCCTATGAAGCAAACCGTTTGATCTCAAAGGGAATGATTCATCCAGTGATGTCTCAAGTGTTCACTCTTGAACAAACTGGCGAAGCTTCCTACCAAGTTCACAACAACATGCACGAAGGAAAACTTGGTGTGTTGTGCTTGGCTCCGGAAGAAGGCCTTGGCGTTGATGATCATGAGTTGCGCGCAAAAGTTGCCGACAAGCTCACTTGGTTCCGTCGATAGAAAGCTTTAGGACACAAAATGATTCTCACTGAAATTGACCATGTCGCAATTGCTGTTCGCGATTTAGAAGCAGCTATTAAGTATTACCAAGAAGCTTTTGGTGCAACTGTTGATCACCGCGAAGTTGTGGAAAGCGATGGCGTTGAAGAGGCATTGTTGAAAGTTGCTGAAAGCTACATTCAATTGCTCACACCGACGAACCCAGATTCGCCAGTTGCGAAAGCAATTGAAAAGCGCGGCGAAGGTCTTCATCACATTGGTTACCGAGTCGACAATTGTGCAGAGGCTCTTGCCAGCATGATCGCTGCTGGCGCAACGCCAATCGATAAGGCCCCTCGCCCCGGTAGCCGCGGTACAACCGTTGCGTTCATTCACCCAAAGGGCAGCTTCGGAACTCTGATCGAGCTCGTTCAGGAATAGTTGTAGACATGTCACATGCGTGACATTGTTTTTACTCTCATAGGTGCCGCCAGCGGCTTCAAAGCAATCACACGTGCACGTACTGATATTGCACGGTTTCGTATGGCCGGTGAAACATTTGGCGAAAGCCACTTCACCAACACAAAGGTTTCAGCACCGATTGTTGTAGCAATTACATGTGCACTGAATTTCTTGCTTGCACAGAGATTCGAACACGACCTCACGGTCTTGACCTACGGCGTGTTGGTTGGTGCTGGCATGTGGTTGTCTCTCATAGATATCGACACGCACCTTCTTCCTCGGCGCATTGTGTATCGCACCATCGCTATTGCAATGCCACTCCTCGTTCTTTCAGCATTCTTTGACAACACTGGCTCTGTCTCAGGCATGTTCATTGGCGGTATTGCCATGTGGTGCATGTTGCGCGTTCTCGAAGTGTTGTCGCGCGGGGACTTGGGCGGAGGCGACGTTGGCCTCGGTGGCTTACTGGGCCTGTACCTCGGGTGGATTTCCTACGAGGCAATCCTGGTCGGTCTCTTCGCTTCTTTTCTCGTAGGCGGCTTCTTTGCAGTGGCACTGCTGGTGACACGAAAGGCAAACAGGAACTCGCATTTCGCATTCGGACCCTTTCTCATTGTTGGAACTCTCATTGCTGTTCTACGATGACTTCACACACGTAAGGGGTTTCACATGTCGGAATTATCAGGAATGGTTGCAATCGTCACCGGTTCATCAAGTGGTATCGGCGAACGCACTGCACAACGCCTCGCCGAACTGGGCGCACATGTAGTGGTGAACTCAGCTAGCTCTGTTGAGGCAGGGGAAAAACTTGCTGCATCGCTTCCAAACGGTGCCATCTATATACAAGCCGATATCAGCGACAAAGCTCAGTGCGAGAATCTCGTCAATGGCACCATTGCAAAGTTCGGCAAGTTGGATCTTCTTGTAAACAATGCTGGGTGGACAACATTGGTTCCACATGGCGATCTTGAAGCACTCACAGACGAAATTTTCGAACGCACATTTGAAGTGAACGTGTTCGGCACATGGCAGCTAACAAAAATGGCGATGCCTCATTTGCTCAAGTCTGAAGATGGCAACGTTGTCAACATCACGTCAGTTGCAGGTGTTCGCCCCATGGGTTCTTCCATTGCTTACTCAATGACCAAAGCCGCACTGAACCAAATGACCCGCCTCATGGCAAAAAGCCACGGCCCCGTTCGTCACAACGCAGTTGCACCTGGCTTGGTGGAAACACCGTGGACTAAAGATTGGGCAACACAACATGCAGGAGTTGCTGCGATAACGCCATTGAAGCGTTCAGCAACCGCAGATGATTGTGCAGAAGCTGTTCTTGCATTGGTACGTAATAAGTACGTCACCGGACAAATCTTTGTTGTCGATGGCGGACTGACTCAAGTCACCTAATTATTTGCGTGGACCGCGATACGGCTGGATGCCACCTGAAGGAACTGTGCCTAAACGTCCGCGTTGGTAATCATCCATCGCTTGTTGCAGTTCTGCACGCGTGTTCATTACGAACGGACCATATTGTTCCACGGGCTCACCAATAGGTTGACCACCAAGCAAGATCACATCAAGTGCTTCATGCGGTGATGCCGCCAACGTAATGGAATCACCAGTACCGAACACAGCTGTTTGCCCCACAGTGAATGAATGGTGATCAATGCCGACAAAGCCAGAACCTTTCACCACGTGTGCAATGGCGTTGTATGCAGGATTCCACGGAAGCACCATTTGTGATCCGGGAAGAATTGTTGCGTGTGCCATAACAATTGGTGTGCGCGTGGAACCAGGCCCCTGAATACCGGCAATGTTGCCCGCGATGAGGCGCACCAATGTTCCTGCATCAGGAGTCGTAAACAACTTCACCTGATCTGCATCAAGGTTTTGATACGCAGGTGAAACCATTTTCTGGGCTGCAGGTAAGTTCACCCACAATTGCAAGCCATGAAATAACCCACCACTAATTACCAATTGTTCTGGGGGAGTCTCAATATGCAAGATGCCACCACCAGCGGTCATCCACTGTGTCGAACCATCTTTAATGATTCCGCCACCACCATGTGAGTCTTGATGAATGAACGCGCCATCCATGATGTACGTGACTGTTTCAAAACCACGGTGTGGGTGCCAGTCAGTTCCGCGCGCTTCATACGGCGGGTAATCAACCGAACCCATTTGGTCCATCATGATGAACGGATCAAGTACTTCTTTCGGAATGCCCGCAAATGCGCGGCGCACTGGGAAGCCCTCGCCTTCGAAACCACTGGGGGCAGTAGTCAGTGAAATGAGTGGGCGGTCTTGGGCAAGAACGGTTGGCGCTTCAATGCGGGGAAGCGTGAGGGTGTCGGCGGTAACTGCAGGCATATATGGACCTTTCGGATCAGTGGGAGATAGTTGCGCACGCAACCATTTCCCATATTCGTAATGGTATTGGGTTTTGACGGCAACGACAACCAAGCCTGCGATACTGAAGAACCATGATTGTTCATCTCATCGACGGAACCTACGAGCTCTACCGCCAACACTTTGGCCAGGCCGTTCG
>JBIISL010000090.1:0-3034 GCA_044341035.1 Ilumatobacteraceae bacterium | reverse complement strand
ATGTTCACCCATTCACTTAATTCGCGATCTTCGATATCCACCTCGACGAAATACCGCCCGTGCACCTGTACTGCCCACCATTCCGCGAGCTCAATTGAAGAGAACCTCGGATTCACCCATCCTTCTTTGCGCCATCGGTCAATCTCTGCAGCAAGACCAGACACGTAAACACGGTTTGCGAGCACGACTGCATCGCGTAAATCGGGGCGCGATACAGACGAACCAATCACCTCGCTACGGACTCCGCGCTGATGACGAGACTCGGGATCGGCAAAACTTGCAATCGCTTCCTCAAGTCGAGCGTCGAACTCATCTTTCGAATTCACTTGACTGATGGCGGCAATCACACCTTGGCTGGCGGACTCTAAGGATCGGCGATAGCGCAAGGACTGTGCATGCACAATCACCACATCCTTGTCAGCGAAGTGAGCGTAGAGCACGGGCTTCGTAAAGCCGGCCAACGCCGCCACCTGATCAACGCGAACTCCAGCCTCTCCCTCAGTCTCGATAATGGAAATCGCAGCCTGAATGAGACGGTCTCGTGTGCTGAGGTCGGCGGTCATGGTGCTCATCATCCTAAGTCACGCCCATTTCTCCGAAGTCGCCTTCAATGCAGCCTCCTGGCCAAGCCACATTCACGAGTTTGACCGCCCGCTGGGGTCTTTACTAGTGGTAAAGTGCATCTGTCACCTCCATTCGCATCATGGTTACGAGAGGAATACTCATGCCATCACTTCGTCTTACCCATCGCCTCGGACTCGCTGTAGCCATCACTGGCGCAATCGCTCTCAACAGCCTGGCAACATTCGACACCCTGACACCCAGAGTTGCCATTGCTGCTGCCGGCGATGGAGTCACCGCATATATTTCCCCACCATTCGTGCAAGGTCCGCCATCGAACACGAACGCCATAATCCAAGATTTCAACACATCAAATTTCTGCTCAACCCTGGGAGCCAGCAACGTTGGGACATTTTCTGGAGACTGTACGTCGGTTGCCTCTGGAAACGGTGATTTTAAATTTGGGGGCGCCAACACTACATCTGACCAGCCCACCGTCGGTGGAACTGCAACGACCTTCGCCGCCGCATGGAGCTCCCAAGTTCTTTCACTGAGTTTTCCATCAAATGACGTGAGATATCTCGGATTCTGGTGGTCAGCGGGAAGTACGGGTAATCAGGTCAAGTTCTACACAAAAGTCAGCGGGGTCGACGTTCTCACTGCAACATTTACATCAAGCACCATCAACTCATTGTTGAACACGAGCGGCCAAGTGGAAGCAAGTGTTCTGCCACCAAACCCTTTTCCCGGCACCCAAGTACTCACATCGATTGATGGATCGCAATACAAAAAGGGCTATTACTTCGGCAGGCCCAGTGACCATTCTTCGTTGACACCAACTTCAATGCCATTCACCAGTGTCAACGACAACATTTATTCCCATGCCTACCTAAACGTGTATGCGAGTGGTTCCATTTCATTTTCCAAAGTTGAGTTCATTGGTGGTGGATTTGAGTTTGACAACGTCGCGGTATCAAATCAACTAAGAACTCCATCCTCTGAGCTAGTGCTACTTCAGTCGGTCCTTGGCAAATCTGTTGAATTCCGCGCGAATGGCGGAACAGGCACGATGCCGGCACAGACCTCAGACGCCGCAACGCAGCTCTATTCGAACGCGTTCACACGGACTGGGTACACCTTCAATGGATGGCACACAACTTCCTCGGGAACTGGCGGCACTCCATTCTCCGATCAAGCTTCGTTTGATTTCGCGAATGACATGGTGCTCCACGCACAGTGGACCCTATTACCTGCACCGACTTCAACGACTACAAGTTCAACAAGTACAAGTTCAACAAGCACAAGTTCAACAAGCACAAGTTCAACGAGCACAAGTTCAACGACGACGACGACCGTCCTTGAACCGGTAGTAGCGCAACAGCAATCGAAGGATTTGCCAGTGACCGGGACAAACCCGTGGCCTGTGGCATCTCTCGCCTTGCTGGCATTGTCATTTGGCTTTGTCGTATTGCATCGTCAACGCCGCTACTGACAGTGTCATGAGGCAAATCTGCCTTGCCGATGGTGTTCCGTCAGCATTACAAAGGGAATGGTGGGACATCCCTCAGCTCCACCATTGATAGGTCTGCGCGTTGGCGCAGGTGTTACTTAGTTCTTGCGAATAACGCCGTCACGTACGGCGATGAATTGCTACACAGTTAAAAGGCCCGCACCGGACGCACGTAACTTGTGACACTCTTACTGTCGAAGTTCTGGGCCCCTGAGAGGAAGTAGAAGTACTGGTCCCTCGCCTCGGAGGCCACGCTCGTCTCTGACGAGGTCCAATAGTAGCCAGAAGCAAAATTGCCATTCGTTAACGACAAACCGCCGGAACCATTGTTGTTGCAGATCGCATTCACCGTGTCGTTAAACGCCCATTTACATAACGCGTTCAGTTCGTCTCTCGATGGCAAAAACCAGTCGGTTTTACCTCCACCTCGAAATGCGCGGGCAACAGTTCCTGCTTTCCCCGGAGTGTCGTTTTGGCTGATCATCGCTGAAGTATTCCCATAGCCAGTACCGATTCCTGTTCCCGTTGAACCGATTGCGTCACTGTTGTTGCCTGACCATTCACACCCCGGGTCAGCTGAACTTGTGCCCGCAATCCCGTCAACACAATTAGTTTGCCCCGCAGGCGTAGAAGCTGTTATCCACCCAACAGGTGCAACTTCTAAATACTTACATGCAGTACCGCAAGCAGAACCAGTAGAGGTGAAATCAGAAGAAGCGACATAGTAAACCGTCCCGCCACCTGGTCCTGTATTGCCGACAACACACGCACCACCAGCTGCACACGTCAAAGCAACAGTTGTTGTAGGCGCAACAGTCGTTGTTGGTGCAGCAGTTGTTGTTGGTGCAGCAGTTGTTGTTGGTGCAGCAGTTGTTGTTGGTGCAGCAGTTGTTGTTGGTGCAGCAGTTGTTGTTGGTGCAGCAGTTGTTGTTGGTGCAGCAGTTGTTGTTGGTGCAGCAGTTG